>JBCBDM010000055.1:0-19135 GCA_038529705.1 Bacteroidota bacterium
TTTTGGGTATCATTCTCTTTGTATTCCACTCTAAACCAGTAATCACTCGAGGGTAATGGGTTTCCATTATAGGTTCCATCCCAGCCTGCACCTAGTGGACTAATCTGCTTCAACAATTTACCGAACTTGTCAAATATATAAATTTTTGCGGTAGGGTCTCCATTGGCAATTCCGATGATGTTCCAGGTGTCGTGGAATCCATCCTGATTCGGGGTGACGATCCTCGGGTAATCGATCACTCCTAATTCGATAGTGACACTACCACATCCATTGGCATCCTTGATCGTTACAATATGATTCCCAGGCTCCACTCCCGTAAAGGTCCCCTCACTCTGGAAAGCCCCATCATCCAACTGGAAGATATACTCACCCAAGCCCTCGGCAGTGGCCTCTATCACATGGGTGGCATCAAAAGCACCACTAACCACCTGCGCATCGAAGGTCAAAGGTGGAGAGGATAATACCACGGTGGTAGCAACCATATTCACACATCCGGTCTCCAACTGAGTGATCTGTACCTCGTATACTCCACCTGCCAAGGCTGTGATCGATGGACCTACCTCATTGGGTAATACCTCACCATCCAAACTCCATACAAAACTGTACAACGATGGATCCAAGCCCGTATCGATCAACGGCGGAGAAGTAGCCCCCTCCTCTTGCTCAATAGGATTCCCATTGGCATCCACACACAATCGATACTCCTCTTCCAAAATCACAATAGGCAACTGGTTTACCTCCAAAGTCACCGGTACGATCTGGTAACAAGCATTCTCATCGGCCGGATCTATCAGATTGGTCACACGAGCATAGATCACCTGTGGGTTGATAATATTGATATACACATTGGACAGCGGATCGATCCCCTCCTCTGCCAACTCCAAAGTCTCATGGAAGGTAAGCTCGAACTGTATCGGATCCTGTCCGTTTAGAATCTCATCGGACAACGCCTGAGCCTGAGCATCCAACTCCGTTGGATTATCAGGGTCTACGATCAAGGTAAACTGACCAATACCGTCGTTCTCTTCATAGTTATCACAAATCGTATAGGGCAACAACGGCTCGGTAGCCGTAGCTCCTTCCTTGACCGCCAAAAGAAAGCTCAACGCATTCTCCCCTTCTATATAAGCAACATAACAAGTGCTCTCATTGTTGAGAATCCCAACATAGATCGTACGCTCGGTCGTATCATAAACATAGGGAGCCCCCGATGCAATAGCACCCGTCATCGCCGTAGCATCGGCCTGGGTCTCAAAATACATCACCGTAAAATCATTCGGGTCCTGCCCATTTAATACCTCCACATTCTTATCGTCTAAGATTATGCTGGCCTCTCCTACAAAGGGAATCTGACAATCGATCTCATCGCTGATCTGCGCACTGTCATCAGGCAATTGATTTACCCGAAGGGTAAGCTCCACGATCGTATAACAAGCTAGCTCGGCAGGAGGTACATCCTTGGTCACTCGAGCATAAACAACCTGCTCATTGGGAATGATATTCTCATAAGGACTCAACAATTCGGTCCCCGCTACCCCTTCCATAGCCTGTTCTATCGTCTCATAGTAAAGTACATTCACATCCGGCTCTCCCCCAATGATATCCAAATCCGCATCCGTTAAAACAAACTCCGCAATACCATCGCGGTCCGTATCGTCACAAACCTCCAGATCCTCCGGAGTCGTGTTGGGCGTAGGATTGGAAAGTACCCGAAGGGTCACCGTAGTATCCGCACTACAAGGAACAGCATCATCGGTAAAGACCGTTACATAAACCGTCTGAGGATTCGCCAATAGATTCTGGTAGGCTGTCGGATCGGCAATAGGAATGTTATTGGTCTGATCGTCCGTAGTCTCATAGTAGAATACGGCCAGGGTCGCATCACCCAAAGTAATGTCCTCATTATTACTGGTAAGGTCGAAGGTAGAGATCCCATCGGTAGCACTACTCCCATTCTGCTCATCGTCACACAAGAGCATCTCAAAAGGACCTACTCCGATCACAGGAAGATCGTTCACCTGCAAATCGAAAGGAGTGATCCGTGCACAACCCGTAGTGATATTCTCCAACCGAACCCATACCGTCTGGGTTGGGGTCGTGATATTGGTATACATATCCGGATTGGGAATAGGGTTCTGAGGCACATTCGCATCGGCCTCACTCTCATAATAGCTAATGGTAAAGTCCGTAACCGGCTCTTGAGTACCCAATACAGGATCATTGTTCAACTCAAGATTGAACTCCACAAATCCATCCCCATCATCATCACAAAGCTCCATAGGATTGATAAAATCTGCCGTAGGCTCATCCGGTAACTCCTCCACAACCAATTCTAAAGGAACGATCGTAAAACAAGGCAGAGAACCAATTACATTACGCGTTACACGAGCAAATACCGTCTGATTGAAAGGAACTATATTCGTATAAGGATTAGGCAAGGCAGAGGCCGCATCTCCAATTACAGCCAAAGGCTCATTCTCAAAATACAATACATCTACATCCGTCTCCCCATTGGCAATCTCAGCATCCTTAACCGTGAGATCAAAGAAACTATAAAAACCATCATTGTCATCATCACAAACCACCAATGGCGTGGGAACCGCAGCATTAGGATTGGCATCCACATTGATAAAGAAACTCGTCTGGGCAGGACAACCCTCCAAATTGGTCGCCGTTACAAAAATCTCCTGCTGAGGAGAAGCTATATTCTGATAGGCCGTAGCATCCGCAACAGGAATATCCGCAGCCTGATCCGCAGCACTACCGTAATACACCACAGTAATACTAGCATCTCCCTGATTGATCACATCCGTATTCAAGGTAAGATCAAAGGTCGATAACCCATCGGTAGAAGTACTGCCATTTACCTCATCATCACATAAAAACAAATCATTGGGCGTACCCAATACAGGAAACTCGCCCACAACAATCTCAAAAGGAGTAATACGTGCACAGCCCGTGGCCAAACTCTCCAAACGTACCCAAATGGTCTGACCCCCACTTACAAAAGCGTTCGAAGGAGCAATCGAAGGAGCACCCGCAATAGCGTCAGCCTCACTCTCAAAATATAAAATCGGATCCACAAAATCCGTCGCAGGAAGACCCGCTAAAACACCAACATCCTGAGAAGTTAAATCAAATACCGCCTGACCATCTCCATCATCATCACAGGACAACAATGGATCCATAAAACCTAAAGAAGTATCAGGCATCGGAGGCAAAGCAACCACAACCAACTCCAACTCTACAATCGTAAAACAAGGCAAGATCCCGGGAGGAACATCACGGGTCACTCGTGCATAAACTATCTGACTATTGGCAACAATGTTCGTATACAAACCAACTATCTCAGTACCTGCCACACCAGCCTCGGCTTGAGGCAAGGTTTCGTAGTATAATACAGAAACATCTGTTTCCCCATTGATGATCTCCGCATCTTTAGTAGTAAGGTCAAAGGTGCTTACAAAACCGTCATCATCATCATCACATTCTTCCAAAGCCGTGGGGACTGTAGGCGTTGGATTAGGTAATACCGTTAACGTTAGGGTAGATGTAATACTACAGTCAAATTCGGTAGTAATACGTCCAATCACCGTTTGAGGCGTGGCAATATTTTGATACATGGTAGGATCCGGAATCGGTATGTCCGCTGCTTCGTCGGCAGCAGAAGCAAACCAGGTAACGGTTAAACTCATATCCCCTCCGGTCAAGGCATCATTTTGAGAGGTAAGGTCGAAGGTAGAGATCTGGTCCGTAGGAGTACTACCGTTGAGTTCGTCATCACAAAGGAACATTTCAAAAGGTCCTAAATCCAAAGGAAGTGGATCTACGATCAACTCCAGCTCTACAATATCATAACACCCTTCCGCTCCATTTGGGTTTGGAGGGCTGGTACTGGTAGTATTCCCCACCACTAAAATATAAATGGTCTGGGGGTTACTAGAATTTAAAAAGTTGGTTGGTGTTGGAATGGCCAGGGAAAAATCCGGCGCAGTCAACGCCACGTCTCCTGCAGCGATGGCATCCGCTTCCAGCACGTAGTAATAGATATCAAACTCCGTAGGATCCATGGTTCCGTACACTTCGGGCTCTACTACCGTTAGATCAAAGAAGGTAAATCCATCGGCTACAATATCATCGCACAAACGCAAGGGTTCTGCTGGGGTCGTGGCTACAGGAGAATCTCTTACTTCTAGAAACAACTCTACGGTCTCCACACAACTATTGGTCATACTTGTTACCCTAGCCCAAACACTATCATTATAGATATCGTCATTGGTATACAGCATAGGCAATGGAAGCGCATCATTTTGAGCATCCAGAAGCGTTCCGTGATAGGAAACCACCAGGTCCGGGTTTGCCAGCGTTATATCGGCATCTGCCATGGACAGGTCGAATTCGGTAAAACCATCATTATCGCTATCACATTTAATGAGTGGGTCCGGGGTGGGGTTTATTGGGAATGGGGTATCAAATTCTATGAACACTTCCCCTTCCGAAGTACAAACTCCGGCAAAATCCGCAATTAACTTATAATTTCCGGTATTACTCACTATTAAAGTTGGTCCGGTTTCAGCAGGAACAAAAGGAACAAAAATTCCTGATCCCAGCGGATCTTCAAACTGCCATTCGAATGTAGTTCCTGAAGGAACGGTTAAATCCGGTACGATTTCATAATCCACTCCCGCACATCTCGCATTACCCCCGGCTATCGTAAGGTCAATCCCAAGATCAACATTACCAATATTAAAGGATCCGGCTTCCAAAAAAACGGCGATATCAAAGGCGGTATCGGTTTCATCGGCAATTACCAGCTTGATCGTGTAAGGGTTTCCTGCTATTACAGGTCCTGTAGCGGTTAATTCTACAGTTTGACCGTTAAAGTCGATCGCCGCATCCACTGCAGGATTAAAGGGATCGAAATTGTATTTGTCGAAAAACTCAGGATTTACTGCATCGCATTGGCCGGGAACCTCTTCCCGTATATTGGTTACTTCAATAGGAATGGTGGTACCAGGAAGTACTGCCAAATTCTGGGTCACTCCGGTTACGTTATCTGTTAAAATAAAAGCAAATGCATCGGAGAAAGTACATTCGAAGTTTTGATTGTACTCTTCCGAAGCCATTATAAAGTCGAAATTTATGGTAGATACAAATGGCACGAAGTCGAATTGTATCCAAGAGGCATTGTTTGTATTGGTAGCCGTAGTAAAGGCTTCCAGGTCTGCATCACCAGGCCAGCCGCCTCCACCGTCGCTGTGCACGGTTAAATTGGGTCCAGGTGCGTTTGCCACATTTCCAGAAGTAAGTATTACACCTGACGCAAAGGGAAAGTCCGATCCGTTCGCATCGAAAGCCCCAATACCATTATCGTCACCGAAGTCCGTACCAGTACTCTGCATGAAGTTGGACGTTTGAGCGCAGGTACCGTTTATCAGAATGTCTTGTACAAGCTGTTGGGTCGTCAAAGTCTCATCTACTGTGATTTGGGCATGGCCAATAAACGAAACCATTACTAAAGCGAGGAGTAATAATTTTTTCATAAAGTAGGTCATTAAGGTTCCAAATATATTGAATACATTGGTTTTCTTTAGTAATTTTGCAAAAAAATGAGATAAATGGGAGATTTTAACATATCCATACAACCCACCAATAACCCGAATATTGTAAAATTTGTGGCCAACTCCTTCCTGACGCAGGCCAACAGCTTCGAATTCAAGAACATAGACGAAGCCAAGCCTAGTCCCATTGCCCAGCAACTATTCTACTTACCCTTCGTTAAAACGGTATATATTTCCCAGAATTTCATCGCTATTGAGAAATACAACATTGTAGAATGGAATGAGGTTCAGGATGAAGTGGCGGGCTCAATTTCGGAATATTTGACGTCCGGAGCCGCTGTAATCACGGAAAACACCATAAAAACAAAGGTACCTGTTACCGTATATGCGGAAAGCACACCCAACCCTTCTGTGATGAAGTTTGTAGCTAACAAACCCCTTGCAGATGGTATTTTCGAATTTAAAAGTATAGATGATACCACTCATGCCCCGTTAGCAAAGGCCTTATTCGTATTTCCTTTTGTGAAAGAGGTATTCATTAGCGCCAATTATGTTTCCGTAACTAAATATAATATGGCCGAATGGCAAGACATATCCATGGAACTTCGCGAGTTTATCCGAACTTACATCGAAGAGGGCAAGACTATTCTGGAAGATGAGATCCTTTCAAGGAAAATGGATTCTTCTGCTCCTGAAGCCAACGATATTGGGCAAAGAGCGCCATTAACAGACATAGAAAAGGAAATCGTATCCATTCTGGATGAATACGTGAAACCTGCCGTAGCCAGTGATGGAGGCCATATTGCCTTCGATTCCTTCAATGAAAACACTAAAACCGTGCGTGTTATCCTCCAGGGAGCCTGTAGCGGATGCCCATCGTCTACAGTAACTTTAAAGAATGGCATTGAAACTATGTTGAAAGAAATGCTCCAGGGACGTGTAACCACTGTAGAAGCCATAAATGGCTAGTGTTTTCGACGAACGGTCGTTTCTTTTCTCATATATTCACTACCTTTAGATATACTAATTCTAAATCTATTAAAATGGGAGTATTAAAAGTAATAGAAGTATTGTCCAATTCGGATGTGAGCTGGGAGGATGCTACGAGAAAAGCGGTAAAACATGCGGCTAAAAGTGTAAAGCAGATACGGTCGGTTTATGTAAATGAACAGAGTGCCGTTGTTAATGGTGATGATGTAACTGAATTTCGTGTAAATGTTAAAATTACCTTCGAGGTAAAATAACACGCATCACAAATTTTTTATAAATACGCTTTTGAAAGGTCAAAAGCGTATTTTTGTTTTCCATACCTATCCATATGCGTTATTTTTTATCGATTATCGGACTAACCTTGTTGTTAGTTTCCTGCAATACTTCAAAAGACGAAACTGTGAAAACTCATGCTTTTACCAATGATCTCGTTCATGAGACCAGCCCATACCTACTTCAACACGCGCATAATCCAGTAGATTGGAAACCGTGGAATGCCCAAACCTTAGAAGAGGCTAAAAAGGAGAATAAATTAATGATCGTTAGTATTGGTTATGCCGCTTGCCATTGGTGCCATGTTATGGAAAGAGAAAGCTTTGAAGACTCCACGGTAGCGTCCGTGATGAATCGAAACTTCATTTCGGTAAAAGTGGATCGGGAAGAACGGCCGGATGTAGATCAAACCTATATCAATGCCGTACAATTAATGACTGGTAGTGCCGGCTGGCCATTGAACGTTATTACCTTGCCCGACGGAAGGCCCGTTTGGGGAGGCACCTACTTTCCTAAAGCCGACTGGATCCAGGCGATAGATCAAATACAGTCCTTATACGAAGAGGAACCTCAGAAGTTATACGATTATGCAGCTCGTCTTGAAGAAGGAATCAAGAGTATGGACCTCATCACCTTAAATACAGACGAGGTAGATTTTTCAACCTTCGACTCCCAACCCATTATGAATACGTTAAAGGCCAGTTTCGATACACGCTTTGGGGGAACCCGAAGAGCCCCTAAATTCATGATGCCCAATAATGTGGCCTATTGGTTAAGGCAAGCGATACAGAATAACGATTCCGAACTTATGGACCATGTAACCCTTACCCTGGATCAAATGGCCTATGGAGGGGTCTACGACCATATAGGTGGTGGATTTGCCCGCTATAGTGTAGACGAGAAATGGCACGTACCTCATTTTGAAAAAATGCTATACGACAATGCACAACTGGTAAGCCTGTATTCCAATGCCTATGCCGCAACCAAAAAACCACTATACAAAGAAATTGTAGAAGAGACCTTAGAATTTATTTCCAGGGAGATGACTTCGAAAGAAGGAGCCTTTTATTCCTCTCTTGATGCTGATAGCCAAACGGAAACAGGTGAGTTGGAAGAAGGAGCCTATTATATTTACACGGAAGAAGAGCTACGGACCCAGTTGAAAGATAATTTTGCCCTTTTTCAGGAATATTACAACATCAATGATTTTGGATTGTGGGAAGAGGAAGGAAAATATGTACTTATCCGGGACCAAAGTGATAGTGAGATCGCTGCTGCCTTCTCGATTTCTGAAACCGAACTTCAAGGAAAAAAATCCGATTGGAGAAAACAATTGCTCGAATTCCGAAATAAACGACCCAAACCTCGTCTGGACGACAAAACCCTCACCTCCTGGAACGGGTTAATGATTAAAGGATATGTAGATGCCTATAAGGTGTTCGGAAAAAAGGAATATCTCAACGCCGCGCTCACCAATGCTGCCCTTATTTCAGAAAAACAAATACAGCCCAATGGGGCACTATTCCATAACTATAAGGATGGAAAAAGCACTATCAATGGATATTTAGAGGATACGGCAACGATAGTTGATGCTTTCATCGCTTTATATGAAGTGACCCTGGATGCGCAATGGATCGAACGAGCAGATGCCTTGACAAAATACGCTTTCGAGTACTTTTTCGATACCGAAAAAAGCATGTTCTATTTTACCTCCAAGGAAGATGCTGAAATCGTTACTCGTTCTTTTGAATACCGTGATAATGTAATCCCTGCTTCCAATTCGATCATGGCCAAGAACCTATTTGTACTTGCCCACCATTTGGACCATAAAGAATATGCGGAAACAGCGACTCAAATGCTCAAGAATATTCAGTCCGAACTAGAACAGTATCCTGGCGGATTCTCTAATTGGCTCGACCTTCTATCTCATTATCAATCCAAATATTTTGAGATTGTAGTCGTGGGGGAAAATGCCCTGGAAAAGGTTAATGAACTCAATCAATCCTATATACCAGGTAAATTGGTTGCTGGAAGTACAAAACCCGGTAACATGCCTTTGCTAAAAGGAAGGTATCTGGAAGGAAAAACGTTTATCTATGTTTGTGTGAACAACACCTGTAAGTTACCCGTTACGGAAACGACTATGGCATTGGAATTGCTCAAGTGATACCGGAATGCCTCTAAGGGCCCGTTAAACAAATTCCGAATCTCATTATTTACTCATTTTTAACAATCTGCGAATCGTATATTTTATATATTCGCACCTTCTTGTGCAACAAGAACGACCGTGATTAGGAAGATTTCTATCTAGATTTATAAACGGAGACTTCCTATGTTTCAAGTTCAGCAGAATTAAATATACTTTTGGCGTTTAGCTATTATTTAAAAATTTATTATGAAAAAGACCCTTTCGATCAAACTATTCTCCTTTCTTTTCTTAACGGCCTCTTTAGGGTATTCCCAAATGGGAACCGAAGAAAAAGATGCCAATCGATATATTTCAAACAAACCCATTACCATTACTTCCAGCGACCTTAGCGCCGCAGGTTCGGTATATGAGAATAAAGAATTCGTAAATGGTTATGTATTCAAGAATGGTAAAACTCTGGCTTCGAATGTTCCGCTGCGATATAACGCGAAACGGGACGAGATAGAAGTAAAAACCGGAATGAAAGATGTAGACAAAAGTGCGAGGGTTCTGGTGAAAAATGAGGATATCTACATCAAAATCCTGAACAAGATGTTTGTTTACACTCCGGTGAAAGACGGAATCGATAAGGCCGGTTATTTTGTGGTACTTCAGGAAGGGGATCATTTTGCGCTATACAAGAAGATCACCAAAGTATACATTGAAGGACGGGAAGCGGTTAATTCTATTACCCGAGACTCTCCTGCCTCCTATAAGAACAAAGAAACGTTCTACCTTGTGAATAAAGCCGACGGAAGCTTCAAAGCCTTTCCGAAATCAAGAAAAGGAAAACTCAAGGTATTTACAAAAGACAAAAAAGCGGTTAAGGAGTTTGTAAAGGAAAACAGACTAAACCTCAACAAAGGTTACGCACTGGCTAAATTGGTGCAGTATTATGACACTTTGTAGTGGTTCGCCAAAAACGTATCGTATTAAAAATGCCTTTCATGTTGAAAGGCATTTTTAGTTTTATATACTTCCCTCTCCGCCATTCAGCCGTTTGATATAAAAAGAAGGATATATCCCATATTTTTTATAAAAGGCCTTAGAAAAGGATTCAGCACTTTTAAAACCGCATTCCTGGGCAATTGCCTTTATGGTGTATTTTCTAAAAGTGGCATTGGTCTTTAGTTCCTCGAAGGCATATGTAATGCGGAGGTCATTGATGTATTTCGAAAAGTTCTTTTGCTTTTCTATGTTCACCACCTTGGAAAGATAGGTGGAATTAGTTCCGAAACTTTTTGCCGTATCGCTAAGTGAAACTTTCTGGGACAAATATCCCTTTTTGGCTTCAAACTTATCCAAATACCCTAAGATCTCGGCCGTTGTCTCCTCGGATATCTCACTCTTTTGTACTGCGGGTATGGATTCGGCCACCGCGACTGCAGACTCTACCTTCTCTCCATTTTGCTCCATGAGCGACTCAAAGCGTTTCTTATAAATTCGCTGCCTTCTAAAATAATAAACAAGGGCCAAAACCGCCAGTAGTAATCCAAGAAGGGTAGCCCACACTTTTATAGCCGATTTACGATTTTGTAATCTAAGCCCGCTAATCAATTGATTTTTATCTTCCAGTAAATTTGGAATGGTATATTCCTTCTCGGTTTTCTCCTTGATGTAGATCTGCTTGGCATCGATCAAACTATCCACCAAGACCAATTTATAGAGGTATTGAAGCTGCATCTCCTTATCCTCCTTGTCCTTATAATACTGGGTGAGCTTGTGGTAGACTAATGGCAATTCCGGAGAGAGTATATGATGTTCTTCATAGATAGAATCTACGTTTTTGAAATGCACCATTGCTTCTTCCTCTCTACCTTGTTTGTGATAAATACTCCCTACATAATAGTTATAAAAAACAGGATAACTATTGATAAAGAAATCCCTGTACTGATCTGCTTTCTTCAAACTGTCCAATGCCGCCTGATACTCACCCTTCACATAAAGAGCAGTCCCGGTTCTAGACACAAAGGCATGATAGGTGGTAGAATCCTTTTCTTTCAAAGATCTTTCTATTCCTTTCTGAAAGAAATACAAAGCCGAATCCGGCTTTTTCAACCTTACATAGCACTTTCCCAATCCTTCCAATGAGGACAAATAATGCTCGTAGAATCTGTCGATTCCCCTGTTCTCTAATAACAGGTTGTAGGTAAGCCGCTCCGCATCCAGTGTCTGACTAAAGTCTCCCCATAGCTCATTGATCCCATTGATTTGGTGTAGGGCGGTTATCTGTTGTTCAACACTACCCTTTTGCTTTGCATATTGATAACCGGAAATCGCATTCCGGAGGCTCTCTTCATAGGCTTCATTATTATACAGATACAAGGACTTGAACAAGTAGCCCACCGTGGGAAAGTTTTTATGGTCGCTATTCTCGGACAGTTGTATGGTTGTGTCCAAATACTTTAGGGATTCCGGATATTCCGAAACGAAGGAGAGACGGCTGTACCCCCTGGCCATTTTAATACTATCTCTATCCTTCCTGGCCTTTTCTATATACATCGAAGCGATCTTCTTGGCTATTATCGTATCCTCAACGTTGTCATCGTATAGGTTTATAAGCGAATCGTACGACTGAGTAGAGAGATATTCACGATTCATGTCCTGCGCAAACGCCAGCGGACCCATAAAAAGAATTACAATTAGGATTTTCTTCATTCTGGTTGTCTAAGAGATTTTAGGATTGAGAAAAAATACAACTGGGTAGGTGAGCTATCTCTTTCAAAATTAACTTTTTATTAAGCCACTTCCCTAATCCTAATTTTTAGCTTTATCTTTAGAAAACTAAACTACTCATTATTCACCTTTTTAAAGCAACCAGCGTAGTCTATATTTATAAAATACGACTCTAAATTAATAAAAGGTATGACTTTTGATTAGTTTATGACCCTCAGCTTTTCTAATTTTGAGGGGTAAATAAATAAGTAAAATTACAGTGATGAGAAAATTGATTTTAATTGCGGGTGTATTATTGTTGTCGATGAATCTGACCGCACAAGCTTTTGATGGAGTGTATGGAAACAGACAGTTTACCAATGACCTCTATCAAATGGATGAGTACATTAAAAGACAAAATAAAGGTATTGATTTTAACGATAAGGATAGTTATACCGGGACTCCATACAATCATCCCAGCTACCTATTAGGCAATGTATACAAGAACGACGAACTTTGGGCTAATAATGTAGCTTTGCGCTACAACGCTGTGGCAGATGAGATCGAGATCAAAGAATCCCTGACGACCAGTGATTCTGAGGCGAAGGTACTTACGAAGTCGCCGGATGTGTATGTGAAGATCGTTAACGACATCTACATCTTTGCCCCGTATAAAGGAGGTATTGAAGGCGGTGGTTATTTCCATGTTCTTTTCGAAGGAGACAAGGTTGGGCTTTTCAAAAAGCCAAAAAAGAGTTTTACTCCCCCGAAAAAGGCCACGACATCCATTACACGAGATATTCCTGCTAGTTTTAAGGACAAGCCCGTCTACTACCTTGTAGATAAGAACGGAAAATACTACGAGCTACCAGCTTCCAGAAGCAAAAAGCTCAAGGTATTTGGAAATAACAAAGACGCTATCAAGGACTATGTAAGAGAAAAACAACTGGATCTCAATATCGAGAGAGACCTGGTAACAGTTATCAAACACCTCGATACGTTTTAGAGGCCTAACCGGAAATAAAATCCTTTAGATAATAAGGTTCAAAATAAGCGACATCTTCAGTGTCGCTTATTTTGTATAGAGCCTCAGCTAATGGGGCCATTTGAGCAGAGGAGGGCAATTGGTCTTTTATAAAATTTGCATTCTCATGCTCACAAATAGCAGCAAACTTTTCCACACCACTGCCTATGAACGTTACTGGGCCATTATTCAGATATTCTGAAAACGATTCTTTGGTAAGTACCTCTGCCCTGGTTTCCCGAATTTCCGACCCTTCTGAAGAGAACACAGCACTGTAGACTTCCATTCTTCTGGCATCCAACATGGCAACTACCACTCCTTTGGAAGTAACTACTTTCCCAGCTAGTGAAGTTAAGGTAGGAACGGCAATAAGTGGTAAGTCCAGTGCATAGCAAAGCCCTTTGGCAGCCGATACCCCAATGCGGAGCCCCGTGTAGGATCCGGGACCCTTGCTCACGGCTACGGCATTCAATTGAGCTTTGGACATCTTTGCTATTGTAAGCACTTCGTCTATATACACATGCAAACGTTCGGCATGAGAATAGCCCTTGCTATTATCCTCCTTCAAAGCAATAACGCTTCCGTTTACCGAAAGCGCTACAGAGCAATTTGTGGTTGCTGTTTCTATACAAAGTATGTTTGCCATTATTCTTCTTCGCTATCTTCTTCTTTTTTATCCTCTTCAGAATCCTCCATCACCTTATCACCAGATTTTAAGCGTTTGGTCACCAAATTATAAGGCCCGGTAATGACAAGGTCATTTTCTGATAGGCCAGAAGTAATCTCGATATTACTATCATCTTGAATTCCTGTCTCTACGATCTTCAATTCTGCCTCTCCGTTGTTATTAACGAAAACGGCTTCAAATTTTTCTTCATTCTCAGATTTGACCTCCGCAACAGATCCTGCTTTCTTGCTTATGGTATCCGACGGTAATTTTACCACGATTGCGCTAATAGGGACTCCTATAATCTCATTTCTCTTATCGGTTATCACATCTACCGTTGCCGTCATTCCAGGGCGGAACGGAGAAAAATACGCTGGCTTCCCTTCTGTAAGGTCTGCATACGACTCGGGAAGGATCCTCACCTTCACCTTAAAGTTAGTAACTTGATCCACCGAAAGCGCCGTCTCTGCCGAGTTCGCAATTTCTGTAACTATCCCTTTGAATTCTCTTTTCAAGTACGCATCCACCTCCACAATGGTAGAATCTCCAATCGCTACTTTTACGATATCATTTTCATTTACATCAACCTCCACTTCCATATTGCTCAGGTTCGCAACACGTACGATCTCCGTACCTGCCATTTGAGCGGTTCCAACGACGCGTTCCCCAAGTTCTACAGAAAGCTTGCTAACGGTTCCATCCATGGGAGCATAGATACTGGTCCGGGCCAAATTATCCCGATTTTGTTTGACATTGGCTGCTGCACTCTGCACATTGTAGTATGCAGATTCTTTATTGGCCTTCGCCATTTCAAAATCGGCAACCGATCGATCCCATTCACTTTTAGAAATGACTCCTTTTTCGAATAAGGACTTATTTCGGTTATAATTGAGTTCCGCATTTTTGAGACTTGCCTCGGACTGCGCCAATAGCGCTCTTACGTTTTGAAGTCCCGCCTGAGATTGATTCAAGGCAGATAAGCTTAGATCGGGATTAACTTTAACCAACAAATCCCCCTTCTTAACCTGTTGCCCTTCTTTAATAGGGAGTTCAATAATCTCTCCCGAAACTTCAGAGGAAAGCATCACCTCCACTTCGGGTTGTATCTTTCCGGTGGCAGCAACGGTTTCAATAATGGTAATAGGCTCTATCTTCGAGACCTCCACCTTTTTCATACCCCGGGTACTGCTCTTTCTACTTCCCAGATATAGAAAGGCTAAGAGGGCGACAGCACCTATAACTGATATCCAAATGATTGTTTTTCTACTCATAATTAAAACTTTAGGTCGGTTGCAGAGACCCCAAAATACAATTCTAATACTTTCAATTTAAATATATAATCGTATTTGGCTCTATTGGCCTCAATTTTTGCATTATCGAAACGTAACTTGGACTGACTGAAATCGAACGCATTGGTCAATCCCACATCATATCTATCTTTAGCGTATTGATAGGCCAGTTCCTGAGATTCTAACGCTAACTGAGCTGCCTCATAGGACTTTAAAGAACCTTTGGCATCCACATAGGCCTGATATACATTGGACTCCAGATCCAATTTGGCTTGCTCCAATAGGAACTCTTGGCGTTTCACATTCACCTTATTACGTTTCACATTGTTCCGGGTAGCGAATCCGTTAAAAATGGGAACATTGAGTTGCACACCATATGAGATACCATCGTTAAGATACAACTGTTCTTCGAAAGGTAGGGGGTCCAATTCGCGAACCTCAAGAATATTTGGGTTCAATCCAAATACAGACTGTCCGGTCCCTTCAACCACTCCCACGGGAGCCTCAGTAAGTACGAAAGGATTATTGGGATCTATCACAGACTCAAAACCACTTGCTCTGTCCGATTCTCTGGTATTGTAGTTAATAAAGGCATTTAAGGTGGGAAGGTAAGCAGACCTGGCTATTTGAAGGTCCTTCTTAGCCAACTCAAAATTCGTTTCAGCAATTCTGATCTCACTTCTGTTATCCTTGGCAGCTTCGATCAATTCGCTTACGGATTTCTGGCTAATACCGTCATCAATAATATCGTATCCTTCATCTTCAATATCAAAACTCTCGTATTCCTTTATATTGAGTAGCTGCGCCAAACTGATGAGGGAAATTTGCATCGTATTCTCAGTAAGGGCGATATTTTGTTTTTCTGAAGCATCCGTCGCCCTAATCTCTAGAAGATCTCCTTTAGGAAGGACTCCAGCGTCTACAAGATCTGCAGTTCTTTGGATCTGCTCCTGCGTCACCCCGTTTTGGGAGATCAAAGCCTCTAGGTTCGCCTTATTGGTAAGCACATTCAGATATGCGTTCGCCACAAAAAGTGAGATATCATCTTGCATTTTCGACAAACCATATTCTGCCGAAAGCTTGGAGAGTTTAGCCCGTTGCATCGCCCGTAAGTTTCTCAAACCCTGAAAGACAGTTACCCCTGCCGTAAGACTATATGAGGAGTTTCGGGAAGTCTGATTTTCAAGAACACCTGTAGTAATGTTCTGGGTAAGACCCGTATTCCAGGAATTGGAAGCCGAACCACTTAATCCCGGGAGATAGTTCCCAATAGCATCTAATCTTTCGATATCGGCCAATTCGAGATCCAACTCATTTTGTTTGATAGAAATATTATTCTGAAGAGCATGTTCTACACATTCTTTCAGTGTCCATTTCTTATTCTGAGCCTGTGCGGAAAAAGCAAAACACAGGAGAAGGGCTAAAATTCCTATTTTCTTCATAATTGAATGTAGTTGATGCATTTGTCTTTTGAATGATGAAAGTGTTACAAAGATCGTAAAAATAAGCTGAGAGACTAACGTCCTCCACCGCCGAAATCCTGAGCAGGCTTCAATTGATTCCACACCTTCACCTTGTCTTCTTTGTTCAGGCCACTCTTAATTTCCACATTGATCCCATCACTTATCCCCAACTCGATCTCTTTTCTCTCGAAATTCTGATCGCCGTTCTCAATTTCCACAAAGGGCTGTTGGGTCTTGGGGTCGTATTGGATCAACCCCTCTTTCAAGGCCAAAACACTATCCGCTTTTGCCAGGATAATGGATGCGTTGGCACTTAGTCCCGCACGAATAAAAGTAGTGTCTTTTTGGCTCAAGGTACCTTTTATCTCGAATTGTATGGCTCCGTTTTCCTCCACTCCTTTAGGGGCGATATAATCTAAAACGGCCTCAAACTTTTTATTTTCGATGGCTCCTACGGTTATTTCCAGTGGTAAATTTTCTGAAATCTTACCCACTTCGCTCTCGTCTACCTTTCCCTCAAAGATCATTTTGTTGACATCGGCCAAAGTAGCAATGGTGGTCCCGTCGTTGAAGTTATTGGCTTCGATCACCTGATTTCCGGTCTTTACAGGGACATCCAGGACCATTCCGGATACGGTAGCTCGGATCTCAGTGTTTGCCGAAGCTCCAAGGCCTCTGGTGGTACCAGTCTTCACAATGTCGAAAGTTTGCTGTGCTCCCGTCAGATTTACTTTTTCCTGATTATAACGCTGTTGCGCCTGATCGTAGGTAAGTTGAGCACTATCAAATTCATTGGCAGAAATCACTCCTTTTTCGAACAGTTCTTTTTGACGGTTATAAATACTCTTCTGGCTCTCAAAGGCCAATCGAGCGGTTTCCACTTGTGTCCTGGCCGCATTGATATTATTCTTGGCGCTAGTAAGAGAGTTCACGTTGGGAACCACTTTTACCTTGGCAATGAGATCGCCGGCCTGGATAATATCGCCAGCCTCTACATAGATCTCATCAATGATCCCCGAGATGTTCGGTTTGATAAGCACCTCTTCTTTGGGCACTATACTCCCGGTGGCCACCGTTTTCTTGATGATGGTCTCTACAACCGCTGTTTCGGTGGTATACACCACAGGATCTTCCTGATTTTTCTGATATAGGTAATACAATGCTCCCAGGAATGAAATTAGAATTACTCCTAAGATGATAATGGTAACTGTTTTTTTCATAAGAAACTTGGTTGAGATTATTCTGTTCTTAACGCGTCAACGGGTTTAACTTTTATTGCATTTTGTGCAGGAATTAACCCTGCCATAAGTCCGGAAATTATTAGGATAGTAAGAGCGATGACCACTACCTTAATATCTACACTTGGGTTGGCAAACATATCCACAGGCCCACTTGCGTCCAATGCCATATTGATAAGATATATGATGAAAGCTCCAAATGAGATGCCCACCATACCTGAAACTATGGTTAAAAATATAGACTCAAGTAATACCTGCCCTCTAATGGACCAGGGAGTAGCTCCTAGTGCTCTACGAATCCCTATTTCTTTTGTTCTTTCCTTGACCACAATTAACATGATATTACTAATCCCGATTATTCCGGAAATAAGCACTAACGAACCAACGAAATAGGCAATTAATTTGATGGCAAAGAACAACCCTTCTATCCTACTGTATTGTTCATAAAGGTCAAAATTTCCAATAGCCCTGTCGTCATCTGGATGAATGGTATGACGTTGTTTAATCACATCAAAGACCTGTTCCTTTAATTGCGTAATCGAAGAGCCGTCTTCCGCCGTGATAGCCATCCAACCTACCCTATCTCCTTGATTGAACGCTTGTGAAAATGCCGTGAAGGGAACATAAATTTCTTTTTGATCTTCTTCTCCATCACCGCCCTGAGATTTCTTCTTATAGGTTCCAACGACAATAAAATTGACCCCACTTATTTTTATATAGGTGCCAATAGGATCTTCACCTCTTTCGTACAAACTATTCTTCACCCCTTCTCCAATGACCGCTACCTTGCGTTTCTCATTGATATCTCCATAATTAACAAACCGCCCGCTGGTGATATCCATAGGTTGTTGTTTAATGATCTCGGGATAGTCACCATAAACATTATAGGCCCCCGTCTTTAATCCTCTTACCACATTATTACTTCCTCCAAAACCTCCCAATTGGTTTCGCGGGGAGACAAATCTCAGGTTAGGCACATTGTCCTTAATAGCCTGAACATCTCCTATTCGATATCGAAAACGCCTGCCTTTTGGCAATCCTTTGTAGGGTTTGGAAATGGTCTGGGACCACATAAACATGGTGTTGGTGGCCACATTACCAAAATCGGCCTTTACGCCATTCTCCAATCCTTTACCAGCTGCCAGTAAAATCACCAAAATAAAGATCCCCCAGATCACTCCAAAAGCAGTTAAAAAGGTCCTGAACCAATTACTGCTCAAAGCTTCTAAAATCTCACTCCAACGATCTCGATTAAACATAATTATTCTTCTCTTAAGGCTTCTATGGGTTTTATACGTGAGGCACGCCAGGCGGGAAAAAACCCAGCCAACGCTCCAGCAATGATCAAGACAATTACGGTAGTAAGGGCCACATTGAAATTCACGGAAGGATTCACTACATAATCAATTTCAACGTTCGGACCGACCACCTCTAAGATCCCCATACTAACGATCAATCCTAAAAATCCCGCAATAGCGGTAATAAAGATAGACTCGTGCAGGATCATTCCGATAATGGACCAGGGTTGCGCTCCAATGGCCTTTCGTATTCCAATTTCTTTGGTTCTTTCCTTGACAATGATTAACATGATATTACTTACCCCAACCACTCCCGCAATGATGGTACAAATACCTACCACCCAAAAGAAAAGTTTGATCATAGCCATGAGGTCGTAGTAACGCTTCGCCTCCTCCAGGGTATTGAACGTGCTAATAGCACTTTCATCTTCGGGAGCTACAATATGTCGTTCCTTCAAAAAACTCTGCATCTCGTTGGTAAATTGGATG
>JBCBDM010000056.1:0-19075 GCA_038529705.1 Bacteroidota bacterium
TTTTGAGGTTACTACTTGCTAATAAACTTTTACCCTATATAAGTAGACAATACCTAATGCCAAAATACATTCATTAGATCATGTTTAGAAGTAGGGGCAAACCCTTAATGAAGTAGGAAGCTGCAGGCGAGCTACACAAAAACTAGTTCTCTGAAGATGTGAG
The DNA here is from genome assembly GCA_038529705.1 of Bacteroidota bacterium. Classification (GTDB taxonomy): domain Bacteria; phylum Bacteroidota; class Bacteroidia; order Flavobacteriales; family Flavobacteriaceae; genus Aureisphaera. The sequence goes on from JBCBDM010000056.1 coordinate 164, forward strand.
GTTTGATACTTCAAATGTACGAAATTTCTGGTAGCTCTTCCTACAAAAAAAACTTTATTCGTTTAGCGGTAGCTATTCTTCTATGAACTACCATTTACGCTAGTTTTCGGCTCTCAATTTCACCTAATTTTCAACATAGGGAGCTCCTGCGGCCTTCAGTTTTTCGTATAAACTGTCTAATCGAAGTTTTATACCACTAAGCCTATTTAAACCGGAAGCAACTTCTTTGTTTACTATATCCAATTGCGTTTTATGAGATCCGGTAGGCCCATAGGTGGAACGTTCTATCCCTCGATAGATGGCGAACATGCGATCGCCCACAGTTGGAGGATCTTTTTCTCCTACTTCCTGCTTGGCCTGATTTCCGTAGTAATCGGACTGTAATGATTGAAGATCCTTTAGTATTTGCGCAGCTTCTGTATCTAAACTACCGGGAAGCGTTGCACTTCTTCTCAGAGCAATTTGCATGGCCTGTGCCCTTTTGTGAGTCTTACTGAACTGAAGGTTAAACTCTGAGGCCTTTCTGGAAGTACTTTCAAAACCACGCCAAAATTCAGAGGCCAGAGCTGGGGTAGCTCCTTTAAGTGCTCCCTGTCGCAGTGGTTTCACTGTAAACGAAACAGGATCGGAGAGTTGGCTCACTTGTCCGCCGTTAGAAAGGAACATGGTTACCGTATAATTCCCAGGGGGAGCAAGGAAACCGGATGGTTCGTTCACCGGCTTCTTATCCATTGTAAGCATAATGGGATCGGTGGCCGGATAGCGCAGGTCCCAGTTGATTCTGTTTACACCCGCCTTGGCAGGAGTTGAAATATTCCGAATAACACTGCCGTCTGTATGGGCGATGGAAAAGAGCAACTCCGCTTTTTCTTCTCTTTTTTCGGCTTCCAATTCCTTCCAACCCGGAAAAGGGACGTCGGTATTGGTCATGCCTTTTTCCTTTTCTTTTCGGATGTCTTTTTTCAACTTCGGAGCTTCCTTTAGGTAGTAGGTGAATTGGGCTCCGAATTCAGGATTAGGAGCTACATAGTGGGAATCACCCTGACTTCCCTTTCCTGCATCGAAACTTAATTGGGAACGAGGAACATACCACCAGGCGTCCCTTACGGGGAAAAGTTTGGCATTTTGCTGAAGCGTGGCATCTGATACATCTCTCAGGGCGGAATAATCGTCCAATATGTAGAATCCTCGCCCAAAAGATGCGGCCACCAGGTCATTCTCTCTACGCTGTATGGCGAGGTCTCTAAACGAAATCGTTGGAACACCCCCTTCTAACTGAGTCCATTGTCTCCCTCCATTTACAGAAAAATATAGGCCGAATTCAGTTCCGATAAAAAGTAATTGCGGATTTACATGATCCTGAACCAAACGCCATATGAGGGTTCGCTTTGGAATATTCGCCGAAATGGACGTCCAGGATTTTCCTTTGTTCGTGCTTTTCAGTAGATACGGATTGAAATCACCATATTTATGATTATCGAGTGCCACATACACTGTATTGGCATCAAAAAGATCTGCTTTAATGTCGTTTACAAAAGCCGTTGCAGGCACGCCCGGTAGTTTGTTCACCTCAATGGTACGCCAATTATTGCCTCCATCTTCGGTTACATTAATCAGCCCATCGTCTGTACCCGCATACAGAAGCCCTTTTTGTTTGGGAGATTCTGCCAAGGAGGTAATCGTATTGTAATTAGACATGGCATATACATCCCATTGGGCGTCCCAGGATTGTTTCTTGCCCATGATTGGGAGAGTCAATCGCTCCTGGTCCCTCGTAAGATCTTCGGAGATGGCCGTCCAGTTATCTCCGCGGTTCTCCGATTTCCAAACCCGTTGAGAAGCGAAATAAATGGTGGTAGGGGAGTGCGGGCTCACCAAAATTGGGGCATCCCAGTTGAAACGTTCAAAATCTTCATTTTCTCCGGGCTGTGGCTGAATGTCGACCACTTCGCCGGTACTCATATCCACACGTGACAGATTTCCTTCTTGACGCTCGGCATACACGATATTAGGGTTGCCGGGCTCTGTAGCGGGCTGATGCCCGTCCCAATTCAAGATAACTCGCCAATCACTGTTCTGAATCCCATGCACGTTATCGGTTCTGGACGGACCTCCCTGCGTACTATTATCCTGAGTTCCGCCATAAATATTATAAAAAGGTTCCGCATCGTCTACTGCTACTTTATAGTATTGCGTAAGCGGCAAGTTTTCGACGTATTTCCAGGACTTTGTTAGGTCAAAAGACTCATACAACCCACCATCGGTTCCCACCAACACATAGTTTGGGTCGTTCTTTTTAAAGGCAATGGCGTGATTGTCACCATGTTTATTTCTTCTATTCATACGGTAGAAGGTCTTTCCACCATCTTCCGAAATCTGCAAGGTGTTGTCCATTAAATACAATCGGTCTTTCTGATGTGGTGAGGCAAACAACTCCTGATAATAATGGGGTCCTGTTCCACCAGTCACTGCATCCGATTGCTTCTTCCAGGAACCTCCGGCGTCATCCGAGCGATACAAACCACCGGTTCTTCGGTCTAATTCGATGGCCGCATACAATACATCCGGATCGTGCGGAGAAATGGTCAGTCCGGTCTTTCCTTTCCAGGATTTTGGGAGTCCGTTGGTGAGTTCCGTCCAGTTATCTCCTCCATCCTTACTTTTATAGAGACCCGTTCCCGGGCCACCGCCCATGTAAGCAGCTACGGTACGATGCCGTTGCCAGGTGGCAGCATATAGTACATCCGGATTTCTGGGATCCATGACCATTTCGGTAACGCCTACCCATTCGCTATCACCTAAGGTCTTTTTCCATGTTTTACCACCATCGGTCGATTTGTACAGGCCTCTGTCTCCACCTTTGCTCCATAGAGGACCCTGAGCGGTCACCCAAACCACATCGCTATTTTCGGGATGAATGATAACTCTAGATATGTGCTGAGAATCTTTCAATCCCATATTTTCCCAGGTGGCTCCTCCGTCCAAACTCTTGTAGACCCCATCTCCATATCCTACATGCCGACCTCCAATGTCTTCTCCGGTTCCTACCCAAATCACATCATGGTTATTAGGATCTATGGTTACGGTACCTATAGAGTAGGAGGGTTGATCGTCGAATATAGGGGTCCAGGTAGTTCCGGCGTTCTCGGTCTTCCATACCCCGCCGGAGCCCACCGCGATATACCAGATGTTCTCATTTTCCGGATGGGTCTCAATGTCGGCGATACGTCCACTCATAAAAGCCGGTCCTATGCCACGGAGTTTCAGTCCGTTGAAGACATTGTCTTCGGATGCTTCGGTTTGCGCTGAAGTAGAAAGTAAAAAAGAGAAAGAAAAAAATAGACTAAGCAGGAGGGAAAAGGTTGGTTTCATATTCCGATCGTTATGGTTTGTAATACAATTTTGTTAACACATAAGTAGCGGGGAACATAAAGTTAAGGATAATTTTTGGAGGGGAATAATAAAGATACGACTCATTACAATTTCTAGGCTGGGGTTATTAAGTGTTAGATTCTATGGGTATGGTTAACTATCTAATAATAAATTAGTTATATTTAAGGTGCTCCTCTGGTTATGTGCCTTATTTAAGAATGATGGCTAATTACAGTGCATTTATCGATAAACTTCGGGTCCTTGTTCTCGAAAACTATAGCAACGAACAATTTGGCGTGAGTGAGTTGGTTCGACAGTCCGGAGTAAGCCGCTCTCAGCTACATCGTAAGTTGAAATCGGCGACCGGCCAATCGGTAAGTCAGTTTATTCGGGAGATTCGGTTGGAAGAGGCACTTAAATTCCTTCAAGAGGAAGATGTCACGGCTTCAGAAGTTGCCTATCGAGTTGGTTTCAGTAGTCCCACCTACTTCAATACTTGCTTTCATGAATATTTTGGTTATCCACCGGGAGAAGCTCGGTTGCAGTTGGAATTGTCCAAATCGAATAACTATTTAAGACCACAAGGCGCACCAAAAAGTGAAAACCAGAGGAATAAACGACTTCTAGTCTGGCTTTCTATTGTGATTCTATTTATTGGAACATTATCGGTTTACCAGTACCTTACATGGAAAAGTGAACAAAGGGTTTCTTCGGTGGAAAAAGAAAAAACCATCGCTGTCTTACCTTTGAAGAATTGGAGCGGAGATGTGGAACTGGAATACATCAGTGATGGAATCACTGATGCCATTATTTCAAAACTGGCCAATATCGAGGGGATCGATAGAGTGATTCCCTTTACGACTATGATCCTGTACAAAGACACGAATAAGGATCTTGGCGAAATTGCAAATGAGCTTAAGGTGGCATATGTTTTGGAGGGTAATTTTAAGCTTTCAGGCGATGCAGTGCAAAGCAATTTAAAACTAATTGAAGCAAATACGCTTGATCAAGTGTGGGATTCGGAATATAAAGGAACGTGGAAGACGAATGAGATATTTGAAATGCAGGCTTCAGTAGCCGAAAATGTAGCCAGATCCATGCGCGTAAACATTGCGAACAATGAACTGAATGCCTTACAATATCAACCTACCACAAGTGAAGAAGCCTATCGAATTTATCTCAAAGCTGAATATCAACTAGACAAGCTTAGTGAATTTGGGCTCAACAATTCAATTGGTTTGTACGAACAAGCTATAGCCATCGATTCTAATTTCGTAGAAGCTTACATTGGTTTAGGAACTGTTTATCTAATTTCAGGGGCAGTTTGGGGTTTGATGCCCCAGAAAGAAGCATGGGAAAAATCGAAAGGAATATTGGAAACAGCGTTGACAGTAGATAGCCTAGCTTCTGGGAGAAACATTCTATACATCAAATCACAATTACACGGTGGTTATTTTTACTATGAACTAGATATTGGTAAATCGGAGGAGCGATTCAATGCGATCCTCAATGAACCCGGTGGTGTGGAAGCTGGTCAAATGTCCTTTGACTACAATAGAAAAACTGGAAGATTCGATTTTGCGATGAAGAATATCGAAGATGACATCGCCAATAACCCAACGGATGGTCTAGACTACATGCAACAAGCATTTTTGTTTTTTATGCAGGGAGATAAGGAGCAAGCCATTCGACAATTAGATTTTTATGATCCTTTATATCAGGACAACTATTTCTATTTGCTGGAAACTTCCAAATGGTATTACTATATGGGCGAAATAGCAAAGTCCAAAAAGCACTTAGATCAACTCCTGGATCAGCATCAGGACAGACCACCAATTGTGTACTGGCTCATTGCTATCCATAGCGAGATCGAAAAAGACAATACCCAATTGAACGCGAGCTTAAACACATTAGAACGACAGTTCGTAAATAACAAATCGGGAAGTCCGGCATGGTTCCTTGCACTTTATTACTTACATGTCGATGACCTAGACATGGCTTTTGAATGGCTGAATAGATCGCATGCACGAAAGGAAGTGGAAATGACCTGGCTAAAGGAAGAACCCATGTTTCAATCGCTGAAAGAAGATCCCAGATACATAGAATTGTTTGAAAAAATGGGATTTCAATACATTAAAGCGGAACTAAAAAAATAGTGTGCAGAACACCATTTTCTATCAAATTTCCTGTAAACGCAACATAATTTGAAGCCTTTAAATTATTTGCAAAGGGCTTTCAGAAAAACTTAGAACGAATGGAAACATAGCTAATATGCATGACACTCCATAATATAGAATATTTGAAGTGTAAACTTTTAATAACCTTTAAATACTTTATTATGAAAACTTTAGTCACATTATTAGCAGTAGGAATGACCTCTTTATTGGGTTATGCTCAAGAACCCGGTAACCAGGGATCGGCTGTAGCATTGGATAAGGTGGTGGTATATTCCTTGAACGCCACGTATCTCCAAGGAGTTCAGGATAAGAATACACCTAACGAAGTTGCCTTGCTACAACGGAAAGCGGCTCTTTATGACGTTCGTTCGAACAAAGATTTTTCAGAGGATCATAAGGATGAAACTTACGAAATGGTCTTTAAAAATTCCAAGGGATTAATTGATATCTTTTACAATAGTCAGGGTAAGATTGAATCGGCCTATGAACGTTTTAGAGACGTCCTTTTACCAAAGGTCATTCAGAAGCAATTATACCAATCGTATAAAGGATGGACCATGGTGGGAAATTTGTACGCCAGTGCCTATAAAGGGGATGACCTTATCGATCGCTCCTATCAAATTCAATTGAGAAAAGGGGAAGACAGAAAGAACATCGTGTTGCATTATCGGAAATAGAATGCTTCATAGTCCAAAAAAAATCTCACCAACTAAGGTGGGATTTTTTGTTTTGTTATGCCTGAGGCATTATAAAACAGATTGTTACAATGATCAAAGTCTTTGTTACATAGCTCATAGTCTTCCACATCGACACATGATACTTTTGTTTTGATAACGAATTAGATAACGTTTGAATTAAAATATCATGGGAAAAAGAACAAGAAATTTTACAAGACAGGGGATTAGTTATGCCATTGAAGCCGACTATTTTAATAGTAGTGAAACGGTGTTGGATGATAGAGGAAGATATACCGAAGAAGAAGTTGATTTTACATTAGAGTATGTAGAGCAAGTTTGGCGATTATACATGGATCTGGGCTTTCAAAGCTTTGGCATATCCAATGGGGGCGTCATTAAATATGAAGTGTTCTTTGATGCCAGACGCAATGGAAATGGATTTGCGAATAATGCCAGGACGACTCTGGATACCAAAAGACGACGAGACGGAAATGAAAGTTCATATAAATTCTTGATCGTACACGAGTTATTTCATGCCGTTCAATTTGCCGATGATCATCCCTTTATGGGGCAAAAGGCCTTTGTAGAGGGAACAGCAAACGTTGCTGGATTTTTATGTGATCTTGATGTTCGTAATGATATTGGCATCTCGCAGTATACGGACTATCTCGATAACCCGGGTGCTACGATGTGGGACCGACCATCGCCTGGAAGACCTAAGGATAACAGGGGAATTACAACATTATGGTGGTTATATTTTTGCGATCAAATAGGGGAAGGGGGTAACGAAGTAGGAACTAAAATGGACGCCCTACTAGACTTAATTAATATGGAATATGAACCTATTAATCCCTGGATGACGGAGAATAATGATTTGGCGACCCCTGGTGATTTCCTTGGAAATGGAGATACTCAATTGCTATATCATTGGAGGAACCTCGAATATGGTTTGGTAAGCTTTAATGAATCTTTTGGAGGAAATGGCGCGAGACATAGGATCGTTAGACAAGGAGAACGTTGGGGTGATAGCTGGCGTGGCAGGCCAGAAGACCGAATCTTTGGAAAGGGTGATATCCTGGGTAATGGAAGAGACCAGATCGTTATGGTGAGTCGGAACCCTACTCATATTGGTATTCTTGGATTCACCGAATCTGATGGCTCACCGGATAGGGCTCAATCTCTGGAGACGTATGCGGTGGTAGGAGAAAATAGGCGTTGGGGTAGAAATGGATGGAAAGTCCGAAAACGGGATGAAGTGGTTGCAATAGGGAATCTCATGTCTAATACCCAAAAACAAATGGTGGTATTGAGCCGTGCCCCCATGTACTTTGGGGTTCTTGGTATGGAGGCCGATGGAGGCCTGAAGACATATGCGGTATTACTTGAGGGATCTTCATTTGGAAGGGACGGTTGGGTTTTAACCGATAGTGATCGGGTGGTCGCCGTAGGTAACTTTGTTGGGAATGGGATGGAGCAGATCGTAATTCAAGGAGGAGACCCCTGGTCGGTCGGGATCGTGGGTTTTGAGCCTGATGGTTCACCGAAAACCTATGCAAAAGTACAGGTTAATGAAAGATTTGGGGGTGGCTGGAAAGTTAGACCGAACGACGCTGTCGTTGGAGTGGGTCATTTTATCTCTGAAAATAGATGCCATATACTAGTGAAAAACAGCGGCCCAGACTACTTAGGTGTTGTTGGTTTGAGTGATTCCGGGGAAACTGAAACGATTATGGTGGTAAGTGAAGGAGGAGCACTAGGCTCAGACTGGAGTTGGAAACCCACGGATCGCATCCTGGGAGTTGGCAATTTTGTTGGAAATGGTAAGCAACAATTTGGAATTTGGTCAGGTTCTCCTAAGAGAATGGCTGTTATAGGTTTTGATGAACGCAAACAAGTGACCACCTATGATTATTGTGAAAATGAACGCAGTAGTCCATTGGACAACGTTTATGCCATTGGAGACTTCAGCGGCTTAGGGCGAGATCAGTTTTATGGTGAGAGAGGCCGTTACCTGGTATGTTTCTCGTTCGAAGATCCTAAACTAGACGATATTGGGAATTGGCGCGATCGGTTTGCCATTGCCAAAGACACTTATTTTTACAGCACCTTGTCCTTTTTAAATCAATATACAGTTCGTAAGGCAAATAAGAGACTCATAAATCTTTGGAGAGACTTTTCCATTACAAATGTCACTAAAGAACTAGCAGGAGCGCCTTCTCAATACAGCTATAGTTTTGAGAATCTCCCGGAAGCTCGAGTCGCTGTAACTGCCGCATTGGTGCATGGCAGTGTAGATCAGAATTTCAGAATAAACCGATGGGCAGCCGCGTATTTCGATTTAGACACGGAACCGGGTCAGACCAGCCTTCATCTAAAAGGAAAAGTTGTGGCCAAGACGTTTCCTGTGTTTTGGTCTGTCGTTATTGAAGATAGGAACGGAGCATTTAAGAACGTAATACTTCATGAAGGAAATAGCATGGATAGGACTATTAATTTTGACACTCTGGACAAACTTACCCTCATAGTGACCACAACCTATGCTAATGTTACGGTTAGTATCTCAAACTTAGGTTAGCATATCCAGAAGATTGTTGCGATATGTCTTTCCAATAGGTATCGCGTATTCGTCCAAAAAGACTCGATTACCCTCAACACTTTTGATATGGATTTTAGAAACAACGAAAGATTTATGAATCCTAATAAAATTATCATTTTCTAGAGATGTCAATAAATTAGATATTTTATCTCTAACCATAACAGATTCTTTAGAGGTAACCACTTTAACATAATTACCGGCCGATTCCAGATACATGATATCTGCTATCCTTATTTGGGTATATTTCTTATTGGAACGTAAAAAGATACTGGCCTCGTCTTGATCTTGATGGATCTCCGTTGAAGTGCTTTTTTCTCTAGTTTTGATCGTGGCTTTGTTCACGGCTTTGAGAAAACGTTCGAAACTGAAAGGTTTTAAAAGGTAGTCCGAGATATTAAGTTCATATCCTTCTAATGCATATTCCTTGTATGCGGTGGTCACAATTACCTTTGGGGCATCGGTGAGAGTTTTTAAAAACTGGAAACCTTTTAATTTCGGCATATTCAGATCTAAAAAAATGAGATCTATTGGGTGTTTACTCAGATACTCTATGGCCTCCAGCGCATCATAGCATTGATGCATCAATTTTAAATTGGGGAGCATATCCGCATACCCTTTAATGATCTCATGTGCAATGGATTCGTCGTCAATTATAATATATCGAGTCATGAGGTTTGGAGAATTAATTTTGCCGAATAGGTGTCTTCCGTTTCATTAAAGTTCAAAGTATGTTTATTGGGGTACACTAATTCTAATCGCCGTCTTAAATTTTTAAGCCCTATTCCTGCCGTATTGCTTCTGGCACTTTTGTCGAAATTATTTTCGGTAGTGAATTCAATAATTTCGTCGAGCCCTTTCAACTTTAAACGGACATATGCATTCTCCCTAAGGTCTTCAACTCCGTGTTTAAAGGCATTCTCCAATAGAATTATGAATAACAATGGTGTTACTTTATAATGTTCGGAATCTATATCGGTTACGAATTCAATGTCCACATTTTTATGGTACCGCATCTTATGTAACTCCATATAGTTTTGGAGATAGTCAATTTCCTGATTTAAAGAAACAAATTGCTCTTGGCCTTCATAAATACTGTAACGCATCATATCGGAAAGCTTTAATATAAGCTGCTGTGCCTTTTGAGTATCCTTTCCTACCAACCCATACAGATTGTTTAAAGTATTAAAGAAAAAATGTGGATTCACCTGACTTTGCAAATGAATTAATTCTGTCTTCGCCTTCTCCTTTTTTAATTGTATTAAGGTTCTAAATTGCCTGAAGAACCAACGGCTTGTCCAGAAAAATAGGATTCCGAAGTATAGGAGAGCAAAAAGTGTGGCCTCCAATTCCAGATCTTCTGCAGCCAATAATATCATTAGGAACCCACCTAATAGTAACCAGATCCACTTGTAGTATTTTTTGACGCGTTCCACATCCAATATTACTCAAATATACAGAGCCAGCCAAAGATAGGGACAAATGATGCCTACGCAGGGATATTCTCCCCGGAAGCAGGGATGAACGCCCCTTAAATACCATGGGGTTATTTATTTCACTCATCGGTAATAGTTCATCACTAATCCTTTAGCAGTAGGGAAATTGCTGTTAGGTTTAGCAATAAATCAATCATCAATTTTAAAACTTGTTTTATGAAAAAAAGAATTTTTCGCTACCTGAAACACACCTTATTTACCCTCCTTGGATTAGCCCTTAGCGTTATTTGCTTCGGTCTTTATCACGGAGCTTCTTTGCACTATGGAGACGATCCGTTAAGAATGGATTGGGATAAAGACGGACCCTACGTCTTTTTTGAGAATGATAGCATTCTAAATATCAACTATATTAAAGGAAACAAAGAAGATGGATTTTACCTGGATAGTTCACTTCATAGAACGAGCGAAGAGATTTTGGCACAAACCTATTTTGCTTTGGACGATAGCAGTTTTACATTTGAAATAAAGCCAACGTTCAAAACTATGCCGGTTTCGTACGATGATGGAAACGATATTCTGGCAATCTCCGACATAGAAAGCGGTTATAAAACCTTTAGAGATTTTTTGATAGAGAATAAGGTAATTGATGAAGAACTGAAATGGACCTTTGGGAAAGGCCATCTGGTTTTGGTTGGGGATTTTGTTGATCGTGGATTTTCGACTACCCAGGTACTTTGGTTTATCTATAAACTCGAACAGGAGTCTAAAATTCATGGGGGTATGGTACACTTCATTATTGGGAATCATGAATTAAAGAATATGCATGGAAACTTTGACTCCGCGTCCCCAAAATACAATATAGTAGCCTCGATCTTGGGAAAAACACAACTCGATCTATATGGTAAAGATTCTTTCCTGGGCCGTTGGTTGTCAACGAAGAATACTGTAGAGCTTATTAACGGCCATCTTTTTACTCATGGTGGCATTCATCCCGAAGTAGCCGAAACCAATGTGGGGCTAGACGAACTTAATGCGATGATAAGGAAGAATTACTATCGGGCTTCCTTTCCAAAGCCAAATAAAGATATTGAGGAACTTCTTATTTCCGGAAGAACCGGTCCTTGCTGGTATAGAGGTTATTTTAAGAATGACCTGTCTCAGGAGGAAGTACAACGAGGTCTGGATAAGTTTAATGCCAAAACAATAGTCGTTGGTCATACCTTACAATCTAAAGTAAAGCGATTATACCATGGAAAGGTAATAGGAATTGACGTGAAGCACCCTAAGGATTACTATAAAACTTGGCCGAAATCCAATTCGGAAGGTCTATTAATTCAAGGAGATGAATATTTTAGAGTCTTTTCCGATGGGGACAGAAAGAAATTTAAAAAATTGTGAATCTCAATCCACGTATAAATACGTATTGTATTGATAGTCAGGATTTAATAAATTGAAAGTCTAAACATATCATCATGAGCGCATATAGTATTGATCTACAATCACAGGCAACTTTCAATGACATTAACGAAAAATTTGAAACCGCAGTAGCGGAGAAAGGTCATCTGCTGGAAACGCGAAAGGAAGCGGATCACTTTTGGGAATATTTAAAACAATGTGAGAGTTACTTGATCGGTGGCAAACTGAAGGAGCTCGATTACACGCATGACATGGAAAATATTTTGGCCTTGTACCATCTCAATGACCTGATAGATAAGGGACATTTGACCCCTCATTTAAGGACGTCTTTCGGATTACCTGCTTCGGAAGTTACCGAGGAAATGTTCGATGAGCAATGGAATCTCGCAGGATGGGTAGCTGGAGACGGAACTATTTATGCCATCTCAAAATATTGTCAGTTGGATTATAAATGGACCCTGGTACTTGCGTATTACTACTATTATAAGGCTTATCCGGAAAAAAAGCACCCTTTTGTATCACCGGCTCAGCCCCTTTTGAATACTCCAGTCGATCTAATTCCACCAAGCGCTACCATAGCCATTATAGGAGACTGGGGAACAGGAAAATGGGAAGACGGACACAGTGCAAAATGTCCGGCAGAGTTGGTGATAGAAGGGGTTTTGTCCTTGCAACCGGATTATATCATTCATTTGGGAGATGTCTACTATGCCGGAACCGAAGACGAAGAAAAGACCAACTTTTTAGGCATGTTAGCGGAGAGCTATCCGGGGAAGGTGTACACTATGAATAGTAATCATGAAATGTATGATGGCGCCAACGGGCTCATGGGTACCACATTAACCGATCCCCGTTTTGCTCATCAAGGAGGGAGCACTTATTTTTCATTGGAAATTGGAGATTGGATCTTGGTGGGACTCGATTCTGCCTATTATGACAATAGTGACCTTTATATGGAAGGATCTCTCATGAATACTCAAGGAGGACAAGAACAGTTGGATTTACTTAAGAAAGCCTACAACACTAATAAACAACTATTAGTGCTGACACACCACAATGGTATTGAGATCACCAAGCATGGGTCAAAACTCAACCAAACCCTATGGAATCAGGTGGCCAAGACTCTCACCCCACATTTACCGGACGCCTGGTACTGGGGACATGTACATAACGCCGTGATCTATAATGACGATATCAGTGTATATGGTGGGAAAACGGCTAAAAATGGGAATAAACCCAGGATGCGTTGTTGTGGTCATGCTTCTATCCCCAACGGGAATGGTTCCTATTTAGAACGGTTGAGTAGTGGAAGTAATCCTGATGTGGAATTTTATTCCAAAACAGACATGCAGAACCCCACCACGGAGGTACAAAAGCTGCGGGTGCTCAATGGCTTTGCCCTGATAGAGATTAACGGTAGTGATTTCTCCGAAAGCTTTTATGAGGTGTCTAACGAGTACTCCGGGCCCAAGAAAGTCTGGTATTCTAATTAATGAAAAAGGGTTGATGTATTCTGAGGCTAAACTTTATATCTTTACGCTCCTGTATAGATATGAGTCTAGAAAATCAAATACTTTTCTTTTTTAGTGCATTGGGAGTTTTTAATGGCTTCCTGGCTAGCTTTTATCTGTTATTCTTCAAGAAAAAGAACCGCTTACCTAATTATTTTCTGGGGTTACTTATACTCATGTTGAGCATACGCATTGGTAAGTCGGTGTACATGACCTTCAACGCGGAGCGGGTGTTTTTGTATCTTCAAATTGGGTTGTCCGCGTGTTTCATGATTGGCGTCATGCTCTATTATTATCTAAAAGCCTCGCTAGCGAAGGTTAAAACCGTGCCCAGGTCCTGGTGGCTTCATATTACAGGACTTGTTTTCTTCATTCTGTTGGTGGGAATCATTAGACCCTATGAGAACTACCCGGAATTTTGGAGGCCCTATTTTACCCGATTTATTTATCTGGTATGGGGAATCTATGTGGTTGCTTCCGGCTTTCTTCTGAAAGATATCCTGAGGACATTCTTCAGCCGAAAAACCAAATCCACAACAGCGCAGCTATGGTTGTTACTGGTTTTTGCCAGCAATGCTGTGATTTATATAGCCTATAATGTCGGAATCTATAGATGGTACATTGGCGGGGCGCTATCATTTTCATTCGCCCTTTACGTGATTATTTTCTTTCTGATCTTCAAAAAGAATCGTGACGCCATTTTTAAGGAGGAACGTGAAAAGTACGGAGCCAAGAAAATTGATGAGAAGGAAGCCGGTGAGATGTTAAAAAAACTATCCGATGTCATGCTTGAGGAGGAACTCTATAAAAACCCCAATGTTAAATTGAAGCAGGTGGCAGATGCCGTTGGGATTTCTCCCCATAGGTTGTCTCAATTATTGAATGACAACTTCGGAAAGAGCTTCGCTTTATTTATCAATGAACACAGAATTGAGGAAGCCAAACGCCTTTTAAGGGAAAATGACCAATATACCCTAGAGGCGATTGGTTTTGAAGCCGGGTTTTCTTCCAAGTCCACATTTTATGCTACTTTCAAGAAGTTGATAGGCAAAACTCCAGCCGAATTCCGAAGATAATTTCCTCCGAAATTATAATTTCGGACATTTCAATTATAATCGCCCACCTCAAAAAATGATGATTTTAGGAAGTTTACTCAAACTTTAAAATTCATCATCATGAAATCAAAAATCTTATTACTCATTGCAGTTTTCACCTTTCAATGGTGCCTAGGTCAATCCGATAAAGAATTGGTCCAACAGACACTTCAAAATTATATGGATGGAAGTTCCTATAACAACAAAGAACAATTATCCAGTGCTTTCGCAGACAATGCTACCTTGTATCTAACCGTTCGGGGAGAGTTTAAAATGCTTACTGCTCAGGAATATGTGAGTTGGTTTAAAGGAACGCCCGGGGAGTTTAATGGGAGAGTAGCTAAGCTACTTTCCATAGAATTGGATAACGACATTGCTACTGCCAAGGCCGAAATTCTCATTCCACGCATCAAGGCGAGGTTTATCGACTTGTTTTTACTCAAAAAAGAAGCGGGGCATTGGAAAATCATTAGTAAGACGGCCAGTAGGCAGGAATCGGATAAACACGGAGATAGGGTGCTGTTTGTCTTGTCTAATGCGCACTTTTATGGGGATACCGATCTCAACAACGGAAACAGTTTCTATGAGATCGTTAAGGCCTACGTTGCTTTTAACGAAGGGGGGTATAATGTAGATTTTGTAAGTCCCGAAGGCGGTGCTGTGCCTATTGCGTATATCAACACTTCAGACGATACCAGCAAAACCTATCTATATGATGAAGATCTTATGTATGCACTAAAATATACCATGTCGCCTTCGGAAGTAGACCCTTCAGCTTACAAGGCCATTCAATTTATCGGTGGAGGCGCGTCTATGTTTGGAGTTCCTGAGAATAAGGCCATTCAGCAAATTGCCATGGACATCTATGAAAAACATAAGGGTATAGTCTCCTCGGTATGTCATGGAACCTCTGGAATTGTATATTTGAAAACTTCGAACGGGAAATATTTGGTAGATGGAAAACGAGTGAGCGGATATCCCGATGCCTATGAAAATAAGGAACGACCTTTTTATGCTACCTTCCCTTTTAAGATCACCCAGACCATCGAAAAACACGGGGGAATATTCAAACATGGCCCTAGAAACACAGCTTATGTTGAAGTGGACGGACGATTGGTAACAGGCCAAAATTGGCTTTCATCCGTTCCGGTGGCAGAAAAGATCATAGAATTATTGCAAGAAGACAAATTGTAGTATTTTTAGGATATGAGATCAATCTATATAGGGTTATTGGCTTTTATATGTATAAGCCAGGCCACCGCTCAAACCTTTAACGGGAATAAAGAGGACATTCAGCAAATAGTAAACAATGCCAAGGCTTTTTCAGCTTATGTCATGTCCAGCGATTATGACGGAATTTGGAGTTCCTACACACCCGATGCAAAGATATTTCCCAATGATATGGAAATCACAGAAGGTAAAACAGACATCATGAACTATTGGCGACTGCCCGAAGGTGTTACTACGATACATCATAAACTCATGCCTGAGGAAATCACAATCCTGGGAGATACTGCCTACGATTATGGAACCTATGAAGGGACTACACGAGGTAAGGATGGAAGCGAAAATAACTGGAAAGGAAAGTACGTGGTCGTTTGGAAACGCCATGACGGGAATTGGAAAATGTATTTGGATATTTGGAATAGTATTAAAATAAAATGAGCCCATTGTAGTTTCATTTCTCATTAGAACGTTTCATTCATACACAACGAATCCTATGGAAAAACCCTATTTCGTCATAACGGCACTGTTTTTTGTCGCGTTTCTATCGATCATATCCTGCGAACAGAAGTTGTCTTCCCAGGAGTCCATATCCATGGAAAATGGGGAGAACTATCTCGTAGATGACACGATACTTATTCCTACCGCAGATGGAGCTTTTATCAATGCCATAGTGGTTCGCAATCCGAAGATCGAAACGGCGCAACCCGTTATTCTACAACATTCCATCTATGTTCGCGACTGGGATATCAATACCTTGAAGCAGGCGGTGGATAGTGGATATGTAGGAGTTATGACTTATTCTCGAGGGAAACGTTTGAGTACGGATTCCATTTTTCCCTATGAGAATGAGGCTATAGACACCTATAATGTCATCGACTGGATAAGCAATCAAACCTGGTGTAATGGTAGAGTAGGAATGTACGGGGGGAGTTATAACGGCTATACGCAATGGGCAGCCACAAAACGGCTGCATCCGGCGCTGAAGACCATTGTTCCAGCTGCTGCCAACAGGCCGGGTAATGGATTGCCTATGGAGAACAATGTTTTTATTAATCCCAATTACGAGTGGTCCTTTTTAGTTGGAAACAACCGAACACTGGATACGGTGGTAGGTAACGACCGTCAACGCTTCCGAGGGATGATGTTTGGGTGGTGGAATAGTGGTGTTGCCTATAGAAAAATGGATAGTCTGGAGGGCACTCCGAATAGGCATTTTCAGCGATGGTTAGAGCATCCTTCCTACGATTCGTATTGGCAAGCCATGGTTCCCTACAAGGAAGAATATGCTCGTATTCATATACCTATACTCGTTTTTGACGGTTATTTCAATGATTCTCAGAATTCCAGCCTGCATTATTTTAGGGAACTCTACAGATATCGCCCTGAAGGGAATAATTACCTGATCATAGGGCCATACGGACATTTTGGAGCCCAAAAAGGGGAGCGTACCCCGTTTCGTGGATATGACTTTTCCTCCGAAGGGATCATCGATCCCTTAGAGATTACCTACCAATGGTTCGATTATATACTGAAGGATGGAGCTAAACCGGCCATACTAAAAGACAGAGTCAATTATTTTGCCCTGGAAAAAAATGAATGGAGGAGTGCTACTTCTATCGAATCTATGGCGAATGACAGGTTGAAACTCTATCTAAGCACGACTGAAAAGAACGGATTTCACCTATTGAAAGAAGATATATCGGGAGTTACGGGTTATTTATCGCAGGAAGTAGATTTCAGGGATAGACAAACCAGTAACAACACTAATTCATATCCGGCTCCCCTGGTTTTTGAAAACCTCAATCCTACCAATGGCTATACTTTTGCAACAGAACCCTTCGAAGAAGCATTTCTACTGAATGGGTCTTTTCGAGGAATAATGAAAGTAAAGATCAACAAAAAGGACTTCGATATGGGCATTACCCTGTTCGAACTCCTACCCGATGGTAAGCTAATGCATTTGTCTGGTTACATTGGAAGGGCTAGTTACGCAGAAGATGAAGCCCATAGGAGGCTACTAACTCCTCATGAAGTAGAGACCGTACCCTTTAGTAATACCCGTTTGATCAGCAAGAGGATCGGCGTTGGAAGCCGAATTCTGGTTCAAGTGGATGTAAACAGTAATCCTTTCGCCCAATTGAACTATGGCACAGGTAAGGACGTAAGCGATGAGTCTATGGAAGATGCCAACGAACCCCTAAAACTTAGGTGGTCTACCGAATCCTTTATTGAAATCCCGGTTTTTAGAGAACAGTAGTAAGTAGTATGGTACTAGGGTCTTACCCCAACACATATATCCACAATGTGTTTTCCCTCGGGATGGGTTTCCGGATCATTTTTATAGCTTTCAAAACAAAGGTCTGAAGTTTGGATTCCTTCCGCTTGTATAAAATCATAGGTCTCTTTCCAGGCATCGCCATATTCGATTGGCAGGATTTCGAACGTACCTACCACGTATTTGCCATGAGGTAATTCCATAAGTTGAATGCCTGCAGAAGTTTCGCTGTTCTCGGGTACGGTAAATCCAACGCTGATGCGCTGTTTTTCCTCTGGTACGGTATAGGGGTCGTCATGATACACCGAAATAGCTTCCGTTTTTTCTGTCATGAGCCCTAAGGGTGCAGCCCAATGTACTACTTGATTAAACAAACGACCAAATAGTTCGGTGTCTCCCTTATATGGGCCTACATTTCTTACATATGCCAGTGTTCGTTTGGGTAATTCTACGATCTTAAAATTGGAGATTGAGGTTTTCATAGGATTAGGTTTTAACTGAATCACAAATCTATGGACAATGAAATCCATGAACTATGACATGTCTCAGTTTCGGAGATTCCTTATGTTCCTTTAACAAATATTTATAAGATCACATCCGCAAGTTTCATCCATCCAATGACATCTATATTAGAAATTATTTAATTCAGAACATATGAAATCGCAAATCTTGAAAACCGTATGGATAGGATCCTTGCTAATAATCTTTGGTGTAACAACTTCTTTCGCCCAACAAGGGGGTCAAAAACAACGTCAGAAACGGCCGACAACGGCAGAAATATTCCAACAAATGGATGCTAACGAGGACGGCAAGCTTTCTCAAAAAGAGGCAAAAGGCCCCATCCAAGAACGTTTCACTGAGATCGATACCAATGAGGATGGCTATATTACGGAGGAAGAACTCCATAAGGCTCCAAAACCCCAAGGGAGACGATCCGATGGGTAGGGGTAAGAAAACTTCAGATTGAAATAACAGAAGCATGGTTATGAATAGGAAGAAGTGCTACCATATAGGCAGTATATCCCTAGCGATACTACTTGGGGTTACAGCCTGTAAGCCCTCCGGAGAAAAGACGAGTAGGGTAGACGTGTTGCCTTATTACAAAGACGCGTCATTTACACCCTACTGGCTGGA
>JBCBDM010000057.1:0-18956 GCA_038529705.1 Bacteroidota bacterium
CTTCACAAATTTTAGAAAATTTGGCATTTTCCGAGAGAAATCCATAACCTGGATGAATGGCGTCTGCATTTGTTATTTCTGCAGCGGCTATGATATTAGAGATCTTTAAATAACTTTCACTACTGGGTGCTGGTCCAATACAAACCGCTTCATCTGCAAATCTTACATGCAGGCTATCCGCATCGGCCGTAGAATACACGGCTACGGTTTTAATACCCATCTCTTTACAGGTCCGAATAACGCGTAGCGCTATTTCTCCCCTATTGGCTATTAGTATCTTCTTAAACATACTTTTCAGGATTTTAATTCAAATGATAATTCCTATAGGAATCTGCAATTTGAATTATGATGGGTCGATTAAAAATAAAGGTTGGTCGAATTCTACTGGAGAAGAATCGTCGACTAAAATCTTGACGATCTTTCCGGATACTTCGCTTTCAATTTCGTTAAAAAGTTTCATCGCTTCTATGATACAAAGCACATCTCCTACATTCACCGTATCTCCCACTTCTTTGAAGACCGGTTTGTCCGGAGAGGGTTTTCTATAAAGCGTCCCTATGATAGGGGATTTAATCGTTATATACTTAGAATCGTCTTCGGCTGGGGCTGCTGCTTCCTGAGGGGCTGCTGGTGTGGCCTCAGCAGGAGCTGCCGCTACTACCGGTGCCTGGGCGGGTGCCATGGCGGGTAGTTGTTGGATGTAAGTGGTTTCTGCTTTACCACCTTCGCCTGTGCGAATGGTGATCTTTACATCTTCCATTTCAAGTTTAACTTCGCTGGCTCCAGATTTTGCCACAAACTTGATGAGGTTTTGAATGTCTTTTAATTCCATATTGTTGTTGTTGATTGGTCCGTTATTTTAATTTGAATTATAAGCCCATTTAAGGTAAATGGAACCCCAGGTAAATCCTCCTCCAAAGGCCGCAAACACAAGATTATCTCCTTTTTTCAGGTGTTTCTCATAGTCGTTAAGGCACAATGGTAAGGTAGCGGAGGTGGTATTTCCGTATTTATGAATGTTCATCATTACTTTTTCCTCCGGTAATTTCATTCTGTTCGCGGTAGCGTCTATTATGCGTTTGTTTGCCTGATGAGGTACTAGCCAATTTACATCTTCTCCCGTCAAACCATTTCTATTCATGATCCTCTCACTAACGTCTGCCATATTAGATACGGCAAATTTGAATACAGTTCTTCCGTCCTGGAAGACAAAATGTTGCTTGTTAGTAACAGTTTCTGCGTTGGCGGGTAAGATGGATCCTCCTGCATCTATTTTGAGATGGGGCCTTCCCACGCCGTCTGTGCGTAAGATCTCGTCCTGCACTCCCAACCCTTCTTCACTGGGCTCAAATAATACGGCTCCTCCTCCATCACCAAAGATGATACAGGTAGCCCTATCTTCATAATCTATGATCGAGGACATTTTATCGGCTCCTATTAAAAGGATCTTTTTATAGCGTCCGGATTCAATATATTTTGCAGCCGTTGACATTCCAAAAAGAAAGCTGGAACAGGCCGCGACCAGGTCATATGAAAAAGCGTTTACGGCACCAATTTCGGTAGCTACGTAAACGCCAGTGACTGCTACGGGCATATCGGGAGTGGCTGTTGCCATGATCACCATATCGATATCCTTTGGGTCGGTATTGCTTTTTTCAAGAAGGTCTTTGGCTGCCTGAATAGCCAGATAAGAAGTTCCTTTACCAGGTTCTTTAAGGATTCTGCGTTCTTTGATACCAGTTCGAGTGGTAATCCATTCGTCGTTGGTGTCCACCATGGTTTCCAGAATCTGGTTGGTGAGGACATAGTCCGGGACGTATCCCCCTACAGCTGTAATCGCCGCTGTGATTTTACTCATAAAATTGAATTAAAATTCAATGAAAAGCTCAAAATCCTATAAAAAGGAGTGAAAATTACTAATTTTTAATCAAAGACAGACCAAAATTAACTTTTTTTGACGCTAAAAGATTTTAATAAAAAACTCTCACTTCCAGGTTCTGGAAAAGTGAGAGTCTTCAAATTTTATGTTTCAAAGCTTATGCTTCTACTTCTTCGGTGGCGTCGATTACAACCTGGCCTCTATAGTACAATTTTCCTTCATGCCAGTGCGCTCTGTGATATAAGTGCGCTTCCCCAGTAGTTGGGTCTGTTGCGATTTGAGGTACAGTGGCTTTGTAATGCGTTCTTCTTTTATCTCTTCTGGTTCTTGAGATTTTTCTCTTAGGATGTGCCATTACTTATATTATTTGTCCGTTAATAATTTTTTTAAATCGTCCCAACGTGGATCGGTTGATTCCTCTTCGGAATTATTCTCCAACTTAGGGCTTAATTCTTCAAGTTTTTCGAGTATCTCACTTTTCAACGTGCCGTCTTCTATTCCCGGGTGAATTCTTCGGGTGGGCATCGCCAACACTATAGATTCGTATATGTATTGCTGAATGTTTACCTGATAGCTTCCATGCGGAAGAATTAAAAGGTCTTCGTTCTCATCATTCAGTTCTGCACCAAACTTAACTACAAAATGATACTCCCCATTCACCCCCTGATGGTAGGGCTCATTGGTGGTATCACAGTTTACATTAACCTCACCTTCAAAGGAAAGTGTAAATTCAAGCAAAGTGGTTTTTTTGTTCAGCAGTACGTCGAGATGAATTTTTGCATCGTTAAATTCGTCATACTCAAAATGCTCAAAGAACGTATTGTCAATTTCAAATTTGAAGGTGTGTTCTCCAACTTTTAATCCCACAAAGGGAATCGTAAATTCTTTCAGTTCCTCCATAATCACACCAAAATTTAAGCTACTGCCTTACGAATAAGGCGGCTGCAAAGATAAAAAATAATTTAATACGCCAATTCGTTTTATGAATTCTTTTTCGCTACTGGTTTCTTCCTATTTGTCTTTAGCGGATTTTCCGAATATTCCTTGTATTCTTCTCGTTTCTTATAGATCTGTATGGCCTGAAAAACCGCTTCCTTAAAAGAATCAGCATTGGCGGTGTTCTTCCCCGCTACGTCATAGGCAGTGCCGTGATCGGGAGACGTTCGTATCTTATTGAGTCCGGCCGTGTAATTAACCCCACTTCCGAACGCCAGTGTTTTAAACGGAATTAATCCCTGGTCGTGATAGGAAGCAATGATCGCATCGAAATTCTTGTAATTTCCAGATCCGAAAAAACTATCGGCAGCATAGGGCCCCATAACTACTTTTCCGTTGTTTCTAATATTATCCAAGGCAGGCCTTAGAACCGTATCGTCCTCATTTCCAATGACACCGTTATCCCCGGTATGGGGATTTATTCCCAATACGGCGATCTTCGGTTTTATAATGCCAAAGTCTTCAATTAATGTTTTGTGAACGATCTTAATCTTTTTATCTATTAATTCCCGAGTAATCGTACTCGGAACATCCTTTACAGCAACATGGTCTGTAAGTAACCCAACTTTTAACTGGTTCGATATCATCAACATTAAACTATCTCCTTCCAACTCTTTCGCTAAATAATCTGTATGACCTGGAAAATTAAAACTCTCAGACTGTACGTTACTCTTATTAATTGGGGCCGTTACCAGCACATCGATCTTCGCATCTTTTAAGGCAGAAACGGCCGCCTCTAAGGATTTTATGGCATAGGCTCCAATGTTCGGATCCTCCTTACCAAAAGAAATATTGACAGGTTCCTTCCATACATTTACCACATTGATCTTTTTGTGAACTAGCCGCTCTATAGAATCAATTCCATGGAGACTTACATCCAATTCATAGTGCTTTTTAAAAAAAGACATGAGTTTTACGGAAGCAAAGATGACGGGTGTACAAAATTCGAGCATTCTTTGGTCCTGAAAAGTCTTTAAGACAATTTCGCTTCCTATCCCATTGAGGTCTCCGATGGAAATTCCGACCACAATTTTTTCGTTTTTACTCATCCTAGAAATGCTGCTTTTATTATTGTTATTTTTGCACTACAAATGTAACTAATTGTATTCATGTTTACAGGAATTATAGAGACTATTGGCGAAATTGTAGGCCTCGACAAGGAAGGAGAAAATCTACACATCACAGTGGACAGCAAAATCACTTCAGAATTAAAGATCGATCAAAGTGTGGCTCATAACGGCGTGTGCCTTACTGTCGTGCATATTGATTCCAATAGGTACGTAGTAACTGCCATTCAGGAGACCCTGGAGAAAACCAACTTAGGAACATTGGCCATCGGACAAAAGATAAACCTGGAACGCGCTATGAAACTGGGTGATCGACTTGATGGGCATATGGTACAAGGTCATGTAGACCAACAAGGGAAATGTATTGAAATACTCGAGAAAGACGGAAGCTGGATCTTCACTTTTAGTTACGATGATTCCTTCGGAAATATTACCATTGAAAAAGGTTCTATCACCGTAAACGGCGTAAGTCTTACCGTTGTGAACTCTAAGAAGCAAGAGTTTAGCGTTGCCATTATCCCTTATACTTTTGAACACACGAACTTTAGTACCCTCGAAAAAGGAGCTACCGTGAATTTAGAATTTGATGTTGTAGGAAAGTACTTAAAAAGACTTAGTCAAGGATACTTTTAGCCTTTTTTCTCTTCAATAAAACATATCCACCGTAAATCAATCCGGCCAATATGAGAAGCATAATATTGCTATCTATAAATAATTCCGGGGGGGTTCTTTGGGGTGGAGGAGGTGGGCCTGAGTCAGCAGTAGAAGACTGACCAAGCATAATAGCACCATTAAATACAACTAGTGCAAAGGTTAATATAGTTACGATTTGGGGTCGCATATACAAGGGCAAAAATAATATTTTTTTTTAAACAACAAAGAAAAAATCTAGTTATCAAAAAATTATTAACTGGATTTTTTCTGAAATATTGTTCTTTTCTATTCGAATCATGACTGTGGTTTTCCCGCAATCATGCGATATCGTCCACGTCTTTATCATTTATTCCTAACTTTTGTTAGGTACGGTCAACATTTCAAAATTACGTGGCAACACGTATCTTTTTTGGCCTTAGCCTCAAATTAATTGACATTTACCACCTGCAAAAAGCTCTTATTCAAGTCTTAATGTAAGCACAGATCTCGAAACACTATGTCAAAAAAAGTGGTCCCACTTGGGCTCGAACCAAGGACCCTCTGATTATGAGTCAGATGCTCTAACCAGCTGAGCTATGGGACCAAAAACAGTCTGCAAAGGTATAACACTTTATAATTTTCGCAAAACTATTTGTCATTAATCTCCTGACAGAGTTCTACCAGCACCCCATGGGATGATTTGGGGTGTAAGAATACAACCCACTTATTATCCGCACCTCGTTTGGGTTCTTCATTCAAGACCACAAAACCCTCCTCCTTAAGACGCCGCATTTCTAATTTAATATCTTCGACGGCAAAGGCTATATGGTGGATCCCTTCTCCTTTTTTCTCAATAAACTTGGCAATGGGACTATCTGTCTTCGTAGCCTCAAGCAATTCAATCTTACTTTCTCCACAAGTAAAAAAAGAGGTCTTTACACCTTCGGTTTCCACTTCTTCTGTTTTGTAGGGCTTGTACCCCAATAACTTTTCGTATACGGTGTTAGCTGCCTTCATATTCTTTACCGCAATACCTATATGTTCTATTTTATTCATTTTGATCCAATTCTTTCAAGATTTTTCATGGGATGGTTCCCTTTTTTCAAAAGTACAAATCCTGGGCATATCCTTTTCACTTCCATACCATATAATTATAGTATTTTTGCAGCATGACAGAAAGCAATAGACAGAAAAAGATCGCCGGGGTCTTACAAAAGGACCTGGCCCGTGTTTTACAAAATATGTTACGTGAGGCTGGACAGATGGGGATTATTGTATCGGTGTCTAAAGTAAGCGTTACCGTGGATCTTTCCCTGGCCAAGGTTTATACGAGTGTGTTCCCCGCGGACAAAGCTGAAACCATGGTGCAAGAATTAAATGCCATAAAGCCAAAGATTAAGCATCAAATTGCATTGCTCACTAAGGACCAATTGAGAAAAATGCCCGACCTGCATTTTTATAATGATGATTCCCTGGAATATATTAACCGTATCGAAAATGCCGTGAAAGGAGAAGAGGATCCATTGAAGAATCCGGAACTTTTGGCAAAGCGGAAAAAGAAATAAGTTGAGGTATCCCCTGTACATCGCAAAGCGCTATTTATTTTCCAAGAGTAATAAAAACGCAGTGAATATCATTTCCCGTATCGCTGTGATCGCGGTTATTATAGGCGCCATGGCGCTGTTCATAGTCCTTTCCGGTTTTGCAGGTTTAAAGAACTATGCGCTACAATTTACGAATGTGTTTGATAGTGATCTCGAAATTTCTCCGGCAACCGGAAAAACCTTGACTTTGACCCCAGAGCAATTCAAGTCCCTTCAAGAGCTAGAGGGCGTGGATGGCATGTCCCAAATTGTAGAAGAGCGCGTTTTTTTACAATACAAAGGGAAAAATCACATCGCTTACATTAAAGGAGTTGATGAAAACTACAAGAACATTACTCCCGTTGACAGCCTTCTCTTTACAGGGGACTGGTTCATTCAGGGCCAGGACGAAGTAGTTACTGGTTTTGGTATTTCCAACAAACTTTCATTCCCTCCCCGAGACTATGGTAATTTATTAGAGATCTATGTACCTAAACCTGGCACTGGCCAAATCAACATAATAGATCCCTCCTCGGCTTTCACTAAGAAGAGAGTCGTAGCAAGCGGTGTCTATGAGATCAATGAAGAGCTCAATAGTAAATATGTCTTTTCCGACATTGCTCTGGCCCGTGAACTTCTGGGTATGGATTCTAACAAAGTCTCTTCGCTCGAATTCAAATTAATGCCGGATACTTCGGAAGCCGTCGTTTCTGAAGAAATTCGCGCTATCATTCCTCAGGAGCTTGTTGTAAAAAACAGAATTCAGCAGAATGATGCCCTTTACAAAATGTTGAATTCAGAAAATCTGTTCACTTACTTATTTGTGAGCCTGATCGCAGCTATTGCTATCTTTAACCTGGCCGGAACCATTATTATGGTCATTCTGGAGAAAAGATCGAATATTAGAACACTCTACTTTATGGGGCTTACCATTGCGGAAATAAGGAAAATCTTCTTTTATAATGGAATGCTCATGACCCTTATAGGTGTTTCGGTAGGCCTATTATTGGGTTCTGCTGCCGTGTTGTTGCAAATATACTTTGGCTTTGTCCCCATAACTCCCAATTTACCCTACCCCATGAAATACAACCTTTTAAACTTACTCATTGTATTTGTTACCATCTGCGGGTTGGGTTGGATCGCTTCAAAAATGGCCTCTTTACGGGTTACGGAAAAGCTATTATCCTAAACGAACTGAAAATCTCCAAACTTTTCCATCACCTCATCAAAGGCGTCAAAAACAGAGGAAGAATCATCGCTTGTAACCATTTTCATTCTATATTGTTTGAAGTCCGGAATCCCCTTGAAGTAGTTGGTGTAATGGCGGCGTGTTTCAAATACCCCTAACCTTTCGCCTTTCCAGTCAATAGCCATTTGCAAATGACGACGAGCAGCGAACACCCGCTCTGCCATCGTAGGGGGAGCACAATGCTGTCCGGTTTCAAAATAATGCTTTACTTCCTTAAAGAACCAAGGATACCCAATACTAGCCCGGCCAATCATAGCACCATCAAGACCGTATTTATCACGCATTTCCATAGCTCTCTCCGGGGAATTTACGTCTCCATTACCAAAAACGGGAATGTGCATTCTTTGATTGTTCTTCACTTCGGCAATAGGCACCCAATTGGCATCTCCCTTATACATTTGGGCACGGGTACGTCCATGAATGGAGATGGCTTTACATCCCACATCCTGTAGTCTCTCTGCCACCTCGACAATCTTTATCGAATCATGGTCCCAGCCCAATCGGGTTTTTACGGTTACCGGGAGCTTGGTATGCTTTACCATGGCTTCCGTTAGAGAAACCATAAGGTCAATATCCTTCAAAATTCCGGCTCCAGCACCCTTACTTACTACCTTCTTAACCGGACACCCAAAATTGATGTCGATAATATCCGGTCCACTGGCCTCAACGATCTCGACACTCTTTAACATAGAATCCAGAACAGCCCCAAAGATCTGGATCCCCACGGGACGCTCTTTTTCGTAAATGTCGAGCTTCATAACACTTTTAGCGGCATCCCGAATCAACCCTTCCGAAGAGATAAATTCCGTATATACCACATCCGCACCTTGCTCCTTACAAAGTGCCCGAAAGGGTGGGTCGCTTACATCCTCCATGGGGGCAAGTAGCAACGGGAATTCTCCCACATCTATATCTCCAATCATTGCCATATGGTTGCAAAAATAATGATAAAACCATGATTGTACCATTTGTGGATAGAAAACTGGCTTTTTAAAGTATATTTGCAGTCTAATTGCCTCTGAAGAAGAACTTATGAAGAACATTCGCAATTTTTGTATTATCGCTCATATTGACCACGGGAAAAGTACCCTGGCAGATCGGCTATTGGACTTCACCGGATCTGTGACCGAACGGGAACAGCAAGCACAATTGTTGGACAATATGGATCTGGAACGTGAGCGAGGAATTACTATTAAGAGTCACGCCATCCAGATGGAATATACTCATGAAGGAGAAGACTATATTCTCAACCTCATCGACACCCCAGGACATGTTGATTTTTCGTATGAAGTGTCTCGTTCCATTGCTGCTTGCGAAGGCGCATTACTGGTGGTAGATGCGGCGCAAAGCATTCAAGCTCAGACCATCTCTAACCTTTATCTGGCCCTGGAAAACGATCTTGAAATCATTCCCGTACTAAATAAAGTAGACCTGCCTTCGGCAAATCCTGAAGAAGTGACCGACGACATCGTAGACCTTTTGGGTTGCGATGCCGAAGAGGTGATTCCTGCCAGTGCGAAAACCGGTATAGGGATCGAAAATATTCTCACAGCCATTATTGATCGAATTCCGGCCCCAAAAGGAGAGCCAAATGAGCCATTACAGGCGCTGATCTTTGATTCTGTATATAACCCATTTCGGGGCGTAGAAACTTACTTCCGAATCCTAAATGGGGAAATTCGAAAAGGACAGCACATTAAATTTATGGCCACCGGCAAGAACTATTATGCCGACGAGGTAGGGACCTTAAAGCTAAAACAGGAGCCAAAACAGGTGATTAAGACCGGAGATGTTGGGTATCTCATCACGGGAATTAAAGATGCGCGTGAAGTAAAAGTGGGTGACACCATTACCGACGCTAAAACTCCAACCACGAACATGATCGATGGATTCGAAGATGTAAAACCTATGGTATTTGCAGGAATCTATCCGGTAGACACCGAGGATTACGAGGAACTTCGCGCCTCCATGGAAAAACTACAGCTCAATGATGCCTCCCTGGTTTTCCAGCCGGAAAGTTCTGCTGCGCTTGGATTTGGGTTTCGATGTGGCTTCCTGGGAATGCTGCACCTGGAGATCATTCAGGAGCGATTGGAGCGTGAATTCGACATGACCGTTATCACTACGGTTCCTAACGTGTCCTATCATGCCTACACCAATGCTGCTCCGGACGATCTTATTTTGGTAAACAACCCCAGTGACCTTCCGGACCCTTCCAAATTAAATAGAATGGAAGAGCCCTATATCAAGGCGACCATTATCACCAAAGCAGATTTTGTAGGACCCGTCATGTCCCTGTGTATTGAAAAGCGAGGACAAATAACTAACCAAACCTATCTAACCACGGAGCGTGTAGAACTTACTTTCGACATGCCGCTGGCAGAGATCGTTTTCGATTTCTACGATCGACTTAAAACGGTTTCTAAAGGATATGCTTCCTTCGATTACTCACCTATTGGAATGAGAGCCTCAAAGCTAGTGAAGGTGGATGTTCTGCTGAATGGAAACATCGTAGATGCCCTGTCTGCCCTACTGCACCAGGACAATGCCTACGATATTGGTAAGAAAATGTGTGAAAAGCTACGACAGCTCATCCCACGTCAGCAATTCGACATTCCTATTCAGGCGGCTATTGGTGCCAAGATCATTTCTCGAGAAACAGTAAAAGCTTTACGTAAAGATGTTACCGCTAAATGTTATGGAGGTGATATTTCCCGGAAACGAAAGCTTCTTGAAAAGCAGAAAAAAGGAAAAAAGAGAATGCGTGCCGTAGGAAATGTTGAAATTCCACAAGAAGCTTTTATGGCCGTATTGAAGTTGAACGATTAATCCGTCAAAGTTCTCGGAAACTAATTTCATTTCGAGCGACTATCGTCTTATTATTTCGTAAGTTTAAGGGAGCTAACTTGAACTTATGAAAATCCTTCATGTTTCTGCGGAATGCTATCCCGTGGCCAAGGTGGGAGGCCTTGCCGATGTAGTGGGAGCACTTCCAAAATATCAAAATAATCTCGGCGTAGAAAGTAGTGTGGTGATGCCTTTTTACAACAATGCATTTACTCAGAACCATACCTTTGAAACGGTTTGGTCTGCCTCGGTAAAATTGGACGTCTATCACAATTTTCGAATTCTGAAGTTAGAGAAAAGCGAACTGGGTTTCGATCTGTTCCTGGTGGACCTCCCAAACTTACTTCACACTCAGTATGTATATTCCCATGATGACACAGAGCGTTTTATTGGATTTCAAATCGCCGTACTTCAATGGATCACAGAGAAATTTGGTGTGCCGGATATCATCCATTGCCATGATCATCATACCGGCCTCATCCCCTTTATGATGTCCCATAGTGAGTCATTCTCCGCTATGAAGGAAACCCCTTCGGTCTTTACTATTCACAATGCACAATACCAGGGTTGGTTTTCTCATGACAAACTGTATCTGCTTCCCGAATTTAATTTTGATGTGGTGGGTTTATTAGATTGGGATGGCTCTGTAAATCCATTAGCTGCGGCTATAAAATGTGCCTGGAAAGTGACTACGGTTTCTCCAAATTATATGGAAGAACTCAAAAAAGAAGCCAACGGACTGCAATCTTTGCTATCCCATGAACAGAATAAATGCTCTGGAGTTCTTAACGGAATTGATACCTACGTATGGAATCCGGAAACCGATCCTTTCATCGTCAAAAACTACGGGGTATCCAATCGTAGTTCCGGCAAGAAAGCCAATAAAAAATGGTTGTGCGAAACCTATGGTTTCGATAGGAATGCCCCTCTTTTTGTTTTCATTGGAAGACTGGTCGGGGAAAAAGGAGCCGATCTATTTCCAGACATCTTTAGGCAAGCTTTAGAATCCGCCAAAATTTCCATACTTTTATTAGGCTCAGGGAATGAGGTGATTGAATCCAATCTAAAGCCCTTAACAAATGATTTTGAAGGTAGCTACAACCAAATGATCGGATATAATGAAGAACTATCTCATCGCATGTATGCAGGCGCAGATTTCCTGTTGATGCCATCAAGGGTTGAACCCTGTGGGCTCAATCAGTTATACGCATTACGCTATGGAACCATTCCCATTGTGAGCAGCGTGGGTGGGCTCAAGGACACCGTGGTCGATATAGACGATGGCGGCTTTGGAATTCGTCATGAAAATGCGACTGTTGAAGCAGTTTGCGAAGCCATTGGGCGGGCAACTCTATTTTATAGGGATGAGGAAAATTTTCAGCGTATCGGAAAATCCATCATGAAAATAGATCATTCCTGGACGGTTTCGGCGCAAACCTATATCAATCTGTATGAATCTATAAAATAAAATAGCTATGATTAATAACAAGGTGTTGAGTATTATTTTAGGTGGGGGCCAGGGATCAAGGTTGTATCCCCTTACAGAGTCACGATCCAAACCTGCAGTTCCTATCGCGGGAAAATACAGATTGGTGGATATTCCCATCTCCAACTGTATCAATTCTAATATTAAACGCATGTTTGTATTGACTCAGTTCAACTCGGCATCCTTAAACAGGCATATAAAAAACACCTATCACTTTAGTTTTTTTAGCTCGGCCTTTGTGGATGTACTCGCGGCAGAACAAACTCCCGAAAACAAGACCTGGTTTCAGGGAACGGCAGATGCAGTGAGACAGAGCATGCATCATTTTTTACGACACGATTTCGATTATGCGCTCATCCTTTCCGGAGATCAATTGTACCAAATGGACTTCAATGAAATGCTGCAGGCCCATGTGAAGGCGAAGGCAAAAATTAGTATTGCCACCTTACCCGTTAATGCTAAACAGGCTACCTCATTTGGAATTCTGAAAACCGATGACAAAAACACCATTACCTCTTTTATTGAAAAACCGGCTGCCGATCTATTACCGGATTGGACCTCCCAGGTAAGCGATGAAATGAAAGCCGAAGGCAGAAACTATCTGGCGTCCATGGGAATCTACATTTTTAACAGAGACCTACTCATAGACCTTATGAACGACCCGGAAACTATAGATTTCGGTAAGGAGATTATTCCGCAGAACATCAAAAAACACAAAACATTGAGCTATCAGTTCGAAGGCTATTGGACCGATATTGGTAATATTGACTCTTTCTTCGATGCCAACCTGGGGCTTACAGATGACATTCCAAAATTCGACCTCTATAATAATGAAAAACGCATTTATACCAGAGCGAGGATCTTACCCACCACCAAAATTTCAGGAACTACATTGAACAAATCTGTTATTGCGGAAGGCTGCCTTATCAGCGCTGCCAAAATTGAACGTTCCGTGATTGGAGTGCGTTCTAGAGTGGGGGATGAATCGACAGTGATCAATACTTATATGATGGGAGGAGATGTACACCAAACCCTGGAAGATATTGCCAACAAAGACCATAAAATCCCTATGGGTATTGGAGAACGATGTTTTATCAAGAATGCTATTCTCGACAAGAACTGCTGTATTGGAGACGATGTTCGAATTAACGGAGGACCTCATCTGGAGGATGCCGAAACAGACACCTATTGTATTAAAGATGGTATCGTTGTCGTAAAAAAGAATGCCGTCATTCCGCACGGCTTCGTTATCTAGTCTATGACAAAAGTAGTTCCCTACAGTCTCTTTACAGAGTTCGACATCGGTCTTTTCAAGGCAGGAAAACACTACCGATTGTACGAAAAATTTGGGTCGCATGAGGTGACCTTTGACGGTGTAACTGGAATCTATTTTTCCGTTTGGGCGCCTGCGGCAAAAAAAGTTTCCGTCATTGGAGATTTTAATTATTGGGACGGTGAACAGCATCAACTAATGGTCCGTTGGGATGCTTCAGGTATTTGGGAAGGATTTGTTCCCCATGTTGAAATGGGGTCTCGGTACAAATTCAGAATCGTTTCTAACAACCATGATGTAGTTACGGAAAAAATAGACCCCTATGCCAGATATTTTGAGACTCCACCTAAAACAGCTTCCATCATATGGAATAAAGAATACCAATGGAAGGATCAAGAGTGGATGTCTTACAGAAAAGATAAGAACGGCTTGGACAGGCCTTTTTCCGTTTACGAAGTTCACCTGGGTTCCTGGAAAAAAAATATAGAAGAAGGACGTCCCCTCACCTATACGGAACTGGCAGATGAACTTGTGAGTTATGTCAAGGAAATGAACTTTACCCATGTAGAGCTCATGCCCGTCATGGAATATCCGTTCGATCCTTCCTGGGGGTATCAATTGATCGGCTATTTTGCCCCTACCTCTCGATTTGGGAACCCTGAAGAATTTAAATACCTCATAGACGCCTTTCATCAGCACGATATTGGGGTGATCCTGGACTGGGTGCCATCACACTTCCCCTCCGATGCCCATGGCCTGGGCTTTTTCGATGGGTCACATTTATACGAACATCCGGACACAAAAAAAGGCTATCATCCGGATTGGAAAAGCTTGATCTTTAATTATGAACGAAATGAAGTGCGTTCATTCCTCATTAGTAATGCCCTGTTTTGGTTGGAACAATTTCATGTGGATGCCCTGCGAGTAGATGCTGTCGCTTCTATGATCTATTTAGATTATTCCAGAGAATTCGGTGAATGGGACCCTAATGAGTTTGGGGGTAATGAAAACCTTGCAGCCATCTCCTTTTTAAAAGAGCTTAACGAAACTATCTATAGTCAATTTGAGGGAGTACAGACCATCGCTGAAGAGTCCACGGCATTCCCAAAAGTAACAGAGCCCGTGGCGCAAGGTGGGTTGGGATTTGGTATGAAATGGATGATGGGGTGGATGAATGACACCCTTCAATATTTTTCCAAGGATCCCATTTATAGAAAACACCATCAAAACGATATTAGTTTTAGCCTGGCGTATGCCTTTACTGAAAATTTTATGCTCCCCTTATCCCACGATGAGGTGGTTCATGGTAAACACTCTTTATTGGGAAGAATGCCGGGAGATGAATGGCAACGATTTGCTAATTTGAGATTGCTATATGGTTATATGTATACCCACCCGGGAAGCAAACTTTTATTCATGGGAGGCGAATTTGGACAATATAACGAGTGGAATTTTCAACAAAGTCTCGAGTGGAATTTACTTGATTTTCTCCCTCATATCGGGCTTCAAAAATTCATGAAGGCTCTCAACGACTGTTACCAAAGTCATCCCGCATTGTACGAGAAAGCTTTTGGCCAGGAGGGTTTTCAATGGATCAATCACAACGATAATGAGAATTCCATTCTCAGCTATGTAAGAAAAGGGCATGACCCCGAAAATGATCTCATCGTAGTTTGTAATTTCACGCCCAGTACGCATTCCAATTACCATATAGGAATTCCATCCAAAGGGACATTGTCTGAAATTTTGAACAGTGATGCCAAAGAATTTGGAGGCAGTGGAACCCTTCAAAATGAAATGGTGAAGACCTTAGATAAAGGCCGAGACGGACTCCCATATAGTGCCTCGATCTCAATTCCTCCCCTGGCTACAATTATATTGAGTTTTCGATAACGTTTTCGATTCAAAAATTTAGGTAAATCCTTCAATTTTAACGCAATTACCCCTTTAGAAAAGGGATAATTTCATAGGTTTACAACTTCCTATTTTAAGCCTATATGATCACCAACACTGAACTAGCGCACAAAGGGAATCAGTTTCCCTCTGAAATCATTTCGTACGAAAAAAACATCGACACCTTATATTTTAGAACTCGCAATGAAGTTGTCCTACAGCTAACGGTGCTTCGAGATAGTGTCTTGCGTTTCCGATATACAACAAGAGGTAAATTCGATCATGACTTCTCCTATGCTATTACCAAATATGCCAGTACAGGTTACAATCATTTGAAGGTAGAAGAGGAGGAGGAAAAATATGTTGTGATCACTCAAAAACTGATTTGTCACATCCATAAAAAGGATTTGAAGATTTCTCTGTTCGATGCTCAAGATATGGTGCTTATTAGCCAGGATGAACAGGGGTTTCATTGGGAAGAAAGCTATCAATTTGGTGGGGATATCGTGAAAATGAGTAAGCGTTCCTTCCAAGGGGAGAGTTATTACGGTCTGGGAGATAAACCTGTACACATCAATTTAAAGGGGAAAAGATTCGAGAATTGGGTTACGGATTCCTATGCCTTTGGCAGTCATACCGACCCTATTTATAAAGCCATCCCCTTTTATACAGGCCTACATGACTCTAAATCTTATGGGATCTTCTTTGATAACAGTTTCCGGTCGTTCTTCGATTTTGCACACGAACGTAAGGACGTAACCAGCTTTTGGGCACAAGGTGGTGAAATGAATTATTATTTCATCTATGGTCCTAACATGACAGATGTAGTAGCAAACTACACCGACCTTACGGGGAAACCTCATCAGCTACCACCGCTATGGGCCTTAGGCTACCATCAATGTAAATGGAGTTATTATCCGGAATCCAAGGTAAAAGAGGTAACCGCCAAGTTTAGAGAGCTACAGATTCCATGCGATGCTATCTACCTGGATATTGATTATATGGATGGCTTTCGTTGTTTTACCTGGGATAAAGAACATTTCCCCGATCCTAAACGAATGGTTTCCGAACTCAATGACGACGGTTTTAAAACGGTAGTAATGATCGATCCGGGGATTAAAGTAGATAAGGACTATTCTGTATTTCAGGAAGGTGTTGAAAACGATTACTTCTGTAAAAGGGCAGACGGGCCCTATATGAAAGGAAAAGTATGGCCAGGGGATTGTTACTTTCCGGACTTTACAAATCCAGAGGTCCGAGAATGGTGGTCCGATTTGTATAGAGAGCTCATAGAAGATATTGGCGTAAAAGGGATTTGGAATGATATGAACGAACCTGCCGTTATGGAGGTTCCCAATAAAACCTTTCCGGATGATGTGCGACACGACTATGAAGGCAACCCATGTAGCCACCGAAAAGCGCATAACGTATACGGAATGCAAATGGCTCGTGCCACCTATCAAGGCCTTAAAAAATTCGCCTATCCAAAGCGACCCTTTGTGATTACGAGAGCGGCTTATTCTGGCACCCAACGTTATTGCTCCACCTGGACCGGTGATAATATTGCCAATTGGGAGCACCTTTGGATAGCCAATGTGCAAGTACAACGCATGGCCATGTCTGGATTTTCGTTCACCGGAAGTGATATTGGCGGATTTGCTGAACAACCAGACGGGGAATTATATGCACGATGGATACAATTAGGTGTATTCCATCCGTTCTGCCGGACCCACTCTTCCGGCGATCATGGGGCGCAGGAACCCTGGGTTTTTGGAGAAGAAATCACGGGAATCGTCAAAAAGTTCGTCGAGATAAGATATCAACTCCTTCCCTATTTATACACCACTTTTTGGTTTTATCTGAAGGAGGGAATTCCCATGCTGAAATCTCTGGTGCTTTACGATCAAGACGATCCTCAGACCCATTACCGGACGGATGAATTTATTTTTGGAGATAAAATCTTTGTCTGCCCCATTTTAGAATCTAATTCCAAAGGCCGCAGACTCTACCTGCCTAGGGGGAAATGGTATAACTTCTGGACGGAGGAGTTAGTTGACGGTGGTAAAGAAATGTGGGTAGATGCAGAAATTGACAGCATGCCTATTTTTATTTCAGAAGGCGCCATTATTCCCAAATACCCCATTCAGCAGTATGTAGGTGAAAAACAGTTTAACGAAGTCTCACTGGACGTTTATTATAAGAAGGGAATTGAAACCTCCGTTTTCTATGACGATGCTCACGATGGTTACGACTATACGAAGGGTCGCTATAGCTTGCGCTCGTTCAAATTAACCGGAAAGAAAAATGAGCTTATCATTCAACAACATAAGTCCGGGAAGTACCATTCAAATTATGAGAAGTTCAAACTCAATCTTAAAGGCATCCCATTCAAAATCACTACCATTGAAATAGACAACGAAGAAATCCCCTTCGAGAATGCCAAAGTAAATGGGGACAATACACTTATAGTGAATAAAGACTTTACCGAGTTACATATTATGTAAGCAGAAAATTCGACAAGTTATCCTCCACAATTCGTCCCGGAGGCTTGCAGACCTTCAAAATAAATGTCGTAATCTGTTCCGGTATCTTCTCCGTTCACGGAGGCATTTCCATTACTCTCTCGACATAGTTCGAAAGCAGGTGTTTGGTCACTGCTGCAGGTTATACAAGAACGGGAATCGTCATCTTTACAAGAAGACAAGGTTATGCCTAGGGCACAAAACATAAAAAAAATAAGTCTTGGCATATACTATTTTTGAGAATTTGTGGAGGGGACTAGCGGTTTCCCTAAATACACCAATTTGAATCCTTTGGAGATATCATCTGCTACTTTTTTGTTGTATGACGAAATAATTCGCAGCTCTCCCCCTTTTTCCTTTAAAAATAACGGAATACTGTCCTTAATCGTATCCGTATAATCCATAAGGCGCTCATAGTGCTCCTTATTGTCAAGATCCAGCTCTCGAATGAATGGAAACTGCTGAGCCACTTTACTCACTGAAGCAAAATCATCTACATGAGAAAACAGTCCTTGCTCCGAATTATTGTTAGGATCCTGCATTTCTTCCGCAGTAATAAGTCGATACGCCCCATTCTCTCCAAACTGTTTTTCATATTTATTGATGGCATATTTATTAATTTCAGAGTTTCCGGTGAGGGATAATAAATATCCCACATCACTCAATTCCACATTGTCGATTAATGTGCTTGAGTAGATGTCGGCGGTAAACGCTTCCATTCCCAATGAAACCGCCTCCTTAATATTGCTTTGATTGCTATCGATAAGCACCACATGTCTTCCGTTTTCCGTAAGATATTGCCCAATAAGTCTTGGAAATTCAGAAGCTCCAATAATGAGAATCCCTTCCGATTTTTTAAGGAAAACACCCACAATTCGCGCAAAGTATCGTGCAGTAGTAGCGTTGAGAAGCACCGTTACCAACACAACGGCAAAAACCAACGGAGTAATGTATTCCGCTCCGGGAACTCCCTTGGCTGCTAATTTGGTTCCAAACAAGGAAGCGATCCCCGCGGCAACAATTCCCCTTGGACCTACCCAGCTAATGAACATTTTTTCATTTACCTTGAGTGAAGACCCTATGGTACTTAAAAAAACACCTACCGGCCTTACCAGGAAAATAATGATGGCAAACAAAATCGCGGTCTTATAATTGGCCACCAACATAAGATCCTCCAGAGTAATATTTGCCGATAACAAAATAAAGAGAATGGAAATGAGCAAAACACTCAAGGATTCCTTGAAATACAAAAGTTCCTTTAAGTTAGGCAAGTCTCTATTGCCCAGGAACATCCCCATCACGACTACGGAAAGTAATCCGGATTCATGCGCAAATACATCGCTTTCTACAAAAATAAGAAGCACGACAGACAGGGACACGACATTCAGCAGATAATGGGGAATCAATTT
This sequence comes from Bacteroidota bacterium, assembly GCA_038529705.1. Taxonomy (GTDB): domain Bacteria; phylum Bacteroidota; class Bacteroidia; order Flavobacteriales; family Flavobacteriaceae; genus Aureisphaera. Next base: position 18,838 of record JBCBDM010000057.1, read on the forward strand.
CTTTTTAATCGCAAAGTAAAGCGCATACCCCCCAGAGATTCCAAAGGAGAAACCAATGAGCAAAATCTTACCAAATTCGATGAACGCTTGCTTCGTATATCCCACATCGCCCTTTACAC
>JBCBDM010000058.1:0-18947 GCA_038529705.1 Bacteroidota bacterium
AAACCTCCCACCACCATCACGGCGGGTTTAATGTCCTTCAAATGCTGAATAATCCCACGAGATCGCCAAAATTCGTCATAATTGGGGTGATTTTTCAGTTGTTGCCAAAAGACATTGTCCTCACCATAATACTGATCCAGATTGGATAAGGGTCCCACGTCCAGGAAGAATTGGTATTGGTCTTTACTCTTCAGATCCGGAAACGAGTACCAACTTTTTGTAGTAGGTTCTGTCTTTTCATATCCAAAAACTGCCGTGGCTCTCCAGTAGCTCAATAGATAGGCACCATTATGGTGGAAATCGTCAAAAAAGAAGTCTCCTATACAAGCCTGAGGTGAGGAGGCCTTGAGTGCCGGATGTGAATCCAGCAGGGAGTAGGTAGCATAAAAGCCTGGGTAAGAAATCCCCCAGGTACCTACCTTCCCATTGTTATTGGGTACATTTTTGGTCAGCCATTCAATACTGTCATAGGTATCACTGGCTTCATCTACTTGTTTTCCTTTCTTATTTGGAATATATGCCCTCATGTTATCGTAAACCCCTTCACTATTCCAACGACCGCGAACATCCTGATAGACGATGATGTAACCATCACGCATTAAAAATTCATTCGGTCCTATTCGCGATCGAAACTGATCTTCTCCATACGGCCTACAACTGTAAGGGGTTCGTTGAAAAAGAATAGGATATTCTTTGGAAGTATCTTTGGGAGAATAAATAGCTGTAAATAACTTCACGCCATCGCGCATGGTTATATAAGTTTCTTCCTTGTTGTAATTTTCTTTTACATAATTATCCTGTGCCGCCAGCAACGAAATGCATAGCAAGGCGAAAAAGGTACATAGTGATCTCATATTGTCTGTATTTATTCGGCAGCCTTGAAGTTCTTAAGCCCTTCTTGCAACCATTGGAGGTATTCATCCGAATCCGGAGTATAGCCTATGGGTTTATTTAGCAAGTTATATTCGGAATCCATTAAAACATAGTAGGGCTGTGAATTATTCTGAAAATTAACCGTTTGAAAAGTAGCCCATTTATCCCCAATAGTTTTGATCTTTTTAACGCCTCCCGATGGTTTTAGATAATTGAATTGTGCATCCGGTTCCAACTCTTTTCGGTCATCCACGTACAAGGAGATTAACACATATTCCTCACTAATCACCTTAAAGATCTCCGGTTCACTCCACACCTGTTCTTCCATTTTTCTACAATTTACACAAGCCCAACCCGTAAAATCTATCATCATAGGTTTTCCCGTTGCCCTGGCCGTAGTCACCCCTTCGTCAAAATCCTTGTAGGCCTCCAGACCCAAGGGAGCGCTGGTTCCTTTATCATACAGGCTATAGAACAACGGAGGTGGGAATCCACTTAATAATTTCAAATTGGCGTATCGCGTATTACTCAATCCCGGCAAGAGGTATAAAAAGAAAGCAATGGTCAGGACCCCTACCAATATGTTCCCCTTTGGAAGTTTCTTCCCTTTAGGCCCGTCGTGAGGAAAACGAATGAAACCGAAAAGATACAAGGCCATTCCAAGAGCACAAAGAATCCAAATAGCGATAAAGACCTCTCTTTTCAAAATACCCCAGTGCTCTACAAGATCTGCATTCGATAAGAATTTGAATGCTAGGGCGATCTCTGCAAATCCAAGGCATACTTTCACAGTATTGAGCCATCCCCCGCTTTTTGGCAAATTAGACAATAAATTAGGGAACAAGGCAAAGAGGGCAAAGGGCAAGGCAAGCGCCAAGCCGAAACCTCCCATACCCATACTCAGTTGAGTTGCCCCTCCATCCGAAGTAAGCGAACTCCCAAGTAAAGTCCCCAATATAGGCCCTGTACAGGAAAAAGAGACAATGGCCAACGTCAATGCCATGAAAAAGATTCCAACCACGCCACCAATGGCACTGGCTTTATTATCCATTGCCTGACTCCATGAACTAGGTAAGGTGAGTTCAAAATATCCGAAAAAGGAGAATGCAAATGCAATAAACACCGCAAAGAAGATGGTATTGAGAATGGTATTTGTGGAAATATTGCTCAAAATTTCTTCATTTACCGAATCCAACAGATGGAACGGTAGGCTCAACAGCACATAAATTAGAAATATAAAGAACCCATATAATATAGCATTGGAGAGACCTTGCTTCCTGCTCCTGCCACTTTTAGTAAAAAAGCTTACCGTTAAAGGGATCATGGGAAATACACAGGGCGTCAACAGTGCAATCAAACCTCCCAGAAATCCGAGCAGGAATATCGTAAAAAGTCCCTTTTCCTCCTTGACGGGGTCTTCAAACTTTTCCCGTCCTTTCACTTCAACTTTTAATGCAGCCGTTTTTTCGAGGTCCTCTTCGGAAACCTCCGCCGAAGCAACGCTTCCTTTTCCGGACGTAAGATCCACCTCAAACGTTTTGATTTCCGGTGGTAGGCATTTTTCATCATCGCAAACGGAGTACCCTATATCCACAATAACTGTCAAACCTTCCGCCTGAATCACATCAATATCCTGTGTGAAGAGCGCTTGATCTTCAAAATAGACTACATCCAATTGAAATACTGAGTCAAAGAATGGTTTTACTTTCGGCTCTTTGGTCGTACCCAGGAGCCTGTAGGTGCTATCCGAAGCGTTGTAAGCAAAAGTAGTAGGTATGGGTCCCAGGTCATCTTCCCCAAATTGTTTCTGACTATAGACATGCCAACCTTCCTCAATGATGGCTAGCATGCTTATGGTGTATGTACTTCCTTCTTTCTGTTCTATCGAGACATCCCATTTAACAGGATCCAAAAAGCCCTGAGCATTTACAGAAAAAATGCCGATCAAAACAAATAGAAGAAAAAATGCAACTCTTTTCATGTAGGTTTATTTATTGCGGGTTGTATACAATCTTTAAAATGTGAGCGGTACTTTTTTCTACTTTAAAGCGTTCGTCCAGTCGGAGCCCAACTACCCAAACTATATCGTTATCACTGCAAAGCACCCAAGTATTTTCTTTTGCGATCAAAGATAGCTTTTCATCTTTAAAATACTTGCTCAATTTCTTTTTTCCTTGCATCCCAAAGGGATGAAACACGTCTCCCTCTTCCCATCTTCTCAATACTAACGGAAACGACAGACTTTCCTTATCTACAAAAACCGTATGCGCATTGGTAATCTCAAAACGCTCTACATCTTCAAACCGAAGATATATAGGTTCCTCTATTTCGGAAGTGCCTTCTGCAAGGTAGTACGTATCAACCAGCGTATCTGAAGGATGCTCGGTCAATAACAAAAAGTCTCTATCTTTAATTAATCGGTGAGAGCTCGAAAACACCTTTTTCCCGCTTTGACCCTCTAAAAGATCCATAATATCACCCCATGCTGTAAAATTGAATGGGCTTAGTAATTCATACAACAAAGCCTTGGTATTAGGCAATTCCCTGAGTTTCTCAATCTGGATTTTATAACCTTCCTCGGTCTTCGAAAGTACCAGGTTTTGTATCAATGTCATATAGTCGTCAATCAACGCCTGACTCCCTCTTAAATTAGCCTGTGTTTTATGAAAGTTCTTGAGCGCTGTTTTGGTAGCTTCCTTAAAGGGAGGGATTACCTCATGTCGCAGCCTGTTTCGAAGATAATCGGACTTCGCATTACTACTATCTTCTCGCCAATACAAACCATGGGCCTTTGCATAGGTCATTAACTGATCTCTGCTAAAGTTCAGCAACGGACGAACCACCTTTTCATTCAACACAGGAATTCCCGTAAGTCCTTTTAATCCGGTTCCTCGGGAAAGGTTTATAAAAAAAGTCTCCAGATCGTCATCTGCGTGATGCCCGGTAAGTACATAGTCGTATGGTTCTTCCTTCAATAGTGTATCAAACCAACGATAGCGAAGTTCACGAGCGGCCATTTGAACGGATAGTTTATGTTCTTGAGCATAGGTTTCAGTATCGAATTGTTCTGAGTAAAAGGGGACTTCCCATTTTTTAGACAAACTGTTCACAAAGGTTTCATCTTCGTCACTCTCCATTCCCCTGAGTGAAAAATTACAATGTGCCAAACCTATTGTAAAGCCTTCTTCATATAGTAAATGAGCCAATACTACGCTATCCACACCACCGCTACAGGCGAGGAGAAGCTTCTTCCCCATTAAAAACGGAAACTGCTGTTCGATATGTAAACTGAAGGACCTATCCATCTTTACTCATTACAAAAATAAACAAAGAAAGTCCGGTAATTAACCATGACCTTCCAAAACTTCTCGCATTGCCTTTGCTTTGAGAAGACATTCTTCGTATTCGTTCTCCACGACAGAACCGGCAGTAATAGCTCCTCCAACGGAAAAACTAACATACTTCCGTTGCGCATTGAACAAAATACTCCGAATCACCACATTAAAATCGAAGTCGTTGTTGGGTGCAAAATACCCTACAGCGCCACTATACAATCCGCGTTTCGCATCTTCCAGATGCTCTATGATCTTCATGGCCGACACCTTAGGTGCCCCGGTCATACTGCCCATAGGGAATGTATTCTTTAAAATTTCAACGGAAGAAAGAGCGTCATCGACTGCACAACGAACGGTAGAGATCATTTGATGTACCTGTTCAAAGGTGTATATCTTACAAAGCTCCTCAACGACCACAGAGCCTTTAAGTGCAAAACGAGAAAGATCATTGCGAACCAGGTCGGTGATCATGATATTTTCACTGCGTTCTTTAGGGTCATTTTGAAGCTTTTCAATCATTTTTTGATCCTCCTCCGGATCCTCCAATCGTTTCGCAGTTCCCTTAATAGGTTGGGAGATCACCGTATTTCCATAACGCTTAAGATAGCGTTCCGGAGAAGCCGAAAGAGCAAATAAATGGTCTAATTTCAAAAAGGTGGCAAAGGGTGGGCTGGAAATTTCGTTGAGATGTGTAAATGTTTTTACCGGATCTATCCTCACATTTTCCGAAAAGAACTCCTGGCAAAAGTTAGCTTCATAAATATCCCCTCGCTCGATATGGCGTAACATCTCACCAACTTTTTCGAAATAGCTATCCTTGGAAGTACGCAATCTAATCTTGATGGGGTCCTCATGGGGGTGCACCTCATTTAAAAATTCCATTTGGCTGATGGCTTCCAAATCGTCGTCCATTTCATCCTCAACCATTCTCAAGTACTGCAATTCTAATTCGTTGTCGGAAAACAGCAAGACCTTTTTGGGTTGAAAAAAATAAAGATCCGGAAAATCGAGACCGTCGTAATTCTCGGACCTTAACTCCTCCACGTCATTTTTAAGATCGTAAGTGAGGTATCCAAATAACCAGTCTTTTGCCAGAGATTGATATTCCTTTAGTTTGTTGAATGCGTCGTCACTATCGGTCTTAATGGCGGTAAAGGCATCCACCGCCAGAATAGCCTGATACCTGTTATGCCCTTGTTCATAGTTATTGGAATCTAACCAGGCAACTTCAGAAAATTGCTGTGCCCAAAGCAGCAGACGCCCCTTAAGATGAGGGGTAAGCTTCAAAGAATATTTTCTGGAGGTACGGTTCATCTAAAGCGAACTCGAAAATAGCGTAAGTGCATTGAACATGGTTTCCTTTAATTCCTTATCTGAAATCTGTTGCTCCACCTCGGAAAAATTCTCAGAAAAAGACGGAAATGTAAGTCCGGACACCACCTCACCACCATAGCGCGGCAATATCCCTTGTGTATATTCAAAAGCCGAGAGTGCGCCCCGTCTACCGGGAGATGCACTCATGAGTAGGATTTTTTTATTCTCCAGAAATTTATATTCTATCCGACTTAACCAATCCAGGGTATTCTTAAAAAATGCCGATATGGAACCGTTGTGCTCGTTTACGGAAATCATCAATCCGTCTACCTGCTTAATTTCAGCCAAAAGATCTTTAAGAGTAGCCGGATAGCCTCCCGCCTTCTCCAGGTCCTCTCCAAAAATGGGAAGTGGATAGTCTGTAAGTCTTACAACTTTTACCTGTGGACCATCCATTTGAGTAGCCGCGAACGAAACCAGTTTATGGTTGATGGAAGCACTGCTGTTACTTCCTGCAAATGCGAGGACTTTTTTCATGACTATATTTTCAAGTAAAGATATTGAAAACAAAAAAACCGCTAAAGGAATTAGCGGTTTCTTAAGAATATACTGTCCCAATACTAAATATGCAATGGCCTGTTATCTGTCGCTGCCAAGGCCGCTTCTTTCACCGCCTCTGCATAGGTTGGGTGAGCATGGCTCATTCTGGCAATATCTTCTGCGCTGGCTCGAAACTCCATGGCTGTTACTGCTTCGCTGATAAGATCTGCCACTCGGGCTCCTACCATGTGTACCCCTAGTACTTCATCGGTAGTGGCATCGCTCAATATTTTCACAAAACCATCGATATCACCACTAGCTCTGCTTCGACCTAAGGCGCGCATTGGGAATTGTCCGGATTTATAGGCAACTCCTTCTTCTTTCAATTGCTCTTCGGTCTTACCAACCGAAGCAACTTCCGGCCAGGTGTAGACTACTCCGGGAATAAGGTTATAATCAATATGTGGCTTTTGTCCTGCTAATATCTCCGCCACCAAGACGCCCTCTTCTTCTGCCTTATGAGCCAGCATTGCCCCTCGAATTACATCTCCAATAGCATAGATATTGGGAATATTGGTTTGAAGGTGATCATTCACCTCAATCTGTCCCCGTTCCGTAATCTTTACTCCTGCATTTTCTGCTTTCAAACCGTCAGTGTACGGACGACGTCCTACAGAAACCAGACAATAGTCTCCGGTAAAGGTCACTTCCTCATCCTTTTTGTTGGTAGCTGTTACCGTAATCTCGTTTTTCTTTCTTTCAACAGCCGAAACCTTATGCGAAACAAAGAACTTCACTCCTTGCTTCTTCATGGCTTTCATCAACTCTTTACTTTGAGCAGCATCCATAGTTGGAATAATGCGATCCATATACTCTACCACAGATACTTCAGCTCCTAATCTACGGTATACCTGTCCTAATTCAAGACCAATCACACCGCCACCAATGACGATCATATGTTTTGGAATTTCAGTGAGGCTCAATGCTTCGGTCGAAGTAATGATTCGTTCCTTGTCTATGGTGATAAAGGGTAATGTAGAAGGCTTACTTCCGGTAGCAATAATGGTATTGGTAGCTTCGATGGTCTCAGTCTTCCCTTCCGAAGATATCTCAATATGAGTGGCATCTTTAAAGGCTCCCATCCCATGGAATACATCGATCTTGTTCTTATCCATCAAGAAATCGATCCCCTTGGTGGTCATGTCAACAACTCCTTGTTTCCGTTCGATCATCTTCTTAAAATTAACCTTGACCTCTCCCGGAATTTCGATCCCATGATCGGAAAAATGCTTTATAGCATCTTCGTAGTGGTGAGAAGAATCCAACAAGGCCTTACTCGGGATGCAACCTACATTAAGGCATGTACCTCCCAGCGTGTTATATTTTTCGATTATTGCTGTTTTCATTCCCAGCTGAGCACAACGAATCGCCGCTACATAGCCCCCAGGGCCTGAACCAATTACCGCAACATCATATTTTGACATATCTCTAGTTTTTAATTAAAAAAATGAACTCCTTCGCCATCCAACTTCGTTAGAACTATGTTGCACAAGGAGCTTCGGAGTTTGACGACAAAGTTACGATACTCCGTTCCAATTGCCAATATCATTTATAGAAATGTTCGTCGGAAACCTAAGCAGTACCTTCCATACCCGGAAAGGCCAACATTTGTCCCATTCCTACAGTAAATAACCAATTACCATAAAGAGCATGTTCAATACTTACCAGCGTAGTGCTGCGAAATTTGAAGTAGGTAATTCCAAACAATAGCCCACCGATAAAAGTGAGTACCATGACCAACGTATTTCGGAAGAAAATATGGGCCAATGAAAACAAGATGGCATTCACAAAAATGAATAACGATTTGCTTCTAAAAAGTTTCTCATACCGCCCGAAGAAGAAAGTGCGATAGATTACCTCCTGCGGCCAGACCGACAAAAAAGTATAAACAAAAAGAATAGTCACGAAGAGTAAAGGGTCCGTTCTAGGCACAAAGAAAAGGGCAGACGGTTCCGTGTATAAAACAAAGGCCGTGGTGGCCAGTAAAATAACCAACAAAAGGGGGAGCGTTCTTTTTCTGAATTGTTTCCATGGCATGGGTTTCTTAATTCTGAAAGATATATTCTCTATGCTTTTTAAAACATAGATAATGTAGATAAGCCCGGCCAGGGCAATGCCTACTTTTATCCAAATAGAATAATCCAGAGCGAAGCTAACAGGAAGCAAGACAAAGATTAGAAAGAGTTCGGTGAGCAGGTAATTGCGGCTTTGCATCATAGTTTGAGTTCGGTAGTACTCTTCACCTGGTTTATGGTAAAGGAACTTTGAGTACTTCCAATGTATTGAATAGTGGTCAACTTATTGACCATAAAATTACGGAATTGATCCATATCTCTTACAATTACCTTGAGTAAATAATCGTAGTCTCCGCTCGTATGAAAACACTCCAGAACCTCGTCCAGCCTGGCTACTTCAGCCTCGAAATGAGCGATGGTGTTTTTGGCATGTTTTTCCAACTTAATATGACAAAATACCACAAGACCCAAATGTACCTTCTCTCGATTGATTAGCGCTACGTACCGACTAATCATACCTCCTCTCTCCAGTTTTTTTATCCGCTCGTATACGGCAGTTACCGATAAATTTAACTTCAAAGAAAGTTCCTTATTGGTTTGCTTACAGTCCTGCTGTAGGTAACTAAGCAGCTTTCTATCTATTTGATCCAGATCCATACCGAAAATTTTTCAGCCAAAATTGACGTAATACGCAAATATTATGAATTAAAAACTAATAAATAGCAAAAATAAAGTTATTTTATCTAAACATGACGTATATCATTGATAAATAGTCTATCAATAATTACTTTCGAACTATCATTTAACACATAATATCCATGGACTCGTTCAAACCAGCAAATAACATACAAGACCTTCAATACTTCGGAGAATTTGGAGGAGTAAATCCTTCTATATCAGACTCCTCCACCTATACATTCCTGTCTGCTAAAACCATGTTCGATACCTTCGAAGGTAATGCCGACGGGTGCTATTTATATTCACGACATACCTCCCCGTCCAATCTGTACTTAGGAGAAGCACTTGCCGCTATGGAAGGAACCGAGACTGCCAATGTTGCTGCCAGTGGCATGGGTGCTATTACGTCAACTATCCTTCAATTTTGCCAGGCCGGAGATCATATTGTTTCCAGCCGAACCATCTACGGAGGTACCTATGCCTTTCTCAAGAACTTTACTCCCAGATTACATATTCAGACAACGTTTGTAGATATCACTAAACTCGACCGGGTTGAAGCAGCCATCACCCCAGAAACCAAGATAATCTTTTGCGAATCTGTGAGTAATCCGTTGCTGGAAATTGCGGATATCGAAGGGCTATCCCAATTGGCAAAAAAACATGGATTGAAGCTCTTGGTGGATAATACATTTTCTCCGCTTGCCATTTCTCCGGCCAGATTAGGTGCAGATGTGGTCATGCATAGTCTTACCAAATTCATCAACGGAAGTAGTGATACTATGGGAGGGGTTACCTGTGGTAGCCAGGAACTCATCGATGCCTTGCGAAACGTAAATGACGGCGCCAGCATGCTATTGGGGTCCTCCATGGATAGTCTCAGAGCGGCTTCGATATTAAAAAATATGCGTACTCTTCATATTAGAATGAAACAACATAGTAAAAATGCCTTATATCTGGCACAACGTTTCGAGGAAGATGGGCTAAGAACCGTGTACCCTGGACTTGTCTCCCATCCCGGTCATGAACTATACAAATGCATGATGAATTCGGCATATGGATTTGGAGGAATGCTTACTATAGACGTAGGTAGTCTGGACAAAGCCAATGAACTTATGGAATTAATGCAGCATAGGAATCTCGGGTATCTGGCGGTGAGCCTTGGATTCTATAAGACCTTATTCAGTGCTCCGGGAACATCGACCTCTAGCGAAATTCCTGAGGAGGAGCAGGTAGAAATGGGATTGACAGATGGGCTTATTCGTTTTTCCATTGGACTGGACAACGACATTGAACGCACCTATCAAATGATGAAACAATGTATGACCGAGGTAGGCGTATTGGAAACAGCTAGTTCACTTTCTCTACTTTAAGGTAACATTGACTGGCCAGTACCGCACTGGACAGACCTCCGGAGTTAAAAAATACCTGAAAGTCAATAACGCCCGTCGCTGACGTTATCTCGAACATGGCGACCTGGTTAGACTCACCTGCATTGGAATTAAAATTCTCAGAACTTGCAGATCCGCGAATACTATTAGCGATTTCCGATCCGTCCAAACGGATCCCCCAATCTACGGTCTCCCGTTGATTGAGTCTCAAGTCGGACTCAATAATATAAACACCTGTAGGCAAAGTGAGAGAAGTACCCGAATAGGAAGCACCTGTGATAGTATTGAAGGACTCTGCAGGAAAATTGAATACGGTTCCCGAACCATTCACGGTACTTGCCGTAAAACGCCGTAACATAATCTGTGATCCGCCGGTCGTCGTTGTGGTCCCGGATACTTCGCTCCACAAAGTCCCGTTCCAGAACACAAAGCCTTCTGCCAGGGCATTAGACCCAATTACTGCCGTAGTATTGTACACTAGGGTCCCGGTTTCCAGCGCACCCCCTTGAGGATTCACTACGGTGGTCGCATCATTATTTCCGCTTAGTGCATACTTGGGTATGAGCACGCCGCCATTGGTGGTATTTGAGATTTCAAGGGCCGCTCTTGGTGAGGTTGTGCCAACCCCTACCTGAGCATAATTAGAGAGGGCAAAAAAAGTCGTAACTACTAAAAAATAGATCCTTTTCATAGCGTGAGGTTTAGAATAGGAAATATTGACTAGTCAGTTATTTCAAAGATAACAATCTCATTTTAAATTCATTACGGATTTTCCGCATTTAACAAAAAAACCATCGGCCCCCACCGATGGTTTTGGTTAATCAAACTAATTGAGTCGCACAACGACCCATTTGAACAACTTTTGTCTTATTATTATTTTTTTGAAGCCGACATTTCTGTCATCAGTGCTTTTAGCTGGGCAACTTCATCTTTTACTTTTTTCAGTTCTTCAATTTCTTCCTTCAAGGTTTCAATCTCCTCTTGTTGTTCCTGAACCGCTTTTACCAAGGGCACCACGAAGGTAGCATAGGAAACTTTGTAGTTGTCTTTAGAGGTATCCGAAGGTATCACCAATCCGTTAAAGTTATATCCCGTCTTCTGCATGGCCACTTCGATCTCCTGGGCAATGAATCCTGATTCCACTACAGAGGAATTTTTAGTAGTACTCGGACTCTTTCTGAATTGATTGTACTTCTCCACATCGAAGTTATAGGTAACGGGCCTCAAGGCCTGAATAAACTCCAGCCCGGAAACATTTTCCTGCACGTTATATTTGAAACGCCCGTCTGAAGCGTTTACTACAACAGCATTACCTTGATCAATTTCGGTAATACTTCCATAGCATAATTGATTCGATTTTGCTACCGTAGCACCCATTCCAATAGCTACCGAATTTGATATGGCTGCATTGGACACATCGGTACCCGATCCAAGCATTGTATTTCCGGTACCACTTACAATCGATTCTCCGGCATCATAACCAACGGCTGTATTATCGTCACTTCGCGCACTGTCCAAAGCATTCAATCCAACGGCAGTATTATTATTGGCAGTCTGATTACTGCGCAGCGCATCTCGTCCAATTCCGGTGTTACCGTTGCCCGTAGTATTGGATCGCAATACATCATTACCCAAAGCCGTATTATCATCTCCGGTCGTATTGTTCTCCATGGTCTCATCTCCCACACCAACATTAAAATTACCTGTGGTATTAGAGGTCATGGAAAAAGCCCCAACTGCTACATTGTCCCTTCCAGAGGTAGAGGCCTTAGCCGCCTGGTAACCTATATATACGTTTTGTTCGGCCGTAGTTCCTGCAGGATCATAGTTCTCACCGGCCTCAAAACCGATTAAAACCGTTTTATCGTCGGACATCAATTCAAACTGGCCTTGTTCCGTAAGCCTTCCTACCAATTTATTATTCACTCGAAAGTCTACTTCTTCGGCGATGGTTGTTCCAATGAAATGAGTCCCACTAACAACATCCTCGTTCCCATCGATCTTCCAATCTCTGCCCATAGGAACCCACTGCCCGTTGAGACCTTTGTCCTTGTCCCAATAGTGAAAGCCCGGGCTATAACTGCCCGAAGTGCTTGTAAGATACATGAGCATGGAATGTTGATCATCTGTCGGATCTGTTGCGGGGACTGCGTCGAAGCGGGGAATAAGCAATCCATCCGTATTTGATGGACTCCCTGTATTTGGAATTTGAATATCTAAGGTGGATTTAGGATCGGTAGTTCCAATTCCCACCTGTGCATGTGTACCAAACGATAAAAATGAAAAAGCGAGGGCGCAGTATAGGTACTTCATTAATTCGGGCTTTACTAATTGAGTTGTAAAATTATCTACGTAATCCATTACCTACAAGCACTTTGTAAAATATTCGATAATTATCCAATAAATTCGATTAAGTGCAATTTTAACTCAGTGTATATACGTATATCCCGTACGTATTTTTAGAAAATCATCGATGAAATGCACTGCTACCTGGTGCAAAAATTGATCATAACCAGGCTATTTTTTGCAAATTCGGAGTAGGATTTATCATTTGCACAACTTTCAGCAAAGTCGTAACATTACATTTGAAATAAAAACACCAGCATGCAGGACAACGAAAACTTATCTGAATTCGAGATTGAAGAACAAAAGATCATTGAAAACAAAGAGCTTTCCATGTGGGAAGCCTTGATTCCAGTGGTGATCCTAATGAACCTTTTGGCCTATAATATCTTTTTTGTTGAAAGCCAAGAGTGGTTGGGGGCCTATACCAATCAATTGATCTTAGTGATTGGAGGTGGAGTTGCCGCCATTGTTGGATTATTCAATAAGGTGGGGATTACCACTATGATATCCGAAATATGGGAAAATCTGAAAAGTGTTTTTATTCCAATAGTAATCCTTTTGCTCGTTGGTGCCCTGGCAGGTACTTGGCTGGTTAGTGGCATTATCCCTGCAATGGTCTACTACGGTTTACAGGTATTAAGTCCGGAAATTTTCCTTCCGGCTTCGGTTATCATTGCGGCGATAATTTCTATTGCCACCGGCAGTTCGTGGACAACATCTGCTACGGTGGGTATTGCACTCATTGGAATTGGGACTGCTTTGGGTATCCATGGGGGAATGATAGCGGGAGCCGTTATCTCCGGGGCGTATTTTGGGGATAAGATGTCTCCGTTAAGTGATACTACCAATCTGGCACCTGCCATGGCCGGAACCGATTTATTCACACACATTAGGTATATGGCCTGGACAACAGTTCCAACTATTATTATAGCCTTAATTGTCTTTAGTGTTATTAGTTCAAGCATAGACACTACCGGGGAGGCTAATATCAATGGACTGCTTGCTACTATTGACAGTACTTTCAATATAAGTCCCTGGTTGTTTATTGTACCGCTTATTGTGATTGCTCTAATTTTGCTAAAGACGAAACCTCTTATTGCCTTATCGGCGGGAGTTGTTTCTGCTGCGATATTTGCTTTTATCTTTCAACCCGGAATTTTAGACAGTCTGGCTTCTTCCAGATCTGTAGCAATCATTAAATCCATTTTTGTTGATACTTCCATTGCTACTGAGAATGAAAGCATTAATGACCTGTTTAGTGCCGGTGGTATGAAAGGTATGTTATGGACCATACTACTTATTATCTGCGCTATGGTTTTTGGAGGGGTCATGGATGCTATCGGTGCTTTGGCAAGAATCACAAGAGAGCTTTTAAAATTAGCACAAAGTATTTTTGGGCTCTTCGCAAGTACGGTAATCAGTTGTCTTGGATTAAACGCAATTGCTTCAGATCAATATTTAGCGATCGTGATACCCGGTAAGATGTTCAAGAAGGCATTTGAAGATAAAGGACTAGCCCCTCAAAACCTTTCACGAACCTTAGAGGATAGTGGAACCGTGACATCGGTATTGATTCCTTGGAATACTTGTGGGGCCTATCAAAGCGGTGTCTTGGGTGTGGGAGTTGGAGAATATTTCTTCTATGCCATATTCAACTGGCTCAGTCCTTTTATGACCTTGCTATTTGCAGCCTTCAGAATAAAGATCAAAATGATAAGAAAAGCTGCTCCGAAAATGGCCTAAAAGAAATTAATAATTGCGAAAAGCCTGATTTTCAAAATACTGAAGTCGGGCTTTTTTTGTGCCTGTAAATTTCTTTAAATAATAGTGGTTTCAGCTTTTTCTTCGGAAAGGGAATTCGTACTTTTGCACCCGCAAAAACAAGTTGAAACCTTACAAAATTAATACATGGCATTTGTTGGAAAGAAATTCCCAAATTTAGCAGTCGATGCAATCAGCGCATCGGGTGTTTCAGAAAAGATCAATATCGTGGAGAAAGCCCAAAAGGAAAACAAAAAAGTAATCCTTTTCTGGTATCCAAAAGACTTCACATTCGTTTGTCCCACCGAGCTACACGCTTTTCAGGCAGCTATAGGTGAATTCGAAAAAAGAAACACTCTTGTGGTAGGAGCTTCATGCGATACTCCGGAGGTACACTTTGCCTGGCTAAGTACTCCAAAGAATCACGGAGGGATCCAAGGGGTAACTTATCCTATCCTTGCGGATACCAATAGGAACCTATCTTCGCAATTGGACATTCTGGATGTTACCAATGAAAGGTTCGATGACGAAACCGGTGCCCTAATGGTAGATGGTGATAACGTAACCTACAGAGCTACTTATTTGATTGACGAAGAAGGAACTGTATTCCACGAAAGTGTAAATCATATGCCCGTGGGAAGAAATGTACAAGAATTCCTTCGTTTGATCGACGCCTACAGCCACGTTCAGGAGAACGGGGAGGTTTGTCCTGCCAACTGGCAGGAAGGCGCTACTGCAATGAACGCAGATAGAGATGGAGTTGCCGAATATTTGAGTCAGCATCTCAACTAAAAGTTAGATTGATTCTGGCTAACGCCAGATTGGTTTATAAGTAAGTTAAGTTGGTTAAGTGCCCTCTTTCAGAAATGGAAGGGGGTTTTGTTTTTCCTAAGAACTATACCCATTTAATGCAACAGAATGCGTAATTTTATATCCTTAATTAATTCGAAAAAAATGGCACATATCACTCTTGGCGGCGACCCTGCCGAAACCAACGGAAATCTACCTAATCAAGGTAGTATCGCTCCTAACTTTACACTGACCGCAACCGACCTATCGTCAAAATCCTTATCCGATTATGGTACTACCCGAAAAGTATTAAATATCTTCCCCAGTGTTGATACTGGAGTCTGTGCGGCCTCAGCACGGAAGTTTAATGAAGAAGCCGCAAAATTAGACAATACAAAAGTGCTTTGTATATCAAGAGACCTCCCCTTTGCCCAGGCTCGTTTCTGCGCTGCGGAAGGAATAGAAAATGTGGAGATGCTCAGCGACTTTAAGGAAGGAAGCTTTGGAAAGGACTACGGTCTGGAGATTACCAAAAGTGCTTTTACGGGATTACATTCCCGAGTGGTGATTGTATTGGATGAAAACAACCAGGTATTGTATACCGAACAGGTCCCTGAAATTGGTCAGGAACCTAATTACGAAGCAGCCTTAAACGCACTCTAATGTGGGATACCTTTCTAGGAAAACGTATCAAGGGTTGTGGCTATGCCATAAAGGGGGCCTGGATGCTTATTAAAAACGAACCCAGTATACAGGTGCAAACCGCAATTGCTATAGGAATTACCATTGCGGGTTTCTATTTTAATATTTCCGCTACGGAATGGGTTCTTCAAATATTTGCCATTGCCCTGGTCATGAGTATCGAGGGGCTCAACACGGCAGCCGAAGAAATCGCCAATTTTGTGCATCCCGATTTTCACGACAAGATCGGATATATAAAGGACGTGGCTGCAGGAGCTGTTTTCTTTGCCGCCGTGGGTGCTGTGATCATCGCCTGTATCATTTACATTCCAAAGTTTTAAATTGGGGATAACTTTAAAATTTTATGTAGCTTCACACGTTAACTAATTGTATTTTTACCCAACGACAACCCAACTGTAGATGGCGAGAAAAAAGACTACAAAAACCAAAAAAGCCAAAACCCCTCGAAAGAAAATATCCTTTGCGATATCGCGACAACAAAAGATCATCTGGGGTAGCGGTTTCATTTTATTGGGTCTGGCCCTTTTCTTCTCTTTTGTGTCTTATTTTTTTTATTGGGAAGCAGATCAAAGCTTGGCCGGAACTTTCACTAGGGACGGAGAAACAAAAAACTGGTTGACTGTTGTAGGGAATAATCTGGGTCATTTTTTCATTCATAAAGGATTTGGCATTTCTTCCTTTATCCTAGCGTTCCTCATATGCCTCTCGGGTATCTACTTCTTTTTCGACTACGCAAAAAAACAATTGCTTCGCTTCTGGTTTTGGGGGGTCTTAGTTATGGTTTGGCTAGCCGTATTCTTTGGTTTTTTCAGTGATACAAACTCGCTATTGAGTGGGGTTGTTGGTTTTGAAATTAATGATCTTCTACAAGACTATATGGGGCTTATTGGAGCGATTCTGGTAATGACCTTCCTGGCCATCATTTATCTGGTACTTCGGTTGAAGATGACTCCAGAAAAAGTGGCTTCTTCTCTAAAGAAAACAAAGAAGGAAATTGAATCCGATTTCAATCCGGAAACAGACTCTTCGGAAGTGGTTACACAGACCGACTACGAGAAGGATGTTGTGAAGACCCTAATCAAAGAACCCTCGGAAGTAGAAATGGATGTTGTAAAACCGGCTATGGAGCCCAAGATTGAAGAACCCGCACTAAAAACAACGGTCAACGATCTCTATGGTCCAACTTCAAAAAAGAAGGAAGAACCCGAAGTAACCATGGAAGTGGAAACGGCTCCTGTCGAAGAGGAAGTCGTTGAGAATTTATCTAAGAAACTGGTCGAGGACTTCGGTGAATTCGATCCTACACTTGAGCTTGGTAATTATAAATTCCCTACCATCGAACTCTTAAAGGATTATACAGGGGGTCAAGGCATAACCATTAATCAGGAAGAATTAGAAGCTAATAAGGATCGGATCGTTCAGACCTTGAACAACTACAAAATTGGAATTGCCAATATCAAAGCCACAGTAGGTCCCACAGTTACGCTATACGAAATCGTACCTGAGGCCGGAATACGAATTTCCAAGATCAAGAACCTGGAGGATGACATTGCACTTTCGCTTTCGGCATTAGGGATTCGAATTATCGCACCCATACCTGGACGGGGGACCATAGGTATTGAAGTTCCCAACAAGAATCCTCAGATCGTTTCCATGCGTTCGGCCATTGCCTCTCCTAAGTTTCAAAATGCCGAGATGGAACTTCCACTTACGCTGGGAAAGACCATTAGCAATGAAACCTTTGTAGTGGACCTGGCCAAGATGCCCCATCTTTTAATGGCAGGGGCGACGGGACAGGGTAAATCGGTGGGATTGAATGCCATCCTCACCTCCCTACTCTACAAAAAGCATCCTGCGGAAGTGAAATTTGTGCTGGTGGATCCCAAAAAAGTAGAACTCACTCTTTTCAATAAAATTGAACGACATTTTCTGGCCAAATTGCCCGATACCGAAGAGGCCATTATTACGGATACCAACAAGGTGATCAACACTTTAAATTCGCTTTGTATCGAGATGGATACGCGCTACGACCTTCTTAAAGATGCCATGTGCCGTAATATCAAAGAGTATAATGTTAAGTTCAAGGCCCGGAAATTGAATCCGCATGATGGACATAAGTTCCTACCTTACATTGTATTGGTAATCGACGAATTTGCAGATCTTATAATGACAGCCGGTAAGGAAGTAGAAACACCTATTGCCCGTCTGGCGCAGTTAGCACGTGCTATCGGAATTCATTTGATCATTGCAACCCAGCGTCCTTCGGTAAATGTAATTACCGGGATTATAAAAGCCAACTTCCCGGCTCGTATTGCCTTTAGGGTAACCAGTAAGATAGATTCCCGAACTATCCTGGACAATAGTGGTGCAGACCAGTTGATCGGACGAGGTGACATGTTGTACACTCAAGGGAATGACCTTACCAGAATCCAATGCGCTTTTGTAGATACTCCCGAGGTGGCTGATATCACAGAATACATTGGCTCCCAGAAGGCGTACCCAGATGCTCACCTCCTACCCGAATACGTGGGTGAAGAAGGTGGCACAACTCTTGATATAAGTGTTGAAGAACGAGATAAACTCTTCCGCGAAGCTGCCGAAGTTCTGGTCATGGCGCAACAAGGTTCTGCGTCTCTTTTACAGAGAAAGCTGAAATTGGGGTATAACAGAGCCGGCCGTTTGATCGATCAATTGGAAGCCGCTGGTGTGGTGGGCCCTTTTGAAGGTAGCAAGGCACGGCAAGTACTCGTTCCGACCATTGAAGCATTAAACCAACTTTTAGACAACGAAAACAACAATTAAGAAGATGAAGAAATTAGTAGTGTTACTCCTGGCCATCTGTAGCATCTCTTTTGCGCAAGCTCAAAGTGCTAAATCCCTGCTGAACGAGGTTTCGACCAAAGTGAAGGGCTACAATAACATTGTAATTGACTTTAAATGGAATTTGAACAATTCCAAAGAAGGTGTCAATCAGGACACCCGTGGCAACGTTTCCATACAGGGCGACAAGTACCTGTTGAATATGCTGGGCACCACCCGTATGTTCGATGGAAGTAAGATCTACACCATCATTCCTGAGGATGAGGAAGTGACCATTTCAAATTATACCGCAGAAGACGATAGAGAGATCACTCCGTCCAAACTAC
>JBCBDM010000059.1:0-18595 GCA_038529705.1 Bacteroidota bacterium
TAGCTTTATTATTTGCCACCAACATAGAAACCCTGGCTCCACTGTCGCGGATACAGGACATAACCAAGTTTACCTTATTCAAATTACCGTCGGCTTATTTCACCGGGGTGCGGGTAAGATCAATTTCTGAAGCACAGTGTGTTACTTCGGTGAAGCATCGATGGATCAATCAGAACCCATTCAACTCCATGTTCTGGGCGGTTCAGGGTATGGCAGCCGAATTGAGCACGGGGGCACTGGTTATGTCCTGTATCCGCGACAGTGGAGCCAGGGTTTCTATGTTGGTGGCAAATAATAAAGCTACGTTTTCAAAAAAGGCCAAAGGGCGTATCACTTTTACTTGTAATGATGGCCTGGCCATTAAAGAAGCTATTCAGAGAACATTGGAAACCGGGGAAGGACAGACCTGTTGGATGACCGCAGAGGGAGTAGACACCCAGGGAGATCTCGTTTCCAGGTTTGAGTTCCAATGGACCGTTAAAAAGAAAAGTTGATCTGTTTCTTCGTTAATGCTTTCGGTACAAATCTCCTGCAAACACCTTTTGCCTGTAACGAATGTTGGTTCACTTCAACAAATAAACGAATCAACAAATAAACCTAATATTTATGACAGCACACGAAATAGATTACACCATTTACGGTGAGGAAATGCAATATGTAGAAATTGAACTGGACCCGAACGAAGGGGTAGTGGCCGAAGCGGGAAGCTTTATGATGATGGATCAGGGCATTGAAATGGAGACCATTTTTGGCGACGGCTCGAAAAAAGACAATAGTGTTCTCGGAAAGATCTTTGGTGCGGGAAAACGGCTACTTACAGGAGAGAGTTTATTTATGACCGCGTTTTATAATACCGGTATGGGAAAAAAGAAAGTAAGCTTTGCTTCTCCTTATCCCGGAAAGATCATTGCCGTAGACCTGGCCAAATTCGGGAATAAATTTATTTGCCAGAAAGACGCATTTCTGTGCGCCGCAAAAGGGGTTTCTGTCGGGATTGAGTTTTCGAAGAAGTTAGGACGTGGTCTCTTCGGGGGAGAAGGATTCATCATGCAAAAACTGGAGGGGGATGGAATGGCGTTTGTACATGCGGGCGGGACCACCGCCGTAAAAGAGTTGGCCCCCGGAGAGAAGATGAAAGTAGATACGGGATGTATCATTGGTTTCGACCAGACCGTCGACTATGATATCGAATTTGTGGGCGGGATAAAAAACACATTGTTTGGAGGAGAAGGTCTCTTCTTCGCCACGCTAACCGGGCCCGGGACCGTTTACATTCAGTCGTTACCCTTTAGCCGATTGGCCAATCGAGTCTGGGCGGCCGCTCCCAGAGGAGGTGGAAAGGACAAAGGCGAAGGTAGTATACTAGGAGGATTGGGAGATTTGTTAGACGGAGATGGAGGGTTTTAACATACTTTAACTATGGTATTTATTAACAACGTAAAATCTGTTTGATTTTTTTTAGTTATATTGTAGTGTTAATTAATAAACCTCACGCCTATAATTAAAACTACGTAACCGAACCCTAATTTGTAATATGGCTAGAGCAATGTTTGATTACACCAAAGCTGTTTTGAACAAAGTAAGTTTTGATGTAAATCTATTCTGCAAAGAGTTGAAGAAGGCTATGAAGAGATTACTTCCTCATGAAATCGAGGAACTAAGAATCTGGGTCAACTCGCTCATCCAGCAGAATCCCCAACTAAATCAGTGTTTAATCTATTTAAAAGAATAAAATTGAGGCCTCCGGAAACGGAGGCCTTACTTATTTAATAGGACTAATGATCTTCACATCCTGAAAGCGGATAGCCCCTCGTACGATTCCCGCAATGAGATCATACAAAGCATTGATGATCTGCATTTTTAACTCGCTTTTATTGTAGATAATGCTCACTTCTCTCGCCGGAGATGGTTCCTGGAAGTAGCGGAGGTGCATTTTTCTTGTTTCCGGGACATCCAGGGTGTGAAGGTAGGGTAAGAGGGTCATTCCCAGGCCTTCATGGGACAATTTGATAAGCGTTTCAAAACTGCCACTTTCCAGCTGAAATGCGTCATTTCCATTTAGTTTTGACGCCTTACATAAATTGATTACACCATCTCGAAAACAATGACCGTCTTCCAGGAGTAGAATATCTTCTATCTCAAGGTCCTTACTTTCTATTTTATCTTTTGCATATAACCTGTGGCCTTCAGGAATGTATCCTACGAAAGGTTCATAATACAAAGGCCGTTCCTTGATCTTATCCTGGTGTAGTGGTGTTGCGGCTATAGCAGCATCTATGTGCCCTTCATTTAACTTTCCAATAATCTCATCTGTGGCCAATTCCTCAATCTTTAACTGAACTTTGGGATATTTCACAGCAAAGGTTTTAAGGAACATAGGCAACAGGGTAGGCATGACCGTAGGAATAATACCTAGTCTGAACTCTCCTCCAATGAATCCTTTCTCTTGATCCACGACATCCTGCATTCTATCCGCTTCATTTACAATATTCTTGGCCTGATTCACAATCTTTTTACCAACCGATGTAAGCTCAATGGGTTTTTTGCTTCGGTCGAATATGAGTATGTCCAGTTCCTCTTCTAATTTCTGTATCTGCATGCTCAATGTAGGCTGAGTGACGAAGGTCTTCTCTGCAGCCTTGGTGAAGTTCTGATTTTCGGCCACGGCCAGAACATATTTCAATTGGGTAATAGTCATTGGTTTGTTGTTTATCACAAAGATACGTCTTTGTATTGATAAAATCTATTGAGGGTCGACTTATTTAAGAGTATGCCTATAGTTTAAAAAAAAGCCAGAAGTCTTACACTTCTGGCTTTCGGTTTTCGATATTAGAATGAACTCCTACATTCTTATATCGAGTTCCAGTGGTTGATCTGCTACTTCAAATTTTGCGTCACTCCATTGTGGTGGCCCCATGGTGTTCATAACGTTGTTAGATACACCGTACATTTCCTTAGGCATTCCGTTGGGTTCAAAATCCATGGTCTTATTGCCGTTCTTGTCGTGGAAAAGAGTAATTCCGTAGGTTCCTGGAGTAACATTCGTAAATGTGACTACAGCTTTGCCATCTTTGATCTCACTTTCGAGGCTTTGAATGGGAGCTGCTTTCATAAAAGTGTTTTCGTCATAAAGCCCGAAAAGGACACTTCCCTCATCACTGGGTACGGGTACGGTGACGGTGATGGTGGTTCCTTCGGATATGGCTTCTGTATCTGCCTGAGCTTTTGCTACGAAGGTTGAAATGGCTAGTGCTAGTGTTAAGATGATCGTTTTCATATGATAAAGTTTAAAGTGTTTTACTTGATTTGAACACTTCAAAAGTGAAAAGAAATCATCATCCATTGAAAAGAAAAGGACCGAACTGTCCTTTTTGAATACCGAATTGTTGTTTTAAGCCTTTATTTTGAATAGAGGTTGGTAACTTTCATAATGCCAGGCAATAAGGAAGCAGTTGCCTAAAAGCATACAGAGGGTAATGATAGGAGTGCCTGTCATTTGTAAGGAGGCTGAAACCAGAAAAATATTAAAACTTACGGGAAGTAGGAGCAACGGTGTGAGCCGATTGAACCAGGGACTCATCAACAGTATTCCCACTACTATTTGATAATAGCCTATAAAATTCCAATAGAAGCCAGTAACATACATTCCTTCAAAGAATAGTCCAATAGGGTTGTCCGTGGAGATTTGGGTAAACTTGACCCCTGGCATCTTACGCAATCCGGATATAACGAAACCCAGTCCAAGCGAAATTTTAAGGAACCAGTAGAATATTCGAAAGATGCTACGACTTTTCAGGTTTTCAATAAGGGATCGTCTCGTCATATTGTAGAGACGACTGAGTATTGAATTTGTTACTTAGAGTATCCCTCTTGCCTTGATCTCCAAATATTTGTTGATCGTATTCACGGTGAGGTCTTCCGGCGCCGTAAGTATGGTTTGAATGCCTCTTTGCTGAAGTTCCTTCACCATGATCTTTTTGTCAAATTCGAATTGTTGGGCGATGGTCTTGTCAAAGATATCCGAAACCGTAGTAGCCTCTTGCTCGCTTAGGGCTCGAAGTTCTGTATTTTCGAAGAAAATAACCACCAGCACATGTTTCTTTGCTATGGCTTGCAAATAGGGGAGTTGTCTTTTTAAGGACGAGATGTGTTCGAAGTTCGTATACAATAATAGTAAACTTCTATGGGTGATATTTCTTTTCACCAAGGATAACAATTTTCCATAATCGGAATCCAGGAACTTGGTATCTACATTGTATAGGGTGTCGAGGATTACATTGAGATGCGTTTTCTTCGATTGAGCGGGCAAATAGTTACCAATGACATTGGAAAAGTCGATTACTCCCACCTTATCCCCCTTTTTTAAGGCAATGTTTGAAAAGGCCAGGGAACTATTAATGGCATAATCCAGAAGTTTAAGTTCGTTAAAAGGCATTTTCATGATACGGCTGGAATCGATGATAGAGTATACCGGCTGCATCTTTTCATCCTGATATTGGTTCACCATGAGCTGACCGCGTTTGGCCGTTGCCTTCCAATTCACAGTTCTTACATCATCTCCCACCACATAATCTTTGATCTGCTCAAACTCCATGGTATATCCAATTCTTCGTATTTTCTTAAGACCAAAAGAGGTGAGTCGGTTATCGATGGCGAGAAAGTCGTATTTTTTCATCTGAATGAACGAAGGGTACACCTTTACCATTTGTTCATTATCGAACACGAAGCGTCGTTTTACCAGGCCAATCACGGAACTTACATAGCAGTTCATCTTTCCAAAAACGTATTCCCCTCGATCTACAGGCCGAACATAGTATTGCAAGGTGTTTCTGGTTTTACCATTCATGGTAGCCTGCTTGATAAAATCTCGCTTTTGGAATTGAAACGGGAGCTCATCGATCACCGCTATTTTCGTCTTAAATCCATAACGGTTGGTGAGCAATAGATTTACCGGATTTTCATCGCCATTTGAAAATCGGTCTGGCAAATTGCGTTTTCCTTCAAATCCTTTAGAGGCAAAAAGCATACTGATTTCAAGGAGTATGATCACCGCCCATCCTAATACCAGGATCCAAACAATTCCATAAAGTCCGTGCCACCAATTCGATAGTAGAAAGAGGATCGAAATCGCAGTAAGAACGTAGAAAAAACGTGCGGTTAGATATAAGGATTTAAAGAAGCGAATCAATTATCTCGGAATTTCAATGGATTGTACTATAATGTCTATCACAGTTTCGGGTGTCATTCCTTCCATTTCCCGTTCAGGAGAAAGAATGATACGATGTCTCAATACTGGAGCCAGGGACCTCTTTACGTCTTCCGGAGTCACAAAATCCCTCCCATTTATGGCTGCGAAGGCTTTGGCCGCGTTCATGATGGCTAGAGACGCCCGAGGAGAGCCTCCCAGGTATAAATGGGGATGGTTTCGGGTCTTATCCACGATCTGGGCAATGTAGTTGAAGATCTTCTCCTCAATAAGGATTTCCTGTACCTGAGCTCTAAATTTTTTCAGGTTATCCGTACTCATGACCTCATTCACAGCATCGGTTGGAACCGCTAGTTTTCTGTCGTGATGAGTTTTTAGAATGATGACCTCTTCCTCTAAGGTAGGATACCCTACTTTAATCTTAAATAAGAATCGGTCCAACTGTGCTTCCGGAAGCGCATAGGTACCTTCTTGTTCTACAGGGTTCTGAGTAGCTAACACCAGGAAGGGATAGTCCATTTTGTATTGGTGGCCATCTATGGTGATCTGTCTTTCTTCCATAACCTCAAAAAGGGCTGCCTGAGTTTTTGCCGGCGCACGATTGATCTCATCAATGAGAACGACATTCGAGAAAATGGGGCCTTTTTTGAATTCGAAAGAAGACGATTTCATATTCAACACAGAAGTCCCCAACACGTCACTCGGCATGAGGTCCGGTGTGAATTGGATCCTGCTGAATTCGGTTTTTATGGTCTTCGCAAAAAGTTTGGCCGTTATGGTTTTTGCGATTCCAGGAACTCCTTCTATGAGTAAATGACCATTGGCCAGAAGGCCAACGATAAGCAATTCGATAAAATCTTCCTGCCCGACGATGATCTTTCCCAATTCGGTTTTTATACGGGACACGTTCTCTTTCAATTCCTCTAGTGGAATCCGATTGCTAAATTGTAATTCTTCATTTTGGTTTTCAGGCGTTTCCATGCGATTTGTTTTTATATGCGGTAATTTCTTTGTTTAGTTTTATAAGGTCGTTCGGACTCACATTCTGTCTCTTTTGAATCCTTTCCAGAAATCCGAACAATGACTTTGTGGCTTCCAGCGTATTATCGCTTCGCGAGGCGACGGAGACCATGAACTGATTGTCGATACGTTCCGTAGGAACCCTCCAATGCGTTCTTATATATTCAAAGAACAATACGATCTGTTTGTTGGCAATATTGGTATAGTCCTTTTTTCGAAAATACATTCCGGAAATAGTCCTCGTATATTCAAAAGTTCTGTTTCTGGGAGGCGTAATGATAGGAATACTTCTTTGTTTTCGCTTACCTTCAAACAAAACGAATAATAAAGCACCGATCAAGACAAAGTAATAAGCCCATTTCAGGTATTTATTGTTCAATAGAATGTAGAGGGGTGAAAGTTCAATGCGCTTTCCCGATTTGTAATGACGATCCCAGTATACGGTAGTGTCATTATTTATATATGACAGTACGTTTTGCGTATGTACTGCATTCTTTTCCTTTAATAGAAAATAATTGCTAAAGATCTCCGGTTGATTATGCAGAAATATATTCCCATCCCCAAAAGGAGCCAACAAATAATTGGCCTTGGGATCTTTTATTTCCAGGGTGTCATTGTACAATTGAGTAATTCCCAAAATTACATGATCTAAGGTGTCTATTTCGGAAAAATGCCGAACAGAAGCGTCTCTGTCAAATAGATAGGGCTTTTCACTTTTTAACCTATTATTTACCAGGTTAAGCAATGGTTGAGATCTCATTTCGTTGAGGCGAACCAGATTTTCCGCTTCAATGTTCAAGGTGTCGAGCAAATCACCGGGCTGGTAATTGGCCGAAACGAACAGGGTATTTCCTTTTCCTACCCAATCCAGCAGCGAATTTAGCTCCACATCATCAAAATTAACTTGGTCGTTTATGAATAAATAGGTGCCTGTAAATGTAGTGTCGAGGAGTTGTTCATAGGGAGGAATATCGATCTCCATAATCTTGTCTTCCAACGAGCCTTCCAGTAGTTGGTAAAGCGCCTTGGTGCCAAAAGGAATCTTGTCTTCGTTATTATAGCTTTTGAACCAATTAATAGGTGCAGGCTTAGTGGCCTCCAAGTACACTAGAGCACTAACGGCAATAAGGAAGCCCAAAAACACTATTTTTTGAAATTTACTCAAATCCCGTATCTATTTGTTGTTCTAATCGGTTAAAGGTTACTTGCGCCTTCTTATAATCTTCATGGGTCACTTCGAAGTTACCATACCAGATATAATCGTACAGGGTTGTTACTTTTCTGAAGTGTCTATTTAGTTCCTTAGAAACGATCTCTGAAATATAGTCGGTATTGGTCTTGTCAAATTCATAGGCTATTAGCTCACCTTCGGTTAGTTTTCGAAGGATAAGTAAGTAATAATATCGAACTGCCAGGCGGAAATCTTTATTCTCAAGAGCCTCTTGTATGAGTTTATGAATGTCCTTAGATCTAACAATTTCCTCTTCTTCCGTAAAGAAAGCTTGTGGAGCCTCTTTGCTTTGTAACAATTTTGCTCCCGGGTTGAGCCTTATGAACAGCCAAATAATAAAGACGATAATACCAGCAATAATCAGGTAGGGAATAGTCTTGATGATAAAAGACCAAAACCCGCTCGCTTCATAATCCCCGAGAAGCCAAGTCCAGAATTTGCTCCATATTCTCCCCAGCCATGCCTTGAAACGGTCCCAGGTAGACTCGGTATCCTCTAACTCCGTATAGTCATAATCATCGTTCTTCTTTAAAGAATTAATGCTTTCTTCATCAAAGGAAATGGGCTGAACCTCGGAACTTTGATCGTACCGAACTTCAGGAGGTGAATCCTGAGATACCATTTCCAAAGGGAAAATGAGGAGAAAGAAGAAGAGCAGTTTAAATAATTTCATCCTCGCGATTACCTAGGGTTTCAATGGTTTCCATGGTCCCACTAAAGTTTTTCTTTTCGTTTAAATTGAAATAAATAAAGGCCGAAGTTATTACGAGTAAGCTCTGCATTAAGTACTGAACAACCATTCCCACTGCACTTAAGATAGTACTTCCCCAATCGAACATTTCTGTTGGATCCATGGAAAATTGATCGGCCATGGTAAATCCTCTGGCAAAGAAATAGATCCACTGGGGCACCTGTGCGATCAAAACGACAATATAATAGATGATACCCATGACCAGGATGGTGGCGAAGGTGATCCACCATTCTCCCTTGATGAGCTGAAAACAATGACTTATAGAATCGGTAACATCTCTTTTCTCATAGATATGAATGGCATAGGCCGAGAGGAGGACAACCGCAAAATAAACACCCGGGAAAAAGCAAAGGACAAATCCGGCAAACGAAATGAGCCCGACCAGGATGCTTACTCCTATGATGCTCCAGAAATTCTGCCGAATACCCTGAACCACTTCTTCACGTTTTACTTCGCCTTTATTATTTACATAGGATTTGATATAATGAAGTATGGTCCCATATAACAGGGAATAATAAGCAATCCCGCAGATCAATAAAAGTAGAATAGCCACAATGACACCCAATGAAAAAGGATTGTCATAATATCCCCCTCCCATGGAATTCATCAAACTTTGATTGTAATAAATAAAGGAGATGACCATGAGCAACAACGCAGGCCCCGCCAGTCTGAATACCATACCAAATAAAGGTTTGAAATTTAGGCGAATAAACTTGAAAGTATCGGTAAGTATTTCGCCGAGGTCTCGTTGCTTCTTAAATTGTATGAGTTCGTTCATATTTTCTTTTTAATTTAATGGGATAGATTAGGTAGTAAAATAAAATGAGATACAGGGAACCTCCAATGATCAAAATGGCCAGCCAATCCGGCATTTCCGTATGTCTGGTTACAAATCCCTCCAGAAATCCGGCGATAATGAAAAATGGGATGGTGCTCATTAATATCTTGAGTCCATCTTTAGCCCCCTTCACAAAGGATTGAAGCCTGGTATAGGTACCCGGGAATAGCAGGCCATTGCCCAGTACCAATCCGGCGCAACCGGCAATGATAATAACCGATATTTCGATGGTGCCATGGATCCAGATAGTTCGGGCAGATTCCCACAGGAGGCCCTTATCATAGAAAAAGTATTGAAACGACCCGAGCATGATGGCATTTCGCATCATGATAAACAAGGTGCCAAGACTTAAGAAAATACCAAATACAAAGGCTAGCAAAGCTACTCTAATATTATTAATGGTGATTCCCAGGGCCATATTCATTTCGTTCATTTCCTTATACACCCTCATGGGATCTCCTTGCTCAATGTTGTCTAGTGTCATGTTTACGTAACCGTCTCCAAGGATCAATCGAACAAAATCTCCGTCTGAAGCTGCCGAATAGGCACCTACGATGGTAAATAAGGCGAAAGTGAGAAATGCAATGAGGAGCTGTTTGTGGTATTGAGAAAAGAATAAGGGAAATTCTTTGGTGTAAAAGGTGATCAATCGATTTCTCGACTCTCTTTTGGTTTTATAAATCTTTTGATGCGCCAAAACAGACAGACCATTGAGATATTGGAGGGTGTTGCTCTTGGGGTAAAAGGTCTGGGCGTAGCTCAGATCATCCGTTATTTCAATATATAGTGCGCTAAGGTCATCGGGTGAAATTTGAACATTATTCCGAAGAACACTTTCAAATTTTATCCATTTATCCTTATTTTGCTTGGCAAAAGCCGCTTCTCGCATGGTTTAGAAGTTGGTCAGCCTCAAAGAAACAGATTTAATGGATAATTTTCAAATAGAAACCGCTCAAAATGTAACCATAGCTCAAAATGTTGCCGGAGTTGGTGAAAGAATACTGGCTTACCTCATTGATGTTGTCATACTTATCACATATTATATCCTTATTGCCATACTTTTTGCAGCGATCGACCTTGAAGACGATTTGTTCTTTATTGTTATTATGACCATAGGTCTTCCCATATTTCTGTATCATCTACTTTGGGAAACCTTTTGGGATGGACGCACACCCGGTAAGGCGGCGATGAAGTTGCGGGTGGTAAAATTGGATGGTTCAAAACCGGCCTTTTCCAATTATTTATTGCGGTGGTTGTTGCGGATCATAGATTTTACCCTGGCGGGAGGAGCCGTTGCATTCATTACTATTATGTTCAATGGCAGGGGACAGCGACTGGGAGATATAGCGGGGCGGACTACAGTAATCTCTGAGAAGAAGACCGTAGGTTTTGAACAAACCCTATTAATGGACCTTCCCGATGATTACAAACCTACCTATGCGCAGGTCACCATTTTTACCGATGCCGAAATACAAACCATAAAAACAGTATACAATCAGGCCCGATCCAACGGAAATCACAATATTATCCTAAGGCTCTCTGAAAAGGTGTCTAAGGTGATGGAGATTACGCCCGAAGAAAAACCGATAGCATTCATCGACAAGGTACTCAAGGATTACAACTATTACACCCAACAGATGTGAGCCTATTTCTTCTTATCGATATATTAGGGACCATTGCCTTTGCAGTTTCAGGGGCACTTACGGCCATGAAGAAGCGAATGGATCCCTTTGGGATCTTTATCATTGCCTTTGTAACTGCTGTGGGAGGAGGTACCCTAAGAGATGTACTCATCGATGCACCCATTACCTGGATGCGAGACCTTACCTTTGTCTATGTGATCGCTGGAGCTGTTCTACTGGCAGTGATCTTTAGGAAGTATCTTAATTATGTGCGAAAGTCTCTTTTCTTGTTCGATACTATTGGAATTGCTCTATACACAGTGGTGGGAGTAGAGAAGGGGATCGAAGCGAATTTTCCGCCACTTATTTGTGTAGCACTGGGGACGATGTCTGCCTGTTTTGGGGGTGTGATACGTGATATTCTATGCAATGAGATTCCGGTGATATTTAGAAAGAATATCTATGCAACCGCTTGCATTTTGGGAGGCTTGGCTTATTTTTTATTGCTAAAAACCACTTTGTCTCAGGATTTTGTGGTCATTATCTCCGGAGCCATCGTGATCTCTGTACGATTGTTGGCGGTGATATTCAATTTGTCCCTGCCCAGTATTTATGGCAAATCTTCAGTATAAAAACAACCGATGATTTTTGGATCACCGGCTGCTTCTAACTATTAACTAACTTCTATTATGGAAAATTTTTATTCCCTGATTACGGTTTTCATAAGGACTTCTCCATCCTTGAAGGTAGCCTTCAGGAAATAGACCCCGGTAGGGAAGTCGCTAATGTTAACTTCTGCTTTCTTTCCATCTTTTAAATCTGCCTCTCCCTTGCGATATAGGGAACCAAATTGATTGGTAATTTCCCAGGATTGAAGTTCATCCTTGCTTTCAAGGGCAAACATCCCCTTGGTGGGGTTGGGGTAAACGGAAAGTTTCTTGACATCGTCAAGAGAAGGAACTATCGGATCGGTTGTAGCCGATTTCGATATTCCTTTAGGTCCCGGTGGCGTGCAGCCATCAATATACCCTCTGAATTGAGATCCGGACTCTGCTCTAAAACCAGGACTGAGAATTACGATATTACCAGCATCATACTCAGCGGTCCCGCTGTTGAAAATGATGTTGGTAGCGGTGATGCTATTCTCGGCATCTTCAATATCGGTTTCCCCGGCATTCACATTTTCTGTAATGGGCAGATCAAATACACATTCCGGTTCAGTAGTGAACGTTGCAGGGTTACTCCAATTACTGGTATATATCCCATTCGAACACCTTCCTCGAACCCTCCATTCATAAGAAGTTTCCGGGCTTAAATTACTTAAAGTACTGGAAGTTCCGGTAAAATTTGATAGGACCGTTACGAAGGAACCCCCTGGCAAAACTCTTTGTTGTACTTGATACGAACTCGCACCTGAGAGATTATTCCAAGAAATATCTGCGCTAATATCCGTTACGTTAGTTGAAGATAGTCCAGTAACGGCAGGCAAACTGCAAGTCCCGGAGGTGGTAAAACCAACCGTCGGGCTCCAATCTCCGTATTCTCCATTAGAACAACGTGTCCGAACGCGCCATTGATAGCTTGTACTTGAGGAAAGTCCCGATATATTCTGTGAGGTACTCGAACTACTAGTGCTGATAGTAGTCCAGCTACTGCTGCCAGATTGCCTGTACTCCGAATTGTATCCTGAATTTCCGGAAACAGTGTTCCAATTTACCGTAGCACTATTGCTGGTGATGTTTGTAGTCGTTCTGCCGGAAGGGTACGACAACGTACATTCCGTACTTTCTATTACATCGATAAAGTAATCTCCACTTAAATAGGTAAGACCTCCCACTTTTTCAAATTCTGCGAATAGTAATCCAGTTTCATTTTGATTCACCCAGTTTGATTGAACGGTAAGACTTACGGTCCAGCTAAAAGAATGTTGGCCAGAAAAAACCGTTGTGGATGCTCGTTGTACTCTTGGAAATGTTGCCTCGGGTTGTGTAAACACCCGTAAAGTTCCGCCTTGCTGATCTAGCTGATCCACAAGCACGACGAAGGAAATTCCTACCTGTCCACCTTCTTCCACTTCGATAGTGCCGCCTAGTGGTATGGGGGTGCCGTTATCATACTGCATATCAAATATGGTTACTACTTGCGCTGCTCCTGACATGGTCAGAATCATGAATAACCCGCAGATGAATTTTGTTACATTTGTAAAATCCATAATGATTATTTTTTAGATAAACTCGCTTCAAGTTCCTTGATACGTTTCTCTTGCTCAATGGTGTACAATGTGAGCTCTTCGATCTTCTGAAGTAAAAGATTAGTCATTTCACCTACATCAAGTCCTTTTTCTTGAATCTCGGTAGCCGATGGAATGTTCGGTAAGTGATGATTTTCCTCGGTAAATTTGGCAACCTCTTCCAAGGTAGGCATGGTATAATCTTCTTTGAGCGATGAGGAACCCAGATAGTACTTTTCAAATACATAATCTGCAGGAACATTGAGATCCACTCGTACTTCCTCACAGTGAATATCTCCTTTCACGGCAAGTTTGGCATCCGGATTCAAAGTTCCGATGCCTACATTTCCTTCTGCTATTAAGTTTCCTTCTGTTGTAAGGTTTCCTTCTGCCACAACATCTCCTTCCACTAAGGCATCCCCGTTTTTAATGACTAGCTTATGACCCTCACTGAAGCGATATCCTCCAGATGCTCCAACCACAATTCTAGACTGAGGTAGCGGAAGGTGTAGATAAGAATCAAAACCGGGTTCATTAGCAAATTTGAAGATTTCAATGCCATTATGATCCTTCATTCCAAAGTTAGAATAGGTGGTGTTGATATCATAGTCCAAACGAATATTTCCGTTGGTGTCCATAAAATCGAAGCCCGAATAAGTACCACTCACCAAAAAGTTCATCACTCTGTCATTCTGGGAAACCGCAGGGCCAATTTGAAGTTGGGCTCCGGAACCCGAACTATCCAAAATGAGTTTATTGGCATAGGCGGTACCTCCCACATCGAAAATAGATCGGGGAGACGTTGTACCCACTCCAACTTTATTCCCGGTATAGGTCATTGCGGTGGTCCATCCAAAGAGATTACGGGCTTGAAATTGAAGGGTTTTATTGGTTTGCGTAATAAATCGATAGGCCTGCATGCCGGAGATGTCATTGTTCATATCAAACTCCAATGAGGTTCCATACTCTTGAGTACTAACGAGGTTGGTAAAACTGTCTGCAAATTGTGCTTGTGCGGTTTGAAATAAACCGAAAGCCGCTAAGGCTACTACTACTTTTTTCATGATTTCGTGAATTTTTAAAGGTTACTTCTTTTTCAATGGGACGGTCGCCTCCCATATTCAGAAGTAAAAATCCGAGTAAATGATATAGTGAACAACACAGAATGTTTAGGCGTAATGCCTTATTTCAAATTCGTAAGAAATGAATGGAAAAGTGTTTTTATGCTATTTTGAAATGAAAGATTATTCTATGATCTCTGCCGAAATATATACGTTGTGCAAGGGCCATTCATCTTCCGAGGCCGGAAGGTTGGCGATCTTTTCCACCACATCCATCCCCTTGGAAACCCTTCCAAAGATGGTATAGTCCCCATTTAAATGATTGGCTTGCCGGGGTTCTCCTATAAAGATGTAGAATTCGAAGGGAGCCGATTTCTTATCCGGGTTTTCTCTATATTCTTTAGCACCGCAAAGACTGCCGTATCGGTGTTTGTTCCTAGGGGTAATCTCTGCAGGTAGCCGATAACCTTTTCCAATTTCGGCCCGTTTTTCCGGAGTAGAGGGGAGGTCACT
Organism: Bacteroidota bacterium; assembly: GCA_038529705.1. GTDB lineage: Bacteria > Bacteroidota > Bacteroidia > Flavobacteriales > Flavobacteriaceae > Aureisphaera. The sequence continues at coordinate 14,473 of JBCBDM010000059.1, forward strand.
GTTTCCTCCTTGAATGATAAAACCCGGTGCAATTCTGTGAAAGAAGGTATTGTCGAAATACTGGCGCTTCACTAAATAGATAAAATTGGCACGGTGCAAAGGAGTGTGCTCAAATAGTTCGAGTTCAATACTTCCGTGTTGCGTTTTGATCCTCACCTGGGTTTCGGGGTTTTCTTTGCCATAGGCAGTCAAGAATTCAACTACATTCTCATCTGTGATCTTCGGATAGGTCACTTCCGTTACTTCTTTGGTATCCTTGGCAGGCACCTTAGAAATAGTGTCGTTCTGGGAGATTTCTTTTGGTGCTTCTGTTTTTTCTTCGGAAGTCTTTTTTCTATCTTCACAACTCGCTAGGGCGAGGCAAAAAACGAAAATCAATAATAACGCAAATCTCATCAATGCAGTTTTCTGAATTTGAACAAAGAATTGTAAAAATAAAAAAAATGGAACTTCCCGGTGAGGCTTTTCATCTTAAAATGGCACCCATTGAACGCCTGCTCGAATTGAAGCAAAAGGCCCGAGAGATGAAGAATGCCAAACAGGCCGCCGTACTGTGTTTATTTTATCCTTCTCATAAAGGAGAAACGTATATGGTTTTGATCCTTCGGAAAACGTATAAGGGAGTGCACTCCGCGCAAGTAGGTTTTCCCGGGGGCAAGGTAGAACCTGAAGATCCATCCATGATGGAGACTGCCCTTCGTGAAACACAGGAGGAGGTAGGTGTTCCGGGTGAAGACGTGTCCGTTTTAAAACAGCTCACAGAGATCTATATTCCTCCCAGTAATTTTTTCGTGCAACCCTATTTAGGTATTACCTCGTCTACACCTCGGTTTGTTCCCCAGGAAGATGAGGTGGAAGCTATCATTCAAGTGCCTTTACATGAGTTTCTTAATGATGCAGTGAAGGTAAAACAGACCTTGTCTACCAGCTATGCAAAAAAGATCGAAGTTCCGGCCTTTCAACTTCAGGGACATATTGTTTGGGGGGCTACGGCGATGATGCTCAATGAGGTACGGGAAATTCTTCAAGAAGTGGTTTAGCCCTTTAAATTTAGTATATTTGAGGCCCGATTTTGTAATCAGAACACACTTCTGAACGACACAATCGAAACAACAATCAATTATGGGGCTTTTTAAAAAGAATCCTTTTGGACATATCCTTTTTCTAAAACGATGGCTCATCCGAATTTTGGGTGCAATGACCCATCGAAGATTCAAAGGATTTAATCAATTGCAGATCGAAGGTAGCGAGATCATTAAGAATCTCCCGGATACCAATGTTCTGTTTGTCTCTAACCATCAAACCTATTTTGCCGATGTCGTGGCTATGTTCCACGTTTTTAATGCTAGTCTCAGTGGCCGGGTGGACAGCATCAAGAATATTGGTTATCTGTGGAAACCAAAACTGAACATCTATTTTGTGGCGGCCAAGGAGACCATGTCTTCGGGTTTGTTGCCTAAAATTTTGGCATATACGGGTTCCGTTAGTATTGAACGAACGTGGAGGTCTGAGGGGAAAGAAGTAAACCGTCAGGTTAAGATGAGCGATGTAAGCAATATAGCTACGGCGCTTAATGATGGTTGGGTGATTACGTTTCCGCAAGGAACCACAAAACCCTGGAAGCCCATTCGTCGTGGAACCGCCCATATCATTAAAAAGAATAAACCCTTAGTAGTCCCTGTGGTGATTGATGGTTTTAGAAGGTCTTTCGATAGAAAAGGGCTGCGTATAAAGAAAAAGGGAATTCTCCAATCCATGGAGATCAAGGCTCCGTTAGAAATTGATTACGAAAATGATACGGTGCAGGAGATCGTTGAGAAGTTAGAATTTGCCATCGAGCAGCATCCGTCCTTTTTAAAAGTAATCCCTCAGGAGGAACTTAAGACAGAAGAGGAGCTCAATGCGCAACGCCAATGGCGATACTAGTAGTTGGTGCAGAGAAGAGTTGTGATGTGACCTTCCAACTTTTCGGTACGAATAAACCATCTAGTGGACGGCCACCCTATACTTCAATCTTTTTCAATTCTTTATAATTCCTTTTCAGCCTTCTCAGTAAGAATCCGTACAGCAAGAAATAGAACAACATCAACAGACCAATAAGTATGGCCCCTGCGACTATGTTAAACCCAATGAAGGTTTCGGCAGGTAAAGTTCCAAAGGTACCATCCTGTTGCAGTATACTTGCCAACTTCTCTTTATTGAAATAATAATAGGTATTGATCCCAATAAGTAACAAGGCTGTTACTCCAATATTGTAATACACAAAATAATGAACGGTCTTTCTGGCTCGAAGAATACTGGCCATGAGCGATTTCACGGTCTGAGTTACCTGTATTTTTTGATAATTTCTCCAGAAGAGGTATATAAAAGCTACAAAAATGGCATAGTTTACAATATTGATAATCATAAATACTGTTTTCAACCCCATTTCATTGTTAAAATCCTTACTGGACTCAGGGATAAAGAAGGCAAGGACCGTCCAAAATGCTATTTCGCATAGGCTAATTACAACGATCCATTTGAGTACCGAAGACGATTTCTTCAATAACATAGAATAGATCTCTTTGGAGGTAAATTTTGGAAATTCCTGCTCCCGAGATTGCCACTCTTTTTTTAATGCTTCTAGTTGATCCATAATTTTACGGGTTCAATATGGTTCTTAACTTTTCTTTAATTCTGTTCATTTTTACTCTGGCATTTACTTCGGTTATACCCAGTGTTTCGGCTATTTCCCGATAATTTTTATTTTCCAGATAGAGGAATACGAGGGCCTTGTCAATATCGCCTAAGGTCTTCACTGCATCGTACATAAGCTTTAGCTGATCTTCGATAGTACTGTCGTATTCTTCCGAAGTAATCTTAAAACTGATCCCTTCAAAGTCTTGCGTTTGTACTCTTCGCTTACTCTTTCGATACAGCGTAATAGCGGTATTCAATGCTACTCGGTACATCCAAGTACTAAACTTGGAATCTCCTCTAAATTTTGGGTAAGCCCGCCACAGTTGGATGGTTATTTCCTGAAACAAATCATTGTGCGCATCACTGTCGTTGGTATACAATCTGCATATCTTGTGCACAATGTTTTGATTTTGCTCTAACTGGCTTACAAAACTATGTTCAAGTTCTTTGGTCAATGTTTTTTTGTTAGCTGTCTCATTAGTGGGCAGCAATTTGTTTTTGTTACATAATTCATAAAAATACCACTATTATTCTCTTTTTAATCATGGGTGTCGTAATTTTGTAAAACAAGCTTCGCTTATGAACATTCCTAAGACCCAAAACCCCCGAATAGTTGTGGTTGGGGGTGGTTTTGCAGGTATTTCTTTTATCAAGAAAATGCGCAAAGTCAACGCGCAGATCGTGCTCTTCGATCGTCATAATTACCATACTTTTCAACCCCTTTTATATCAGGTTTCCACGGCAGGATTAGAACCGGATTCAATTGCTTACCCTTTGCGGAAGATCTTTCGAAAGCACTCCAATTTTCACTTTCGAATGGCGGAAGTTGAGCATATTGATGCCGTCGAGAATGTTATACATACTTCCATAGGGAACTTGGATTTCGATTATTTGGTGATCGCCACAGGAACCCGGACAAATTTCTTCGGAAATAAAAGCATAGAAGCGTACAGCATGCCCATGAAGAATGTTCCTCAGGCCCTTAATATTAGAAGTCTTATCCTTCAAAACATAGAGAAGGCAGATATTTCGGAGGATACTGCAGAGCGGAGGCGACTGCTTAATTTTGTGATCGCAGGCGCGGGACCCACCGGGGTTGAGCTGGCTGGAGCGATTGCAGAATTTAGAAAAGGAATCTTACAACATGACTATCCGCTATTAGAAGAGGCCGAAATGGAAGTGCACTTAATCGAAGGCTCTGATCGGGTACTTTCGCCCATGAGCAAAACGGCTTCTAAAAAAGCCCAGCATTCTTTAGAAAAATTGGGTGTTCATGTGCACTTGAATACGCTGGTAAGCGATTATGATGGATCGCAAGTAAAGACTAATCGTGGTACTGCGCTAGAAACGGCCACCTTTATCTGGGCTGCTGGTGTAACTGGGGCACCCGTTAAAGGGATAGCCGGTGCTTCCTTATTGGAGCGAACCAATCGGTATAAAGTCA
>JBCBDM010000060.1:0-18476 GCA_038529705.1 Bacteroidota bacterium
TGTTGATTATTACACTAATTACAACGCAATCGATCACAGACTGTGGTTTTTGGGAGGTAGCGGCATTATCGAAATACACTAGAGGGTGCCCATTAACTTTGCGTTGCAAAATGGGGAAGTCTTTGCGTATTTCATGAACGTTTAAAGCCATATGCCAATTCCTAAAGGTCGAAGCCGAGACTAACACCTATCTTTTGAGCGATAAGCTTGTTGATTCGCTTTTTGAGTTCAGGGATCTTCACACTTTCCAAAACATTGTTAGCAAAGGCATACATCAATAAAGCCCTGGCCTCTTTTTGGCCAATTCCTCGAGATCGAAGATAAAATAGCGCTTCTTCATCCAATTGCCCAATAGTGCAACCATGTGAGCATCTTACGTCATCTGCGAAGATCTCCAATTGTGGTTTGGCATTGATGGTGGCTTTATCGCTTATAAGGATGTTATTGTTTTGCTGAAAGGCATCCAACTTCTGCGCTTCCTTTTCCACATATACTTTTCCATTGAACACACCCGTGGCGTTGTCGTCAAAGATTCCTTTGTAATCTTGATGACTTTCACAGTTGGGAGCGATATGATGCACCAGGGTATTGTGGTCCACATGCTGTTTTCCCTCGAGAATAGTGATTCCGTTTAAAACGGAATCGCAGTGTTCTCCTCTTTGATAGAAATTAAGATTGTTACGAGTTAATTTACCCCCAAAGGAAAAGGTATGTACTTTACAAATACTATCTCGTTCCTGATCAATAAAGGTATGATCGATAAGAGACGCTTCGGTATTGTCGTTTTGAATCTTATAGTAGTCCACATATCCTCTTTTGTCTGCAAAGATCTCGGTCACAGAATTGGTCAATACCGGATTCTTCGATAAACTTTGATGACGTTCAATGATTTGTACCTGTGCATTTTCTCCCACCACGATCAAATTACGGGGTTGCAACATAAGTGAGGCTTCACTACCTGTTGAGAAGTTGATGATCTCAATGGGTTTTTCCACTTCTTTGTGCTTAGGAATATGGATATAGGCACCTTCTTTGGCAAAAGCGGTATTAAGAGCCGTTAAACTGTCGTCCTTTGCTACTTTATTGAAGTAAGCTTCAATAACGGGTTTGTACTTATCCTTACTCAGGGCAGCGGAAAGCAGGCACACATCAATACCATCATGGGTGGTTTCGGAAAGGAAGGAGCTGTATACTCCATCTACAAAGACAATCTTATAGGTGTCTACGTCATACAGAAAATACTGTTTCACATCCTTAAAATCCAAGGCGCTCACCTTTTTTGGAGAGAGGCTATAGTCTTCTTTGGTGATCTTATTTAAGGAGGTGTACTTCCAGGCCTCTTCCTTTTTGGTAGGGAAACCAAGATTTTCAAAGGTTTTGATAGCCTGAGTCCTTAGATCATGTAAGGGAGAGTCTGCTTCCAGATGATCCTCGAACGCTATATAAGACGATAATAATTTTTCCTTTAAGCTCATATCTATTTTCTGACTAGGCAGAAATCTTAATTACACTAATTCTTCTTTGATCCAGTCGTATCCTTTTTCTTCCAGTTCGTAAGCCAATTCTTTACTGCCAGACTTAACGATTTTTCCATCCATCAATACATGAACGAAATCGGGTACTATATAATCCAGCAAACGCTGATAATGAGTAATCACAATGACCGCATTGTCATTACTCTTTAATTTGTTCACGCCATTCGCTACAATCTTCAAGGCATCGATGTCCAAGCCAGAGTCTGTTTCGTCCAGGATAGCCAATTTTGGTTCCATCATAGCCATTTGGAAGATTTCATTACGCTTTTTCTCTCCTCCGGAAAACCCTTCATTTAGGGAACGAGATAAGAACTTACGATCTATTTCCAGAAGATCCGCCTTCTGTTTGATCATCTTGAGCATTTCACCAGCTGGCATATCTTCCTGTCCCTTCGCTTTTCGAGTTTCATTGATAGCCGTTTTAATAAAGTTGGTAACAGAAACTCCAGGAATCTCTACCGGATACTGAAATGAAAGGAAAACCCCTTTATGGGCTCTTTCTTCCGGATCCAGTTCTGAAATATCTTCTCCGTCCAATTCAACATCTCCTTTAGTGATCTCGAACTCTTCCTTCCCGGCAACTACAGCCGCCAACGTACTTTTACCAGAACCGTTAGGCCCCATAATGGCATGCACTTCTCCAGGTTTTACATCTAGATTGATTCCTTTCAGGATATCTTTATCCTCCACACTGGCGTGTAAGTCTTTAATGTGTAACATATATTAATTCTTCGTTTCTTCAATTTTTATATCCGCCTTGGCGGGTTTATCACTTACTGCGATTATTTCTTTAATGGTAATGATCTCTTCCCAGACTTCACCTGGATTTTTCATAGCCGGGTTTTTACTTACAACCCCTCTTACCACCACAGGCACCATATCTGTGCTATCGTTTTTTACCGGAGCCACTTGATCTGCCAGTTCCCTGGCTTTATCATCCAACGCCACTCCATAAATAAAGTCGCTTCCCATTAGAACTCCAGCTTCGGCACCTTTTTGATAAATGAATTCTCCTCTGTATAGAGGAAAGCTTTCTGCTTGCTCTGTAGCTACGGTTTCCGTTTCAGCTGTTTCTGTTTTTTCTTCTGAATTTTTACAAGCCACTGTCATTAATGACAACGAAAGGGCGAAAAGGAAAATGATTTTTTTCATATGTGATCTTAATTGGTTGTTTTCTTTATCCTACGGAGCCTTCAAGGCTTATTTCTAATAGCTTTTGCGCTTCTACTGCAAATTCCATGGGAAGCTTGTTGAGCACTTCCTTGCTAAATCCATTTACGATAAGGGCAATGGCTTTTTCCGTATCGATACCTCGTTGATTGCAATAGAAAATCTGATCCTCTCCAATCTTACTGGTAGTGGCTTCATGCTCTATTTGGGCGGTTTTATTGTTGGCTTCTATATAAGGGAAGGTATGAGCACCACATTGGTTCCCCATGAGCAATGAATCACACTGAGAAAAATTTCTGGCGTTATCCGCTCTGGGGTTGATCTTAACCAAACCTCGATAACTATTCTGTGATTTTCCTGCTGAAATACCCTTAGATATAATGGTGCTTCGAGTATTCCTTCCAAGATGGATCATTTTGGTCCCAGTATCGGCCTGCTGGTAATTATTGGTTACGGCAATAGAATAGAACTCTCCAATGGAGTTATCTCCCTTGAGTACACAACTTGGATATTTCCACGTAACAGCACTTCCTGTCTCCACCTGAGTCCAGGATATTTTGGCATTCTTCTCACAAAGGCCTCGCTTTGTTACAAAATTGAAAACACCACCCTTTCCTTCTTTGTCACCAGGGAACCAGTTTTGCACCGTGGAATATTTAATCTCAGCATCATCCAAGGCAATGAGCTCCACAACGGCAGCATGTAACTGATTTTCATCACGGGACGGAGCTGTACAGCCTTCCAGGTAACTTACATAGCTACCTTCGTCGGCAATGACCAGTGTTCTCTCAAATTGTCCGGTGCCTGCCTGGTTAATTCTAAAATAAGTAGATAGCTCCATCGGGCATCTTACTCCTTTAGGGATATAACAAAAGGAACCATCACTAAAAACAGCGCTATTCAAGGCAGCATAGAAATTGTCCTTTTGAGGTACTACAGATCCAATGTGTTTTTTAACCAGTTCCGGATGCTCTTTGATCGCTTCGGAAATGGAGCAAAAAATAATTCCCTTTTCAGCAAGGGTGTCTTTAAAGGTGGTTGCTACCGAAACCGAATCCATGACGATATCTACAGCCACGCCAGCCAATTTTTTCTGTTCCTCCAATGAGATCCCTAACTTTTCGAAGGTTTCCAATAACTCCGGGTCCACCTCATCAATACTATCGTACTTTGGCTTAGTGGAAGGTGCAGAGTAGTAAGAGATATTCTGAAAATCTGGCTTTTCATAATTGACATTCGCCCATTCTGGCTCTTCCATTTCTTGCCAAATACGAAATGCCTCCAGACGCCAATCCGTCATCCATTCCGGTTCTTCTTTCTTTTTAGAAATGGCTCGAACAATGTCCTCGTTCAAACCCACTGGAAAGGTTTCAGATTCTATATCAGTGTAGAATCCGTACTCGTATTCCTTAGTTTCGAGTTCTTTCTTTAAATCGTCTTCAGTAAATTTTCCCATTTTACTTTTTCTTCAGCATTAGTTAAAGTGAAAAGCTCTCTCCACAACCACAAGTTCTATTGGCATTGGGGTTGTTAAAAACAAATCCTTTTCCGTTCAAACCTCCACTGTATTCCAGTGTCGTTCCAACCAGATATAAAAAACTTTTTTTATCGACAATAATTTTGACCAGATTATCTTCAAACAATTTGTCATTTTCTCCCTGGCTATTGTCAAAATTGAGTTCATAAGATAAACCAGAACAGCCACCGCTCTTTACTCCTACACGCACAAAATCCTGCTCTACACTAAAGCCTTCCTCAGACATGAGCTGCGAGATCTTGTTTTTTGCCGTGTCACTAACCTTTATCATTTATATAGATTTGTTCTAAATTAGGACTGCAAATATACTGCAAATCGCAATTTAAACCATATACTAAGGACATTTATAGTCTATGGAACTATAGATTTATATAATAATTAACAAGTCACTGAAAAACAGGATTCCGAGCGGATAAAGGGAGGAAGTGCTATTGCTGGAAATCCGGATTGTTTATAAAGCTCGGATCTGAAAGGGAAAGTAAGAACGCCTTCAAGTCGGCTTTATCTTCTTCTGAGAGTTGCACACCTCCCTCGGCCACCTTTTTCATCAAGGGATCGATGGTTTCCGAAAAAACCAATCCTTCACTGTAGTGGTCGATGACTTCATCCAGCGTTTCGAAACGTCCATCGTGCATATATGGAGCTGTATAAGCCAGATTCCTTAGAGAACCGGATTTAAAAAGACCAAATTCCCTGGGGTCTCCCGTAAAGCCACCGCGACCTCTATCTGTAAATGTTTCGTCCAAGCCGTTATTGTGAAAGGTATTATCGGTCCATAGGGGATTGGCTGGTAATCCATGGCAATGAAAACAATCTCCACGGCCTTCGTCCAGAAATATGGCAAGGCCATTCTCCTCGGCTTCCGTTAAGGTTGCCTGGCCCGCCAGGAATTGATCGAATTTCGAATTTGCGGAAATCAGCGTCCGCAGGAATTGAGCAATGGCTTTGGTTACATTCACAGAATCCACGGTAGATGAGCCGAAGGCCTGTTCGAACATCAATGGATAATCTGAAGTAGCCTGAAGGGTACTTTCCACATTCGGCCAGGTATTGTTCATCTCTATGGGATTGGTTACCGGATCGAATATTTGCTCTTCCAAGGTCGTAGCACGTCCATCCCAAAAAAATTCTTCATTGAAATTCCAGGCTAAATTAAAGAGAGGCATGGAATTTCTGGTTCCCAGAGAACCGTCTATTCCAACGCTAAACCTTCTGGGATCGGTAAATGCATTTTCCGGGCGATGGCAATCCACACAGGCCTGAGTGCCATTTAAAGACAAGGCCGGATCGAAAAATAGCTTTTTCCCCAGGGCTATGCCCTCTTCGGTCAGCGGATTGCTCTCCGGAATCACGGGAGGCAATAGCCGATCTTGGAATAGCTGAGGAATTTCAAGGGAAGCCGGGGTCGGCACATAGGTGTTATCATCATTGTCGTCCCCGCAGGAAGCGAATAGAACAATGACCATGATAAAACCTATGTACGACCTAAACTTCATTTCATTTATTTTTTATTGACCTTCCGGTTGAGCAACCACCCCTCTGGAAAAGACATTTTGTCCGTTTTCATTCATCAGGATCTGTGCATCCCAGTTAGGCATTAATATAGTGAATAATACATTGAGGTCCCAAGTATTTGGGTTTTTGAACCATTCGGCTACATTCATTTCTATATCGATACTTGTACCACTTACAATGTTTACCGTTCCAAGGTCCACATCAATGGAAGTGTCCAGTAGCTCTTCTAAAGTCCCAGGTCCCGGAGGAAGCGTGTTATGTCTATTGGCTCTTATATTGTGAAACTGAAAGGCAGTTTCGGCACCAACATTGTTGATATACTTACCTTCTAAACGCATATAGTGATATCCTCCTCCCAGTGGGGGTGGTACCGCCCATGAACCATCCGATGAGTTCAAGTCTTGATAAATACCATCCTGATTATCCTCGTCGTCAAATCCATAGGTGAAGGAAACCGTATATTCTCCTTCCGGGATTTCAACCCCCGGAGTAAAGGTAGTACCGGTACCAGTTCTTGCATCGATCAAGTTATAGTCTCCGGCATCGAAGGTTTCACCGGATGTAGTATTGGTAAAGGTAATATCCGAAATTAGATACACTAATTTGGAGAGTGTCATTTCTTCTCCATTGGCATTGGTATAGACCGTAGTTTCGTAATCTGAGTTTTCTATAGGATCCCCATCCCAATTTTGGGAAAAGGTAAAGGCCACGTTGGTATTCACCACCGGGGGAGTTCCTCCATCGTCATCATTATTGCAGGATGCAAAGGCAAGGCCAAGGGCCAAGAATAGGGCAATTTTTTTCATTTTCATTTTTTATTATTAGGTTAAATTTATTTCAGTTTTACAACGAGCATGTCCTTGATACCACGGTTGCCCGGAATATCTTTGTCATTGCTTTCGGTGTTACCCACCAGTAGGATGGAGGCATTGTCATGCCCGAGGATGGCATCTTCGCCAAAGTCGAAGTTGGAACCTCCAATGGCTTTTTCAAAAATAACATCACCGCTGGGGTTCATAAGAAGAACCCAGGCATCGTTTTCACCGTTATTGGTAGATACATCTCCGTCATTACTGCGTGTTGCACCGGAGATAAGATAATTTCCATCGGACAAGGCCTCAATACTGCGGGCCGAATCAAACTGAGACCCACCAAGCGATTTTTGCCAAATAATATTTCCACTTGGGCCAAATTTCACCACCCAAAGATCTGCATTCCCTTTAGGGTTGGTAATATCCTGGTCCGAACTTCTAGAATCTCCCACAAACATAAAGTTGCCATCCTCTGTGGCTGTGATGGCATAGCCTGTGTCAATTTCAGAGCCACCATAGGATTTGCTCCATAATCTATCTCCATTCGCATTGATCTTAACGATCCAGAAGTCGTAGCTGCCTTTGTTATCGGTAACATCTCCATCTACACTTTCGGTGGTTCCGATAATAAAATATCCGCCATCACTGGTTTCTACGGCATCGTAACTTCTGTCATCCTTGAAACCTCCATAATATCTTCTCCACATATAATTGCCTGCGGCATTTAGTTTGATGGTCCAAAATTCTCCTCCTGCATGGCGCCTTCCGTCATTTCCTGCACCACCACTGGCAGTAACATCGAAAAATCCACTCACCAGGTAGCCTCCATCTTTGGTTTGAAAGACCTTGTTGGCGCGATCTTCACCGCTAAAACCAAAAGTCCTGTCCCAAATTTTTCCGCCAGTGGCATCTATTTTCAGGATCCAATAGTCCACAAATCCTGCGTTACCTGTGGTGACATCTCCATCGCTACTCCTCGTTCCTCCAGAAATAATATATCCACCATCTGCAGTGGTAGAAATATCGGTGGCTGTATCATTGTTAGAACCTCCATAGGTCTTATTCCAAAGAATGGTTCCTGTTTCTGAGATTTTGAGCACCCAAAAGTCGCTGTCGGTGGTCGTTTTATCAATTATATCACCATCAATGCTGCTGGTATTTCCCAAAACAACGTACCCGTTGTCGTTCGATTTAACAATGGCAACGGCGTCGTCTATCTCACTACCTCCAAGATTCTTGATCCAATCGATCTCACCCACAAAACCTACAGGAGGCATGTCGTCTCCTCCACCTGTATCATCTACCGGGTCGACGGTTCCATCATCTTTGCTGCACGAAACGAAGATAAGGCACACTAGGAATGAACAGATAAATCCGTAAATAATATTTTTCTTTTTCAATAACATAGTCAACTTCTGTTAGTTCACAACGAGTCTTTTGGTGGTACTATTGTTCACCTTAACAAGATACAAACCGGAATTCAGGTTCGAAATATCTAGGGTTTGAGAAAAGTTGTTCGCAAAAGTCATGTTCATGACTTGTTGTCCAAGGACGTTGAATATTTCTACCTGAGTTATGGCTTCATCTTTAGACGATACAGTTAGTTTTGTGGTGGCAGGGTTAGGGAAGATGGCAAATTCACCAACGGCAATTTCTTCCACGTCCAGGATAGGACTTTTAACCAGGAAAAAGCCTTCATCTCCAGTAATCACAATGTTACCGCTTGCGAAGAACGGATACACATTCCAGGAGCCACCGAAATTGGCACTATTGGTTCCCGGGATAGTGTCAAAATATCCCACTTCTTCTATGCTGCCATTTGCTATGTCACTTATGTCTATTGCCCTTAGTCCTGCATTGTAGTTGGACAAGTAAAAAATGTTGCCTTTTACGTAGCCATTATGGTCGATGGCCGGAGTAGGTCCAAAATATTCAAAAGAGAATTGAGGGTCATCTAAATCTGAAACATCTAAAATAACAGTTCTGGTATTAAACCCGAAGGATAATTCGTCTGCCTCATCCCCAAGGATAAAATACGCCTGATCTTCCGTTAGCCACCCTTGGTGTGTATATCCTACATTTCCATAACTGGCAATCGAAATAGGTTGCGGGTTCCCCTTATCGGTAACATCCACAAACACCACATTGTCTTCGTTGCTTCCAATATAAATTTCCTGTCCTGTATAATCTGTGTCCGGACCATCATATATCACCACTTGGGCATCGTGCGTGTATCCATCCAGGGAATACCCTCCGGCCGCGGTGGGATTCGTTGGATTCTGAATATTGATGAAATGGGCTCCTCCATTAAAGGTTCCCGTTCCTACTGCGTAAGCATAACCGGTTTCTTCATTAATCACGATGTTGTGAGCACTTCCAAATTCATCATAATGAGCATCTTCAGTAAAAGTAGCAGGAGGGTTAGTTACATTTCTCAATCGAGTAAGATCGAAAACTTGCATTCCGTGACCGCCAGCTTCACTTACAATGAACGCGTGATCACTGTATACTTTAACATCTCGCCAGGTACTGGGGTCCGTATGTGTTGGTAATTTACCAAGATATTCAACGTTTACGGGGTCGGAAATGTCAAAAAAAGCTGTCCCATTGGTTAACCCGATGATGGCATATTCTTTTCCATCTTGAGGATCTGTCCATCCCCAGGAGTCATTAGCAGCAGAGGCATTCATGCCTCCAGGTGATATATCGAATTGCAGGTCGAAGTTTTCACAAGGAAAACCTGCGGCACTTCCCCCAACACAGGGAACCTGGGCAAAAGCTGTAATGCTTGTTAGTACTGCAAAAACTAATGTAATCTTTTTCATAAAAATAAAATTAAAGGTTTTAAACTGCGGAAGCGCAATTTTTTACAGAACTAAAAGATAACGATTATCGCTATCTTTTAGTCTGAAATATTTAATATTTAACAAAAATATAGCTCTAAAAGCCTATTTTTTTACGATTCTCTTAGTGGCAGCCCCATTTACCTGAATAAAATATATTCCTTCAGCTAAAGAAGACATATCCAAATTGTGTTTTTCTACATTCAGATCACCTACCGAGATCAACACTTTACCGGAAACATCGATCACAGCGATCGTGTTGATATTTTGATTAGCCGAATCCACTGTAATTAAAGCAATCGCCGGATTGGGATATACAGAAAGCCCTTTAGAAAGAGTAATATTCTGAGTCCCTAATATTTCTACGACTGTCAATTCAAAAGAACAACTGGCATCATTACCCTGACCATCTGTAGTGTCGAAGCTAATGGTATAGGTTCCTGCACCCAGCTGAGTACCTGCAACAGGATCCTGAGTGATGGTAAAATTGGTGGCACAGTTGTCTGTGGCCGTTACATCACCATTGGCTGCATAATCCGGTAATGTATAGAATGTCTGTCCTGCATCGTAAGGGACAGTGTCATTGGAAGGACATTCCATTTCCGGGTCGATATTGTCCTCTACCGTTACTGTAGCCGTACAGGTGTCCGTATTTCCCGATGGATCGGTAGCTGTTAAGGTTACCGTATTAGCTCCAATGTTCGAACAATCGAATGTGTTAGGACTTACAGAAAGAGCAACAGAACCACTGTTATCGGTCGAGCCACCATCTACATCACTTGCTGCGATAACCACCTGTCCACTGGCGTCCAATTGTGCGGTGAAGTTCTGACAAACCGCAACCGGGTCTTCCGTATCTACCGCTGCCGATTTGGTAAGTACGAATCCGCGATTTACATCGCTAATTACAATATTTCCGCTGGCAAAGTATGGGTATACATTCCAGGCACCATTGAAATTGGTATTATTACTACTCACATGACTATCGAAGAAACCTTCCTCGGTAATGGATCCGCTGGCAATATTACTCAGGTCGAATACTCGAAGACCAGCACTGTAATTGGCTAAATAATATTTATTTCCTTTTACATATCCATTATGGTCAATGGCTGCGGTCGCTCCAAAGTGGTTAAAATGGAAGGACGGGTTATCGAGATCTTCAAAATCGAAAACTATAGTTCTGGTATTAAATCCGAAACTGGACTCATCGGCTTCATCACCTAGAAGAAAATATCTTTGATCTTCTGTAAACCATCCTTGATGCGTATAACCTACATTGGTATAACTAATAGATGAAATGTTTTGAGGGTTGGCCTTATTGGTTATATCCACAATCACGACCTCATTTTCATTGCTTCCTATGAGAATCTCTCGGCCCGTGTAGTCTGTGTCGGGACCATTATAGGTGACGACTTGAGCATCATGACTATAGCTATCCATTCCATATCCCCCTTCGGCTTGTGGATTTAAAGGGTCCTGAATATTGATAAAAATAGGGCCTCCGTTAAAGGAACTTGCACCTACTGGGTAGGCATAGCCACTATCTGTATTGATAACGATATTGTGTGCACTTCCGAAGCCATCAAAATGGGCGTCTTCCGTGAAACTCACAGGAGGATTGGTTACATTTCTGAGGCGTGTTAGATCAAAGACCTGCATTCCGTGTCCGTTAGCCTCACTCACCACAAAAGCGTGATTGGCATAGGTTTTTACATCTCTCCATGAACTACTACTCGTATGCGTAGGGAGTTTTCCTAGATATACCGGGCTGGTTGGGTTAGAAATATCGATAAAGGCCGTACCGTTGTTGAGGCCTACGATGGCATATTCCTTTCCATCCAAAGGATCGGTCCAACCCCAGGAGTCATTTCCGGCACTTGCGTTCATCTGGCTAAGCGTCACGGTGGACTGTAGATCGTAACCATTACAAGGAAATGGTCCGGCCATTCCCGAAGAACAGGGAGATTGAGCAATTGCCAGTGGGGTGATTGCCAAAGCGAATAGTAAAAGTAGGTTTTTCATTTGTTTAAGTTTTAGGTCTAGTTTAGGGCGTTATTGTTTGATTATTTTTTTTGTAAGATTGTTGTTAATGGTCACGAAATAGATTCCTTTCGTTAGGAATGAAGTGTCGACTGTGAGTGATGACGTTGCAATTCCTTGTTGATCCATTAGTTTCTTGCCGGTAATATCTGAAATTGAGATCTCACTCACCATCAAATTCCCCGATTGTATTGTTATCGTACTTGTCACCGGATTAGGAAACAATATCAAGTCATTGGCAAACTCATTTTCCTCAACTCCTAAAATCTTTACAACTGTCAATTCAAAACTGCAATTTCCAATATTACCTTCGTCGTCTGTAGCATCGAAAGAAATGGTGTAAGTTCCCTCAGATAATTCTGTACCCGGAGCGGGGTCCTGTAGAATCGTTAGAGCGGTTGTGCAATTGTCTGTGGCGGTAGTCTCTCCAGAGGCAATATAGTCCTCCAGGATATGAAAGTCTTCTCCTTCTTGATAAGACACCGTCTGATTTTGAGGGCATTCAATGGTAGGTGCAAGATTATCAATAACCGTAACCACGGCTGTACAAGTATCTGTATTTCCAGAAGGGTCTGTTGCTGTAACCGTTACTGTATTCGGTCCAAGATCCGAACAAGAAAACACGTTTTGACTAAGGGTTAGTGTAACAAAACCACTATTATCGGATGAACCACCATCCACGTCATCTCCAGAAACAATTACTTCACCATTCTCGTCCAATGCTGCGGTGAAATCTTGACATACGGCAATTGGGTCTGTCGTATCCGGGGCAGAGGCAATGACAAGAAAGAACCCGTTTTGGCGGTCATTGATTGCAATATTGCCACTATTGAAATAAGGATAAACATTCCAAACCCCATCAAAATTCGCATTATTGTTATTGGGATAAGTATCAAAGAACCCAACTTCACTCATATTGTTATTGGAAATGTCGCTAATATCTATAACTCGAAGTCCTGCAGAGTAATTTGAAAGATAGTAGGTATCCCCTTTAACATAACCATTATGGTCTATGGCCGGAGTAGTTCCATAAAAATCAAAGGAAAGTACCGGATTGTCTATATCCTGCAGATCGAACACAATAGTACGGGTATTGAAACCTGCATTACTTTCATCAAATTCGTCCCCTACTAAAAAGAAACGTTGATCTTCTGTAAACCAACCTTGATGTGTATAACCCACGTTGGGATAAGTAAATACCGAAATACTCTGCGGGTTGGCCTTGTCAGTAATATCTACTATCGAAACAACTTGATCAAAACCGCTACTCGCAATTAGTAATTCCCTACCGGCGTAGTCCGGATCCGGACCATTATAAGTAACTACTTGAGCATCGTGAACATAGCCATCTCCTCCATAGCCTCCTGCGGCCACCGGATTCAATGGGTCCTGAATATTTACAAAGTGAGTTCCACCACCAAAAGTACTGGTCCCAACGCCATAGGCGTAACCAGTATCTTCATTGATAACAAGGTTATGGGCGTTACCGAAACCGGAATAATGAGCATCTTCATCAAATATTTCCGGAGGATTACTCACATTTCGGAGTCTGGTTAAATCGAATATTTGAATTCCATGCCCGGAAGCTTCACTAACAATAAAGGCGTAGTTATTGTAGACCTTAACGTCCCTCCAGTCCGAAACACTTGTGTGAGTATTTAACTTGCCTAAATAAACCGGATTTACTGGGTCCGAAATGTCTATGAAAGCAGTGGCTCCTTCTAATCCCATTAAGACATACTCTTTGCCGTCCAGCGGATCGGTCCAACCCCATGAATCGTTTGCTCCTCCTGCATTAAAAGTTGAGAGAGGAATGTGCGATTGCAGATCGTAGCCGTTACAATCATAACCACCCGCAGTTCCGCCAACACAGGGTGTTTGACTAAACCCAATGGAAGTTAAAAGAAATGTTATGACAAGTGAAAATGGTTTCATTAATTCGTATTTGTTTTGAGTCTAACACTATTGTTTGATTATTTTTTTCGTGAGACTGTTGTTAATGTTTACGAAATAAATCCCTTCAGAATACGAAGAGATATCAATAGTCTTATTAAGGGTGTCCAGGTTGTCCTCAGAAAAAAGTACTTGTCCCAGAACATCTGAAATCTGAAGCCTTTCCAATGTGATATCCGAAGAAATAATGTCTATGTTGTCTTTGGTTGGATTGGGAGATATTTTGATACTGTTCTTTAAAGCAAAGTCTTCCGTAGATAATTGTTGAGACCTTACAATGAACATTCCTCCTAAATAGCTTCCATCACTAAAGGTGAGACTTGTAATTAGAATATTACCGCTCGGGAAGTAAGGATACACGTTCCACGCACCGTCGTAGCCAGAAGTGTCGTTGGTTGGATAGACATCGAAGTATCCTGTTTCGGTAATGTTTCCGTTCTCTATATCTGAAATATCCATGACACGTAGCCCTGCCTTGTAGCCCGCCAAGTAGAATTCATTTCCTTTAACGTAGCCGTTGTGATCTGTAGCGGGTGTGGGACCAAAATATTCGAAATCGAATCCGGGATTATCAAGGTCACTAATGTCAAAAATCACGGTTCGGGTGTTGAAGCCGAAATTCAATTCGTCAATCTCATCGCCCAGGACAAAATATTCATGGTCGTCTGTTACCCATCCCTGATGGGTGTAGGCTATGTTAGAATAACTGATCGTTGAAATGGTCTGAGGGTTAGTCTTGTCTGTAACATCTGCTATGACCACTTCATCTGTGTTACTACCAATGTAAATCTCCCGTCCTGTGTAGTCCGTATCGGGGCCGTTATAGGTAATTACCTGTCCGTCATGGCTATATCCCGCTGCACTATATCCTCCAGCGGCCACTGGATTTAGAGGGTCCGTAATGTCTACAAAATGAGGACCCCCACTAAAGGTTGAAGTTCCTACCGCATAGGCGTATCCTTCACTTTCATTGATCACCACATTGTGGGCGCTTCCAAAACCTGCGTAATGAGCATCTTCGCTAAAGTTTTCAGGTGGGTTGGTTACATTCCGGAGGCGCGTTAGGTCGAAGATCTGCATCCCATGGCCGGAGGCTTCACTTACCACAAAAACGAAATTATTATACACTTTAAGGTCACGCCATAGACTTCCTCCAGTATGCGTTGCCAATTTTCCTAAATAGACTGGATTAACCGGATCTGTTATGTCAACAAAGGCAACACCATTCCTAACACCTACCAAAGCATATTCCTTGCCATCTTGTGGATCTACCCATCCCCATGAATCATTTGCATTGGTGGCATTGAAAGTAGTCCAGGGGATAAAAGATAAAAGGTCGTAACCTTCACAGGGGTATCCGCCTGCTGTTCCACCGGAGCAAGGGGTTTGTGCAAAAGTGACAGCTGAGGTAATCATCATCAACGCTGTGAGTAGTTTTGTGTTCATTTGTTAAAATTTTAAATGCCACCAAAACTAACGAAATTATAGCAGGATTTCTGTTAAATACGTACGATATATTAGTAGAATATGAGATTTCTTCCTCGGGTTTTATAAAAAACGACTTCAACTGGGGTAAGGGTTTCTTCTGAAAAGCTGAACATATTAATTTTCTTCACCGTACTTTTGCAACGACCTACCTGCCATGGCGGGATATTAAGTACACACATATGTTTGAAAACAAGAATCCGTCAAAGACCCCAATTTCAAGTTTAGGAGAATTTGGTCTCATAGACCATCTCACAAAAACCATTGAAATTTCTCATACTTCTACCGTGAAAGGGATAGGAGATGATGCTGCCGTTCTGGCCGAAGACGGAAAGAATCAAAAGGTAATTACAACAGATCTTCTCGTAGAAGGAGTGCATTTCGATCTAAGTTATATGCCCTTGAAGCATCTGGGATACAAGGCGGTTATGGTGAATTTAAGCGATGTGTACGCCATGAATGCCACTGCCACGCATATTACGGTATCCCTGGCTGTTTCTAATAGATTTCCAGTAGAGGCTTTGGACGAATTATACGATGGAATAAAAACGGCGGCAAGACTATACAATATAGATGTAATTGGTGGAGATACCACTTCCTCAACGTCTGGGTTGATTATTAGTATTACAGCTATTGGAGAGGTAGCCGTTGATAAGGTGGTGTACAGAGAGGGTGCCAAAGAAAATGATCTCTTAGTGGTTACGGGGGATCTTGGCGCAGCCTATCTCGGCTTGCAAGTGCTGGAACGGGAAAAGCAGGTTTTTGAGGCCAATCCGAACGCGCAACCGGAATTGGATAATTATACGTATCTGGTGGAACGTCAATTAAAACCGGAAGCGCGAAAGGACATACCAAAATTATTAATGGAATTGGAAGTTTTACCCACCTCCATGATCGATATTAGTGACGGACTTTCTTCCGAAGTGATCCATTTGTGCAAAGGATCCAAGGTGGGCTGCAATTTGTATGAGGATAAGATTCCGTTAGATCCTCAGGTGATATCCACCTGTGAGGAATTCGATCTGGATAGCACTACCATTGCCCTAAGCGGTGGGGAAGATTATGAGCTACTATTTACCATCAAGCCGGAAGATTTTCCGAAAATAAAGGCGAATCCGCATCTTAGCATTATTGGACATATGTGTAACGAAAAAGAGGGGATGCATCTCATCACAAGAGCCAATACCAAGATACCCTTAGTGGCTAGAGGTTGGAATTCTCTTGCTGAAGAATAACGTGCCTATACCGCTTTTCGATTCTTGAAATGTTGTTCGAATAGCATGTTATTGGTTTCCCAATATTTGGTTAACCGAACTATTTGCCCATACCCATCCTCAGTATATTTTTGTTTACAACAAGAACATTGGAATTCCTTAATTTGAAGATCGCCTTTTTTGAGGATAACGAATTTATGGCCTAGGATCTTACAAACTAACTTTCTCATAGGGTACATTGTATTTTCTGCGCATCTTCTTCTCGAAGAACATGGCTAAAGAGGTATTTACGTTTTTGGTTTTGCTGGTTAAGTTCTCTAAACGACCGGAGAAATTGTCTGTGACTTCCTTTCCGCAATTTGTGCATTTGTATTCATTAATGTGGTTAGTAATCTTGCGGCTTATCACATAGTCGTGACCAAGGGTGCCGCAAATAATACTGGAAAGGGAAAACGATTTGGGGATAGTTGTCTTCTTTGGGGTAGTTGTTTTCATGGTTACATAATTTGGGAGGACTAAATATAGAAAAAAAAATGCATTATACCGATAAACCGTAAATTTATTCGATAAAAAGCATAATTTTAACAATTTCGGTAGGATGCTCCACCCAACTCATATGTCCGCCGGGTAACCTTATTGACTTAGAATGAGTTATTCTGATCATTTCCTCTGAATCTGCCCTTGAAACAATAGGGTCATCCTCCGCCCAGATAACGATTTTCTCTTTTTTATGAACTTTTAGGACTTCGGTCCTATCGATTCGATCTCTCATTCCCAAATTGGCGGCAATAATACCAGCCGACGAAAATGTAAGGGCTTCTTGTTTCAGAGTTTCGATCTGTTCCGTGTATAAATGACGGGAACCGCTGGCAAACAAATTTGGAATAGTGGTGTTGATTACTGTGGCTTTGTTCTTCTCCAAAAGCGCAGTGGCTCGATTCCTCCGGAGCTTTACTTCGGCAGAATCTGCTCGCGTGGTCGAATTGAGCAGTACGAAGGTATTTATTTTTTCAGGATACTTTTCGAGCAGGGCAAGACTAACATATCCTCCCATAGAATGGCCTAGAATAGAGGTTTTCTCAATTCGAAGGAAATCCAATAAGTGGGAAACAACTTCGGCCATTTGTTCCATGCTATGTATAGGGCTTATGGAGGCACTTTTTCCGTGACCAGGAAGGTCGATAGTGATTACTGTTTTCGACCGGGAAAATTCAGTAATGAATTGCTTCCACATGCTTGAACTTTCCAAAAAACCATGGAGTAAAACAATGGCAGGGCCATTTCCGTATATTTCGTAGAAAATGGGAACCTCCTTGTAATAATAGATCATAGGTCGAAATTGAGTTTTACAAATATCCACTAAAGGATTCATCCAAGCAAACGCCTCTCACCAACCCATAAGAATTGATTCAAATTTGTATGACTTTGGAGGAAAATTGACCTTTTTGTGCTAAATCAAGAGATAGGGTTCAAAGACGAAAACGTTATAGTGTATTTTGTCCTGAAATTTGCAAACGTATTTTGATGAAAACTATTGAAAAAGCATCGACTTTTTGCTCCTTAAATTTAGAATTTATCAATTTGAATACCAGTATTTTGAGAGATTATCAAAATCAACTTTTTTTAGCATTTTATGGTTGTATTCCCTCGAATTCTTCAATAGATTTGAAGACAATCAAAACCGAAAAAATTATGGCTATTGTTAAACAGTATTTAAAGAGTAAACCCGTGTGCAAGGTGACCTTTACGGTTCCTGCTGCGGAAGCGCAAGAAGTTAAAGTTGTAGGAACGTTCAATTCCTGGAATACCGAAGAGACCCCTCTTAAAAAATTAAAGAATGGGAACTTCAAGGGAACCGTAACCCTTGAGAAAGATCGATCATACGAATTCCGATATATCGTAGATGGAATATATACAAATGACGAACAGGCAGATCATTATGCCTGGAATGATTATGCCGCCACTGAGAATGGGGTGTTGGATCTGTAATACGGCACATTAAAAAAGGCCTTCTTAACGAAGGCCTTTTTTAATCCTATGAGTTCATGATATCCTCGATTTCTTCGGCTTCGATCGGAATATTGCGCATAAGGTTGAAAGGCGCTCCCGTTTTTTGGATCACTACATCATCTTCAAGACGAATTCCAAACCCTTCCTCCGGAATGTAAATTCCCGGTTCTACCGTGAAAACATTTCCTGCCTGCATAGGCTCCCAGAGAATTCCATAATCGTGGGTGTCTAGTCCCATATGATGAGAAGTACCATGCATAAAATATTTTTTGTACGCCGGCCAATCCGGATTCTCATTTTGAACATCTGCCTTATCCAACAGCCCCAAGCCTAACAGTTCGGAGGTCATAAGTTTACCAACC
>JBCBDM010000061.1:0-18214 GCA_038529705.1 Bacteroidota bacterium
TTTTTCAGCAACAAACACTGACTCGCAAATACCTGAGCCACCTGGCTAGTTCCAATTCCGAAGGCTATAGAGCCAAAAGCACCATGGGTGGAGGTATGGCTATCTCCACACACTATGGTCATTCCCGGCTGGGTTATTCCTAGCTCTGGTGCCATGACATGAACAATACCGTTGTACTGGTGGCCGAGTTCATATAAGGTGATCCCATTTTTTTTGCAATTAGCAGAAAGTTGTTTTAACTGGTTTCTCGACAACGGGTCCTTTACAGGTAGATGTTGGTCGATGGTTGGAGTATTATGATCTGCGGTAGCTACAATTTGGTTCGGGCGAAAGATCGGAATATTACGATTTTCCAGTTCTTCAAAGGCCTGCGGACTTGTAACCTCATGGATTAAATGGGTGTCAATATATAAGACTTGTGGCCCATTCTCAATAGAATCAACCACATGAGCGTCCCAAACTTTGTCAAATAATGTCTTCTTCATTTAGGCTGAAATAATTTGAGGATATACCTTGCTGGTTTCTATAATTTCATGAATATCATGGTCGATAATCTCCTTCTTTCGGTCGGCAAAAAGCAGAAAATTAGAGTAGACTTCATCCAATTGTAGTTTGGTCAATTCGTAGCCTACCTTACGGGCACGGTAAGCGAGAGCCGCGCGACCACTACGGGCGGTAAGCACGATGGCAGATTCTGTTACTCCCACCTCTTTGGGGTCAATAATTTCGTAGGTTTCACGATTCTTTATCACACCATCCTGATGGATCCCGGAGCTATGAGCAAAAGCATTAGCGCCCACAATAGCTTTGTTGGGTTGCGTATAAATACCCATGTGTTTTGAGACCAGCTGACTTGTTTTATAAAGCTCTCGAGTTCGAATATTGGTGTCGAGATCGAGATACGGATGCTGCTTTAGGATCATTACTACCTCTTCCAGCGCCGTGTTCCCGGCTCGTTCTCCAATACCGTTTATAGTACATTCAATTTGACGAGCGCCATGGATCACTCCTTCGATAGAATTGGCTGTAGCCAGCCCCAGGTCGTTATGGCAGTGGCAAGAGAGTATTGCTTTTTCTATACCTTTTACATTCTCTTTTAGATATTTTATTTTTGCCCCGTATTCACTGGGTAAGCAGTATCCTGTGGTATCCGGGATATTGAGCACGGTAGCTCCTGCCTTGATGGCGGCTTCACAAACCCTCGCCAAGTATTCGTTTTCTGTTCTGCCCGCATCTTCGGCATAGAATTCTACGTCTTCCACAAAACTTTTGGCGTAATGTACCGCTTGGTAGGTACGTTCAATAATCTCGTTGCGATTAGAATTGAATTTAAATTTGATATGAGAGTCTGAGGTGCCAATACCTGTATGAATTCTGGGGTTTTTTGCTTTCTGAAGGGCTTCTGCTGCCACTTCAATATCTTTTTTTACAGCTCTTGTCAAACCACAAACCGTGGCGTTTTGAGTCATTTCCGAAATGGCTGCAACCGATCTAAAATCACCGGGGCTTGAAATCGGGAAACCGGCTTCGATCACGTCTACTCCAAGTCGGTCCAATTGCCTGGCAACAATCAATTTTTGTTCGGTGTCTAGCTTGCACCCTGGGACTTGTTCTCCATCCCGTAAAGTGGTATCGAAAATTTGAATGTGTTCTTTAGACATTTTCGGTAGATAATTTTCTAATTGTACTACGAATTTATACTTTGGGCTACTGAAGGCGTTGTTTTTACTACTTCAGTTTACGGTGTTTATACAAAATAAAAATTAGGTAAATCATTGATAATTAAGTGATTAAACAATAACTTTTAACAATGCCCAAGATTCAAAAAGATAATTTATTCGATCTCATAAAATCGCTTTCAAAATCGGAAAAGAGGCAATTCAAACTCTATGTAGGTAGGTTGGGAGTCAATGAAGATGCCAAATTCATGACCTTGTTTTCCATCCTAGAGAAACTTCAGAAGTATAGGGAAGACGAAGTATTGAAAAGTGGGGTGATCAAGAAAAGCCAGTTGTCCAACCTCAAGGCCCACCTCTATAAACAAATTTTGGTGAGTTTACGGTTAAATCCTTCGCATCAGAATGTGAGAATTCAATTGAGGGAGCAATTGGACTTCGCGACTATTTTGTATCATAAAGGCCTCTATAATCAAAGTTTGAAGATTCTGGAGAAGGCAAAGACCCTGGCCCTTAACAAAGAAGAAAAGAATATTGCCTACGAGATCATCGAACTGGAGAAAGTCATAGAATCGCAGTACATTACACGTAGTATTAGCAGTAGGGCAGATGAACTAACGGTTTCAACAAGAGATATTTCCAAATTGAATGTGCTTGCCAGCAAGTTGAGCAATCTTTCACTGCAACTCTACGGGATTTTCTTGAAGAAGGGCTATGTTAAAAATGACGAAGAATTTCAAGTGATCACCAACTACTTTAACGCCCGAATGCCACAGTATGATTATGAGAAAATTGGGTTTCGCGAAAAGCTTTGGTTGAATAAAGCCTATCTCTGGTATAGTTTCTTGATTCAGGACTTCCGTTCTTGCTATAAGTACGCTCTGAAATGGGTGGAGTTGTTTTATGCTCATCCGGACATGATTCATTTAAATCCGGTATTCTTTCTCCGTGGAAAGCAATATTTGTTAGAGGCACTTTTCTATATCAAAGATATTCCTAGGTTTAAAGATGCCCTGCAAAAGTTGGAGAAGGTGACCGGAAGCGAGGATTTTCCGAAGAGTGAAAACGTAGAGAGCCTGGTATTCCTTCACAGCTATTCCCATAAGATCAATTTACACTTTATGGAAGGTACCTTTCAAGAAGGAATCCGTTGGGTGGAAAAAGTGCTTCATGGAATTGACCAGTATAAGGGGACCATAGATGAACATCATGTAATGATGTTCTATTACAAGATTGCTTGTATGTACTTTGGGGCTGGACAGAATAAAATGTGTATTGAGTATCTGGATCGAATTATTAGCAATAAGTCCTTGCAAATGCGCGAAGACCTACTGTGTTTTTCTCGGATTCTGAACCTGGTAGCTCATTACGAGGCAGGCGAAGATTACCACTTGGATCGCTTGATAAAGAGCACGTATAAATTTCTAATCAAAATGGAGGATCTGTATCAGGTACAGAAGGAAATGATCAAATTTTTACGCGGTTTGGGAGATATTTATCCGCATCAATTGAAGGCCGAGTTCGAAAAACTATATAAAAAATTAAAGCCATTTGAGGACCATCCTTACGAACGTCGTAGTTTCTTGTATCTCGATATTTTATCATGGTTGGAGAGTCATATCACTGGAAAATCTGTAGCGCAGATCATCAAAGAAAAGGCACTCATTTCAAAATAATTTTTCTGAAAAAGTTTGGAGAATTAAAATTTGTGTCGCAATATTTGTATTCACAAAGTTCAAAACTTTATTGAAATGTTATCAAGAAAGGTGGAGGGAATAGACCCTTTGAAGCCTTAGCAACCCTTGTTACTCCGTTGGAAAACAGAAACAAGAAGGTGCTAAATTCTACAACTACTCATTTTTGGTAGTCGATAGATAACCCAAACGCAATGCTTCCTGCATTGCGCATTTTCTTTTTAACATTTTTCTATTGAAGTACACCGAGAGGTGCATTTTGACTTTTGGTTTAATCATTTATTAACTCAAAAAATTAGAAAAATGAGTGCAACAAAAATTATCCATTCTATTCCTAGCGACCCGCTCACCGGTGCCATTTCGGTACCTGTGTACCAAACGTCCACGTTTATCCAGGAAGCCCCTGGGGTAAACAAAGGCTTTGATTACGCCCGTAGCAACAACCCTACCCGGAAAGTACTGGAAGATGTGGTGGCCCAACTGGAGGGCGGCCATAGTGGTTTTGCCTTCGGAACGGGCCTTGCAGCTATTGATGCGGTGCTTAAATTATTATCTGTTGGAGATGAGATCGTCGCCGTAGACGATATCTATGGAGGAGCCTATCGCCTTTTTACCCATGTCTATGAAAAACTCGGTATTTCCATTCGGTATGTGGATACCACAGACGTGGACCATGTAGCTCAAGCCGTAACGAGTAAAACCAGGCTTATCTGGATCGAATCACCCACCAACCCTACCCTGAAGGTTTCAGATATCGAAGCCATTTCGAGAGTGGCAAAAAGTGTGGATGCTCTATTAGTCGTAGATAATACATTTGCCAGTCCCATTGCCCAACAGCCCATATCGTTAGGTGCCGATATAATTATTCACAGCGGCACCAAATATATTGGAGGACATAGTGATCTTGTGGCAGGATTGGTGGTGACTAAAACAGAAGATCTTTCAGAAAAGATAAAGTTCGTGCAGAATGCTTCCGGAGGAATTCTAGGTCCCTGGGATTGCTTTTTAACGCTAAGGGGTATTGAGACGCTTGAAATTAGATATAGAAAACAATGTGAAAATGCTCTAAAAGTGGCCCGCTTTCTTTGTGACCACCCCTTGGTTGATCAGGTGTATTTCCCGGGATTGACGGATCATAAAAATCATGAGGTTGCCAAAAGACAACAACAAGGCTTATATGGCGGTATTGTCTCTTTTACTTTAAAAAATGACACCGTCGAAGCGGCTGACCAATTTGTAACAAGTACGCAGTATTTTAAGTTAGCGGAAAGTCTGGGAGGAGTTAAAAGTTTGCTCTGCCATCCCCCGCAAATGACCCATGCCTCTATACCCAGAAATAAGAGGATTCAAGCGGGAATTAAGGATTCTCTAATCCGATTATCCTGCGGTATCGAAGACGCAAACGACCTTATAGAAGACCTGGCAAATGCCTTCAAGAAGGTGACACAAACCAGAGACCTTGTTCTCAATTAAACCACAGAAATCATGAGTACAGATATATTAGAAAAGCCAAAGGAGAAGATCGATCTGCAGGCTATTAGGAATAAGAAGATAAACATCGTGATCTTCGGCCATGGGAATGTGGGAACTCAACTCGTGGACCAGATCGTGGCCTCAAAAGAGGAGATATCTAAAAGGCGAGCGTTGGATTTGAATATTTTTGCCCTGGCCAATTCCACTTCCGTCCTATTAAAAAAACAGGGTATTGATGTCTATTGGAGGGCAGAGAAAGCGCAGATCGAGGAGTCTTACCAGGTGGAAGAAATTGTGGCCTACGCCCGGGAGAATTCCCTTCAAAATTTGGTAGCAGTTGATAATACGGCCAGTTCAGACTTTGTTAAGAACTACGAATTTCTGGTGAGCAATGGATTCCACTTGGTTTCTTCCAATAAAATAGCAAACACAGGATCTTTGGATGATTACAGGAATTTAAGAAAGGTGTTGAAAGAAAATTGCAGGGAGTATCTGTACGAAACCAATGTGGGTGCCGGACTTCCTTTGATAGATACTATTAAGTTGTTACATCTTTCAGGCGAGAATATCACTAGGATAAAGGGAGTTTTTTCCGGATCCTTGAGTTATATTTTCAATCATTTTTCGACTGGAACTACGAAAGGAGGAAAGGAAAAGACCTTCAGCGAGGTGTTGAGAGACGCTATTCAGAAAGGATACACAGAACCCGATCCAAGAGAAGACCTTTGCGGGAACGATGTAGGCCGAAAGTTGCTTATCTTAGCCAGGGAATTGGATCTGCATTGCGAATTTGACGAGGTGTCTATTCAGAATCTAATTCCCAAGGGCCTTAGAAGCGTAACCGAGAAGACCTTCTTGAACAGTTTGGGAGAATTGGACGTGCCTTTCCATATAAAGAGGAGGAATCTGGAGCGAGATCATGTCTTGCGATATGTGGGAGATTTACATGGTGATCTTTCCAAAGACAAGGGGGGGCTTCTGGATGTAAAACTAGTTTCGGTTCCCAAAAATAGCATGTTAGGACAGTTGAAAGGAAGCGACTCTATATTCGAAATATATACTGAAAGTTATGGAAACCACCCCATTGTGATACAAGGGGCGGGAGCTGGAGCAGAAGTTACGGCAAGAGGTGTTTTTGGTGATATATTGAGATTAAGCGATAAACTAAATTAATGAGATGTACGCCCCTTCCTTTCGGGAGGGGGTAGAAATGAATAAAAAGCAAATACAATGAATAGCAAAATAGATAGCCTCAAGGTAACCTTGGATCGCAGGAATGATGACTACCTTTTCCAGGCAAAAGGGAAAACAGGAGTATCGGTCTATATTGATAATTCTTCGGTAGAGGAGGTGAAAGGAGCAAGTCCTATGGAATTACTGCTCATGGGAGTTGGGGGATGCAACGCCATAGATATTGTTTCTATTTTAAAGAAGCAAAGGCAGGAAGTTACAGGCTATCGGATCGAAGTAGAGGGCAGTAGAAAAGAGGTCAGAGAGGCCAAACCCTTTAGCGCTATTCATCTACGTATCTTGTTGGAGGGAAATATTGTCCCCGCTAAGGCGAAACGCGCTGCCGAACTCAGTTTTGAAAAGTATTGTTCGGTCTCATTTAGTATTGATAGTAAGATCAAAGTATCTCACGAAATTCTCATAAATGGAGAATTGATAGACTAACTTTCTAGTATATTTATCGGGTAAATAGATTAATTATGTTATCCCGCAAAACCAAATACGGGTTGAAAGCACTGAGTTATCTGGCCAAGCAAGAGTTGAATCGGCCTGTGCAAATCTCCGTGATTTCCGAAGCAGAAAATATTTCTCAAAAGTTCCTGGAAAGCATACTCCTGAGCCTTCGAAAGGCAGGATATTTGGGGTCCAAGAAAGGAAAGGGGGGTGGATATTATCTTTTAAAAGAGACACGGGACATTCCCATAGCTGGTGTATATCGAATATTGGAAGGACCCATCGCCATGGTGCCCTGTGTAAGCCTCAATTTCTATGAGAAATGTCATGATTGCCCGGATGAACACAGTTGTAGTGTTCATAAGTTGATGATACAGGTTCGAGATAATACGCTCTCCATCCTCGAGAATACGAGCCTACAGGATTTTATTTCGGAGAATTAATTTTGAAAACTTGCTATTTTGAACAAAGATTGTATTTTTGAATACTCTAGTAATTCTATAGGAATAATATAAATGAATAAAATTACGTCTCAAAACATAGCACTATTTAACGCAAATCTTCGCTATGAAAACCCACAAGACATTATTTCGTTTGTCCTTCAATTGGCTAAAAGACCTATTGTTACAACGAGCTTCGGTGCCTATTCGGCTGGGATTCTGCATGCTTGTACTCAAGTGAAAAAAGATATTCAGGTTATTTGGTGCGACACGGGTTATAACACACCAGCTACCTATGGGCATGTTCAAAGGCTTTCCGATCTGCTTCAACTGAACCTGGACGTTTTCACTCCTAAATATACTACGGCTTTTATTGATCATATGTTAGGGAGGCCGGATGTTACTAACCCAAAACATCAACAATTTTCGGAGGAAGTAAAACTAGAACCTTTTCAAAGAGCTTTTGCAAAACACCAACCGGATGTGTGGTTTACCAATTTACGACATGGGCAGACCGCACATCGGGATCATTTGGATATTCTTAGTTTCAGTTCCACGGGCCTATTAAAGGTAAGTCCGTTCTTCTATTTTTCAGATTCGCAGATGTTGGCCTATTTAGAAGAAAATGAACTTCCCGTAGAATTTGACTATTTCGATCCGGTAAAAGCATTGGAGCACAGAGAGTGCGGAATTCACCTGAAAAACTAATTTTCTCCCAAAAGGGTTGCACAGCATTTTTTTATATAGTTAATTTGTAACAGTTCATAACCTTATTACGTTATCAAGAAAGGTGGAGGGAATAGACCCTTTGAAGCCTTAGCAACCCTTGGATCCCTGATTGCTCAGAGCCAAGAAGGTGCTACATTCTATCCCCCAGGGAATAGATAACAACACTTTGGAACTTTTCCTTTCACTTTTTCTTGATATATATTGATCCGTTAGTTGGGCGATTCCTCGTGCATGGAGCTTTGCGTCATGTCCAGGACTGGGCTATGTGCTGTATCCACCAATCCAGTTGGGGGGATGTCGCTACTTCCTTCGCTCTACATAGCCGTTGGCAACGTAGCGCCTATCGCGATGGCGGAATGAAAAAACAATGAATATGAAGAAAGACATATACAAAGCATTAAAGGAAAAGATTCTGGTCCTAGATGGCGCTATGGGCACCATGCTGCAACGCTATAATTTTTCTGAAGAGGATTTTAGAGGGGAGCGATTTAAGGATTTTCCCATCTCTGTAAAAGGAAATAATGACCTACTGTCGCTAACCCAACCTGAAGCCATTGCCGAGGTACACGAAAAGTATTTTGCCGCGGGCGCCGATATCGTGGAAACTAATACTTTTTCTGGTACTACCATTGCCATGGCAGACTACCAAATGGAGGACCTGGTCTATGAGCTCAATTTCGCAAGTGCCAGGATTGCTAAAGAGGTAGCGGATAAATTCACAGATCAGGAACCTAATAAACCCAGATTTGTAGCAGGTTCCATGGGGCCAACCAATAAAACCGCCAGCATGTCTCCGGATGTAAACGACCCTGGGTTCAGGGCCGTTTCTTTTAACGAATTGCGTATTGCGTATAAACTGCAAGCGGAGGCGTTATTGGACGGTGGAGCAGATATTCTTTTGGTAGAAACCATTTTCGATACCCTCAATGCCAAAGCCGCCCTTTTCGCTATAGAAGAAGTAAAAGAAGAAAGGAGTGTAAAAGTACCTATTATGGTAAGTGGAACCATCACAGATGCTTCGGGTAGAACGCTATCCGGGCAAACGGCCGAAGCGTTTCTCATTTCCATTTCCCATATACCATTACTCAGTGTGGGATTCAATTGTGCGTTGGGAGCCAAACAGTTGGTACCTCACTTGGAAGTGATCGCCCATAGGACCGGATTGGCTACATCGGCTCATCCTAATGCAGGATTACCTAATGCCTTTGGTGAGTACGACGAAAGTCCTGAACAAATGGCGGAGCAAATAAAAGAATATCTCGACAAGAACCTTATCAATATTATTGGGGGGTGTTGTGGGACGACACCTTCTCATATAGCAGCCATTGCACAATTGGCCACCCAATACCCACCCAGACCGATCACCTTATTTGAAAAAGAAACCATATGATTCCTACCCAACAAGATGTTATAGACGCCTGTAATAGGGTACGCCCATATGTTCACAGAACACCTGTACTGTCCTCTTCTTTATTGAATGAATGGGTAGGCACCGAAGTGCTCTTTAAATGTGAGAATTTTCAAAAGATGGGAGCCTTTAAGATGCGAGCAGCCATCTATGCGATAAGTCAACTTTCAGATCAACAAAAGAAGGCAGGTGTGGTAACTCATTCGTCCGGTAATTTCGGGCAAGCAGTTTCACTGGCTGCCAGAAACCTGGGTGTGAAGGCTTATATCGTAATGCCGGAGAATGCTCCGTCCGTAAAAAAGGCGGCTGTCCGGCAATATGATGGGCAGATCACAGAATGCGAATCGACGCTGGAAGCCAGAGAGGCGACTTCAGCAAAGATTCAGAAGGAGACCGGAGCTACTTTTTTACATCCTTCTAACGATGTGGAGGTAATTCTAGGAAATGCCACGGCAGCAGTGGAATTCCTAGAAGATTATCCTGACCTGAACTATCTTTTTACTCCGGTAGGAGGTGGAGGGTTGATCGCTGGGACCGCTTTGGCAGCCCATTATTTTGGGACGAATTGCAGAGTCATAGGAGGAGAACCCTTTGAGGTGGACGATGCCTACCGTTCATTGCAATCAGGTAGAATTGAGATCAATGAGACTACCAATACGGTAGCCGATGGTCTACGAACACATTTGGGAGATAAGAACTTCCCTATCATCAAAGAGCTGGTCGAGGAGATCATACGCGTGGAAGAGGACGAGATTATAAGTGCCCTCAAATTGATATGGGAACGTTTAAAAATTGTGATAGAGCCCTCTTGTGCGGTTCCTTTCGCAGCCCTGGTAAGAGATAAAGAAAAATTTAAAGGAAAAAAGATAGGGATCATCCTTTCCGGAGGTAACGTAGATCTTTCTAATCTTCCGTTTTGATGAATTGAAAATGAACCCTTAGTGTGGACGAAGGGTATTCTATGAAAGATAGTAACAACATACCAACAAACCAGAATCTACGACCAAGATACCTCAAGTTATCTGGTCTGGAGCCTCTAGTGATCACTCCGGAAAGTAATTTTATCAATGTGGGGGAGCGGACCAATGTGGCCGGGTCACGGAAATTCTTGAGACTCATCAAGGAAGAGAACTTTGAAGAGGCCCTTTCCATAGCGCGACATCAGGTGGAAGGGGGCGCACAGATCATCGATATCAATATGGACGACGGACTAATCGATGGAAAAGAAGCGATGGTGAAGTTTTTGAATCTGGTGATTGCGGAGCCCGATATAGCCCGAGTGCCCATTATGATCGATAGCTCTAAATGGGAGATCATAGAGGCTGGATTACAAGTAGTTCAAGGGAAATGTGTAGTTAATTCCATTAGTTTAAAGGAGGGAGAAGAGGAATTCATCCGACAGGCCAAATTGATCAAACGCTATGGAGCTGCAGTGATTATTATGGCTTTCGACGAGGTAGGGCAGGCAGATACCTATGAGCGACGCATTGAGATCGCAGAAAGGTCCTATAATGTGCTGGTTGAAAAAGTACACTTTCCGCCGGAAGATATCATTTTCGATCTCAATATTTTTCCAGTGGCTACGGGAATGGAAGAACATCGAAGGAATGCAATAGACTTCATTGAAGGAACTCGTTGGGTCCGGGAAAATCTACCTCACTGCAGTGTAAGCGGGGGAGTGAGTAATGTTTCTTTTAGTTTTCGGGGAAATAATACGGTTCGGGAGGCCATGCATTCGGTGTTTCTCTATCATGCCATTCAGGCAGGAATGAATATGGGAATTGTAAATCCTGCTATGCTGGAAGTGTACGACGATATTCCAAAAGACCTCCTGGAGCATGTGGAAGACGTGATCCTGGATCGCCGTGATGATGCCACGGAAAGACTGCTTGATTTTGCCGAAACCGTGAAAGGAGTTTCAAAGGAAAAAACGGTCGATCTTTCCTGGCGAGAAGATGCTTTACAAGATCGAATTACCAGGGCCCTGGTGAAAGGGATCGATGAATATATAGAAGCAGATGTTGAGGAAGCCCGTTTAAGTGTAGCAAAACCCATTCAGGTAATTGAAGGACACCTTATGACCGGGATGAATGTAGTAGGGGATCTCTTCGGAAGTGGAAAGATGTTTCTTCCGCAGGTGGTAAAAAGTGCCCGGGTCATGAAAAAGGCAGTTGCCTACCTGCTGCCCTACATCGAAGAAGATAAAGACGAAGTAGCTTCTTCCAACGGGAAAATATTAATGGCTACTGTCAAGGGCGATGTACACGATATTGGGAAGAATATTGTGAGTGTAGTCCTGGCTTGCAACAATTATGAGATTATCGACCTTGGGGTCATGGTTCCTCCGGAACGCATCATAGCCGAGGCCAAATCAAATCAGGTAGATGTTGTGGGGCTGAGCGGTCTCATCACCCCATCCCTGGATGAAATGGTCTTTCTTGCAAAGGAAATGGAACGACAGGATTTTAAAGTGCCCTTGCTCATTGGGGGAGCTACCACAAGTAAGGCACACACTGCGGTAAAGATAGATCCGCAATATCAACATGCGGTGGTCCATGTAAACGATGCGTCCAGAGCAGTAACCGTGGTAGGAGACTTACTTCAAAAGGAGAAGGCGTCGAACTATAAGGATACCCTTAAAAAGGACTATGCTCAATTCAGGCAGGGGTTTTTAAAGCGCCAGAAAGTAAAAGAGTACCTCAGCCTTGAAGATGCTCGCGCTAACAAGTTTCAAATCGATTGGAAAAATACGGAGATCGCTCAGCCTGATGAATTGGGTATAACGGTGATCACCTACTGGAGCTTGAAAGATCTAAAGGACTATATCGATTGGAGCCCATTCTTCCGAAGTTGGGATCTACATGGACGTTATCCGGACATACTCCAAGATGAGGTGGTTGGAGAACAGGCAACGGAATTATTCAAGGATGCCCAGCAGATGCTCGATAGGATCATATCCGAACATTTACTAGAAGCCAAGGGTGTTTTCGGACTGTTCAAAGCGAATACCATCCATGATGATGATATTGAAGTGGAGGTAGCGCCTGGAGAAATTCGAGGAGTCCCGTTTGGTGGGAACTATAGGTTCAGAACCCTTCGACAGCAAAGCAAGAAAGCCGAAGGCCGACCCAATATGGCGCTTGCCGATTTTATTGCGCCGAAAGAAAGCGATATCCAAGATTATATAGGCTGTTTCTGTGTATCTACGGGATTTGGCACCCAAGAACTGGCGGAGCAATTTGAGGCCCAGCATGACGATTATAGCTCCATTATGGTGAAAGCCCTGGCCGATCGTTTGGCAGAGGCCTTTGCAGAGGCCTTGCATGAAACGGTGCGTAAAAGCTGTTGGGGCTATGTGGCAGGAGAGCATTTAAGCAATGAGGAATTGATAAAGGAAGCCTATCAGGGAATTCGACCCGCACCGGGATACCCGGCCTGTCCGGATCATTTGGAGAAGGAGACCATCTGGGAAATTTTAAAGGTGAAGGAGCAAATAGGCGTGGAACTTACCGAAAGTCTGGCCATGTGGCCGGCGGCTTCGGTATCGGGTTATTATTTTGCGCACCCCGAGGCACGTTATTTTGGACTGGGAAAGATAAAAGAGGATCAGGTCTATGATTATGCCCAGAGAAAGAACATTTCAGTAGAAAAGGCCACAAAGTGGCTTCAACCCAATATTGCAGATTAAAATTTATACATGAAAGTAACCGAACACATTGCAAGAGCAAACGGAAATACACAATTCTCTTTCGAGATATTACCTCCATTAAAAGGACAGAATATCAATTCTATTTTCGATAGTATCGACCCTTTGATGGAATTTAACCCTCCATTCATTGATGTCACTTACCATCGGGAGGAATATGTCTATAAAGAATTGGAGAATGGGTTGCTTCAGAAACAAGTGGTACGCAAGCGTCCGGGAACCGTCGGGATCTGTGCAGCCATTCAAAATAAGTATAATGTAGATGCCATTCCTCATATTCTATGTGGAGGCTTTACGAAGGAAGACACCGAAAACTTCCTGATAGACCTCGGATTCCTGGGAATTGATAACGTCATGGCCCTTCGTGGTGATGCTGTGAAAAGTGAAACTTATTTTACCCCGGAAAGAGAGGGCCATCATTATGCCAGTGACCTGGTATCCCAGATTGCAGACCTCAACCAGGGTATTTACCTGGATGAAGAGATTCAGAATCAGGCAAAAACCGATTTCTGTATTGGGGTAGCGGGTTACCCTGAAAAACACATGGAGGCACCCAGTTTGGATAGTGATATACATTTCCTAAAGAAAAAGATCAAAAAAGGAGCCACTTATATTGTTACCCAAATGTTTTTTGACAATACCAAGTACTTCGAATTTGTGGAAAAGTGTAGGAAGGCTGGAATAACAGTACCTATTATTCCCGGTTTGAAACCTATTGCAACCAAGAAACAGCTCAATTTGATCCCTCACAGGTTTAGCCTGGAACTGCCCGATGATCTCATCATGGAGGTGGTAAAATGTGACGATAATAAAGCCGTGCGAGAGGTCGGGATAGAATGGTGCGTCAACCAGAGTAAAGAGTTGATCAAGGCTGGTGTACCAGTCCTGCACTACTATTCTATGGGGAAAAGCGACAATATCAAGGCCATTGCTTCCCAAATATTTTAAATGATTACATTTGCCGGCATGTCCCGGGTTGTTATTATTCTCCTATTAGTTACCACTTCACTGTTTGGACAGAACGAAGAACCAAAACATCACTTTGCAGATGCGCATTACTATTATGGAACCCTGTTGCGCCACAATAAAAATGTGTCCCATTTGGTAACAGACCATCCCCAAGGGTTTATTTTTGGCTATAACTGGAAGACCCGTGGCGAAAAATATTGGCAGGAAAGCTACAATTATCCGGATTGGGGTATTTCATTGCTTTATCAGGATATGGGCAATGAGGCCTTGGGAAGAAATTATGGAATCTATGGGCATTTCAATTTTTACTTTCTAAATAGAAACCTTCAGCTTCGATTGGCACAGGGAATTGCCTACAATACAAATCCCTTCGATATCAATACAAATTTCAAAAATATATCCTACGGAAGTGATATCCTTATCTCATCTTATTTCCTACTCAACTATAAGAAGGAGAATATATTGAACGGACTTGGGGTTCAGGGAGGGCTCGCATTTGTACATAGTTCTAACGGAAGTTTTAGAGCTCCTAATTCCGGGACCAACATCGTTGCACTTAACCTTGGCCTTGTATATAATGTAGACCATGAGAGAGAAATTACCTATCTCATCGATGAAAACCCTAGAAATTATAACGAAAGGATTACCTATAATTTTGTGCTCCGAGGTGGGGTTAACGAGGGCGACTTTTTTAACCTCGGACAACATCCGTTCTTGGTGCTTAGTGCATTTGCGGATAAACGCTTTAACTATCAGAGTACGGTGCAGTTGGGTGTGGAAGTGTTTTTTTCTAAATTTCTGGAGAAAGAGATTGAATATCTGTCCATTGCCTTTGATGACCGCTTAAACGGGGATGAAGATTATAAGAGAGTGAGTGTATTTGTAGGTCATGAATTTCGGCTAGGTAAATTTGCAATTCCAACACAGGTAGGATACTATATCTATTGGCCCTATGAGTATGAATCGAGAGTATACCAACGCCTGGGAGTAAAGTACTATTTTAACGAAAAGATATTTGGTGTTTCTACGGTCAAAGTACATGGGGCCAATGCCGAAGCTATAGAGTTTGGAGTAGGAATAAGACTGTAATATGAAACGAATAGTGTACATAACCGCTTTGTTGCTCTGTGTGGCTTGTAACACAGAGAATGCACCGGATTGTTTCCAAACGGAAGGCTCTATCGTTATCACCCGGTTCGATGTGCCTTTTTTCTCTAGGATTCGAATTGAGGATGATGTGTCGCTGGTCATAAGGCAAGGAGATATTCAAGAGGTCTTTGTGGAAACCGGAGAAAACTTGCTGAACGATGTTTCCGTGACGGTGGAAAATGAAGTGCTGGTTTTTAGAGATAGTAATCGCTGTAACTTGCTAAGAGAGTATGGAGTTACCCAAGCAGTAGTGACAACTCCCGATCTCAAAGAAATTCGAAATGCCAGTGAATTCAATGTGGTGGGGCAGGGGGTGCTGAGATTCCCCAATTTGAAATTAACAAGCAACACGGAAGGAGCTATTGAGGATGCTCGAAAGAATGGAGATTTTACCCTTACTGTACAATGTGAAGATTTGGTGGTAGAGGCCAATGGGTTTAGTACTTTTTATATCGATGGTTTTACCGAAAGGGCCAATCTGGGCTTCACCGATGAAATACCCAGATTCGAAGGAGCAAATCTTATGGTGAACGATCTTAGGATACTTCAGCGTAGCGCCAACGTAATGATTGTTAATCCACAAGAAAGTATCCGGGGACAAATACGGGGTACAGGTGATGTTATCTCGGTAAACCGTCCTTCTGTGGTGGAAGTAGAAGAATTTTTTACCGGACGTTTAATTTTTCAAGATTAATGTATATTTACGGCATCCAACTAACTATGAAGTACACGATATCTATTTTAAGTTTCCTTCTTCTAAGTATCTCTGCATTTGCGCAAGAAGGAACATCCAATCCTTTTGCTATTGAGGCCGATTATTACTACGGAACTATCCTGGAACACAATCCGGATATCGCGCACTTGATCTCCCAACACCCCAAAGGTTACATTCTTAGTTTTAACAAGAAAACCTATGGTTTGACAGAGGCAGAGAGAAGATACAATTACCCGGATTGGGGATTTACCTTTGCCTATCAGGATTTTCAAAATGAAATTTTGGGAGAGAATTACGGTTTGTACGGGCACTTCAATTTTTATTTTCTGAAAAGGCATTTGGTTTTTAGAATAGGTCAGGGAATAGCTTACAATACCAATCCTTACGATCCCGAAACCAACTTTTTGAATAATGCTTTCGGCTCCGAACTTTTGAGTTCCACCTTTTTGAAGATGAACTTCGTCAAGGAGAATATATGGGAAGGCCTAGGGGTTCATGCAGGTTTCAGTATCATCCATTACAGTAATGCCAACCTGAGAGCTCCCAATAATAGTACGAATACCTGGGCGTTCAACGCTGGAATGAGCTATTTGTTCGATCATGACAATCAGCCGGAATATGTAAGCCCGGACAATGATCCACCCAGTACCAGTCATGCAGAGCGGTTTAAACTCAATCTGGTGTATCGCTTTGGCTGGAATGAAAGTGACGTGGTGGGTTCAGGACAGTTTCCCTTTAAGACGTATTCGGCTTTTGTGGATAAGAGAATTAGCTTTAAAAGTACGTTACAGGCGGGAGTGGATTATTTCGATTCTGAGTTCTTACGGGAGTTCATACGCTTTAGGGCTATTGCCTTTCCCGAGGAGAACCTTACCGGCGAAGAGGACTATATTCGGATAGGGGTCTTCATAGGGCACGAACTCCGTTTCCACAGAACAGCCTTCGTTTCGCAATTAGGATATTATACCAAATGGGATTTCGAATTTGAAAACAGAGTGTACAATCGCTTGGGAGTAAAAAGGTATTTCTGGAAGGATCGGATTTTTGCGGCCGTTACGGTGAAGTCGCATTGGGCCAAAGCGGAAGCCGTTGAATTTGGAATCGGTGTTAGAATTTAATGAGTTGAAAGCCATGAGAACGAGATTGATAAAATATTTGAGTTATACCTTCCTGCTTTCCATCGTATGGGCCTGCGATTCTGATCAGGGATTGAACTGCTTTCAGGCTGCCGGAGAGATCGTACAGCAGGAGTACGAGGTACAAACTTTTGAGAAGATCCTGGTTCGGGAGCGGGTTCAACTTATTCTAACGGAAGGGCCTGAGCAACGGGTTGTGGTAGAAACCGGAGCTAATCTCATGAACGACATTATTGTCAAGTCTCTCAATAACACCTTAAGCGTAAAGAATGATAATGGATGTAACCTGGTGAGGGACTATGGAATTACCAAGGTGTTTGTTACCTCTCCCAATATTACTCAAATACGAAATAGTTCGGGCCTTGCGGTGGAAACCGGTGGAGTATTGACCTATGATGAGCTTATTTTAATCTCTGAAGATGAGGAGAATGAAGATGAGTTCCATATCGACGGAGACTTTAGAATGGACCTTGAAGTAGGTTCACTCCAGATTATCGGTACCGGTTTATCAAACTTCTTTTTAACGGGTTCTGCAGACCATGCCAGATTCGAACTCTTTAATGGAGATGGCAGGATCGAGGCAGCCAATTTTGAGGTCTCAGACCTATATGTTTTCCATAGAGGAACCCAGAAAATGATCGTTCACCCTATCGATTCGATCTCGGGTGAAATTCGCTCCTTTGGCGATGTGATCTCTGTAAATGAACCGCCTTTTGTAGACGTGCAGGAGTTTTTTGAGGGGAAGCTTATTTTTGAGCAGCCGTAGTTAATTCAATAAACAACTTTTCCAAAGTCGTATTCTTTTGATGTAGCTGAAGGATTTTCAGTCCGTTATCATGAGCGAAATCGAAAACCTTCGCACGCATATCCTCCTGGGTAGCGAAGTGAATATGGTATACAAATCCGGCAACATTCTCCACTTTACTGGCTTTGTCAATTTTCTGAAGGGCCACTTCTTCCACCCGGTAATCGAATTCTACTTCTACGATCTGTTCCTTGTTTTCTGAAAGTTCTTGTAGACGCTTGTCCAGGACGATCTCTCCCTTGTTAATTATAATAACCCGATCGCATAGGGCCTCTACCTCTTGCATGATGTGTGTAGAAAGCAGGACCGTCTTTTCTTTACCGACATTCTTAATGAGTTCTCGGATCTCTATCAACTGATTTGGATCCAGGCCCGTAGTAGGTTCATCCAGGATCAATACATCCGGATGATGCAGTAAGGCATTCGCCAATCCCACACGCTGTCTATACCCTTTGGAGAGCTGTTCTATTTTCTTATGGGCTTCAGGTATGAGACCGGTTTGTTGAATTACTGTATCCACCTGGGTTTTTGGTACTCCATAGATTTCTGCATTAAAGGAAAGATATTCCCTTACGTACATTTCAAGGTATAACGGATTGTGCTCCGGAAGGTATCCTACGCTTTTTTGAAC
>JBCBDM010000062.1:0-18039 GCA_038529705.1 Bacteroidota bacterium
ACAACTTCCGCTCTCCAGAAATAGAAAAGCCGAATTAGTGGAAGCGCTCTCAGCTTCTATGAGAGGTTAATAATTATCTACATCTATGATTAATTTTACCCGGGCAAATTCTTTGACCGAGTGAAATCGTTGTTGCACCTTGGCAATAAATTTCTTTGTCTTTTGCAGGGACTGCTTTTTGGGGATCTTCACCAAGATATTGGAAATAAACTCGTTCCGTATTCTTGCCACAGGTGGACTCACCGGCCCTAGTACATTATCTCCCAATTGCATTTGAAGCACTTCTCCAAACCAAACGGAAGCCTGTTGCATCGTATGGAAGTTTCGGTGCTTGAAGGTGATCTTGATCGTTCTGAAATGTGGGGGATATTTATACTGGTATCTTTCTTCGGTCTGTTCTTCATACATCCCGGAATAGTCATTTACGCTCACCTGTTTCAATATCTGATGATACGGATTATAACTTTGTATGATCACCTTTCCCCTTTTTTGGGTGCGTCCTGCCCTCCCCGACACTTGCTGCAATAATTGATAACTTCGCTCATGCGCCCTGAAATCAGGGAAGTTCAACAAATTATCCGCGTTCATCACACCCACCAGACTCACCTTACGAAAATCCAGACCCTTGGCAAGCATTTGAGTGCCGACTAAAATATCGATCTCTTCATTTTCCATCCGTTCGATCAGTTTCGCGTAGGCATGCTTCCCTTTAGTGGTATCTTGATCCATTCGGGCAATTACCCGGTCCGGATACAGTTCCTTTAACTCTTCCTCTATCTGCTCTGTCCCAAATCCCTTGCTATCCAGAGTGTCACTTCCACACGCCAAGCAGGACACCAACATAGCCATAGTATATCCGCAGTAGTGACATCTTAACTCATTCTTGAATTGATGATAGGTTAAGCTCACATCGCAGTTAGGACATTGTGGGGCCACACCACAAGTGGTACACTCCACCACAGGTGAAAATCCACGCCGATTCTGAAAAAGGATTACCTGTTCCTTTTCATCCAGTGCCGCATTGATCTCTTCCAACAACCGATCGCTAAAATGTCCGGTCATCCGTTTGCGTTTTAATTTATCGCGTATATCCACCAATTCGATATCGGGCATTACAACCTTTCCAAAACGTTCTTTCAGATGTACGAGGCCATATTTTTGCGTTTGGGCATTGAAATAGCTCTCTAAAGAAGGAGTGGCCGACCCTAAAAGCACTTTTGCATTATGCAGATGAGCCAGCACGATCACGGCATCTCTGGCGTGATATCGTGGCGCAGGGCTATATTGTTTAAAGGAGGGCTCATGTTCTTCATCTACAATGACCAACCCAATATTCTGAAAAGGCAGGAATAAGGAAGAACGCGCTCCAATTATAATTTGCGCCTTCGATCTATTATGCAATACGTTGTTCCATACCTCTACCCGTTCGTTTAATGAATACTTGGAATGGTATACGGATATCTTTTCACCAAAATAATTCTGGAGCCTTGAGATCAACTGTGTAGTCAATGCTATTTCGGGCAACATATATAGGATCTGTCGACCTGTCCCGATCATTTCCTTGATAAGTTGCACATACACTTCTGTCTTTCCGCTGGAAGTTACTCCATGCAACAAGGTGATCTCGTTTTGAGTAAACGACTCTTGAATACTATCCAGTGCCCCTTTTTGCGCCACACTCAGGGTCTTTACTTCTGAAACGGCCGTTCCGGTATATTCTATACGATCCTTTTGTAGATAGTATTCGTCCAAAATACCTTTATCGATCAACGCTTTGATCACCGAAGAAGTACTTTCGGATTTCTGCTGAAGGGTTAACGTATCCACGTTTTTTTCCGAAGAAGAGAGCATGAAAAGGGTCATTAAGACTTGCTTCTGCTTTGGAGCCCTTGTCATACCGTCTAGCAACGTTCGCAATGCATCTTCTTCTGCATAGGTGGCGTTCAACTTCACATATCGCTTCAATTTTGGTTTGTATTGCTCGAACACTTCCTCTTCGACTTCCACTACACCTGCCTCCAATAAGTTTTGGATAGCTCCTACCACATTCTTTCGATCCAGAATGGACCGAACATCATTAATATGCAATGACGACTGATGTAATAACGCTTCATAAATTAGAAACT
Organism: Bacteroidota bacterium; assembly: GCA_038529705.1. Classification (GTDB taxonomy): domain Bacteria; phylum Bacteroidota; class Bacteroidia; order Flavobacteriales; family Flavobacteriaceae; genus Aureisphaera. The sequence goes on from JBCBDM010000062.1 coordinate 2,127, forward strand.
CTTCATCGTTAAATTGTGATTCCAACACTTCCGTATCTTTTACCAGCCGGATGATCGTCTCACTCTCCAACAGGAAGGCACTGGGCAGGGCTGCCCGAATCACCTCTCCGAGGGTACACATATAGTAGGAAGCCATCCACTCCCAATGCCTTAACTGGGTTTGGGTGATAAGTGGGGTTTCATCCAAAATCTGATCAATGGACTTGGTCTCGTAGCTGGGTGGATCATTTTGATGCACCCCATATACAATGGCCGTATATATCTTCGACTTTCCAAAAGGAACAGCCACCCGCATTCCAGGTTGTAAAAAATACGCTTCATCCTTGTTCACATGATAGGTGAAGGTTTGCTTCAGAGGAATGGGAAGAATGACGTCTATGAAGTACAATGAATTATTGATTGAATGAATTAATGATTGAATAATCTTTTACCTCCAGGATTATTGCTTAGCATATGTCTTCCTCTCGCTACGCTCGTCGGAGACAATAAAAATAAAAAAGGCCACCCAATATTCAGGCAGCCTTTCTTTATAGTTATAAACAATGCTATTTCACGCGATACCAATACTGGGTTCTACCGAGAAGGGAAAAGCCTATATAGCCTCTCACCTTCAATGTATCCCTATCTTCCAGGGTGATATAACATTTATAGAGTTTTCCATTTTCCGGGTCCAATATCTTTCCTCCATTGTATTCATCTCCGTCCTTGGTAAGGCCTTTGATAAATTTCAATCCAATTACCGGTTGGTCTTTATCCTCTCCGGAACATTGATCGCAGATAGGATTTTCTTCCTTGGGATTGATCAAATCTATGATCTTCCCATAGACCTTTCCGTCTTCCTCATAGATCTCTACAATGGACCTGGCTTCACCGCTGTTATCGTCAACGGTCTTCCATTTTCCAAAGACATCCTGACTCAAGGCCGTATTGAAAACGAAAGATAAGAGCAGAAGGGTTAAGATATAGGGTCTTTTCATGGGTAAGGGATTTTTTATTTACCTAACATTCCTTTTTTCAGTTTCTTATCGGCAGGATCATCTCCTAACCAGATTCCAAAAAGGGCTTTTTTAAAGGCCATCCCTTGAATGCTTCCTAATTCTTTACCATTTTTATAGGCAACAACCCCTCGACCTGTCTGATAGGTAATATCAAAAATATTATCTTCCACGATCTCATCACTGAAGAATCCGATAAAGGTGTTAATCTCTGAGGACAAAGACGAAGTATTACCGTCCATGGACGCATCAAAACCATCTCTAACGGCATCACTCATCGCCTCACTGGATACAAACCCTGAAGTGATATGAAGTTTGATCGCCATATTGGCATCTGCATTAATAATAGCATTGGCATCACTGGAGGGGCTTGATAGGTAGAGTCCGCCGGAATACAATTTCAGCACCATGGCTTTCTTACGGATACCTGCTCCGTTCAACGCCAATTCCTCTCCACCATAGTTCACAGAATTTGGCAAAGTTACGGCTCCCACCTGAGTTTGGGCCGTTGCCAAGTTCATACTCAACATTGCGACGAATAATAAAAGTACTTTTTTCATAAGTAGTAATTTAAATTTTAGTTGTTATGTGTTGCATTTATCTTTTAGCCGTTGAAGGGAAACATTCAATTCAAATCCCAACAGCAGTAGATTTGAATTGATCCAAATATAAAACATCATAATTAAAAGTGCACCAATGGAACCGTACAACTCGTTGTAATTACTAAAGTTATTAATGTAAACACCAAAGAAATAGGTGGTTAACAAAAACAACAGTGTGGTTACCAAAGCTCCAATAGAAAAGAAACGCGTTTCTCTTCCTTCCTTGACTCCAAAATGGTATAAGGTGGAAATAGCAATATAAAGCATGATTACAAAGATCGTATACTGTAAAAAGTTAACCCAAAAAAAGTCGTTCTCAATATAAGCATTTGCCTTCAATTCACTGATCAAATATTCCCCATATAGAATCGACCCCACTGTGATAAGCAACAACAATGCCAAAAAGATAGATACCAGGATGGCCACAAAGTACTGCCTGAAGAAATTTCGGTTGATATTTACATGTACCGAATACTCGAAGGCGCTAAAAATAGAATTTACCCCATTAGCCGCTAAGAACAGGGTTAGAAAAAACGTGAATGAAATAAGACTATTTCTGGGGTTTAGCGCAATATCCTCTAATACCGGAAGGAAGAATTCCTGGGTTTGTGGGGGAAGTAGCCGCTCGATCAGGGTTAAAAATTGGTTTTGAAAATTCTCAATACGGATGACAGGAATCAGGTTTAATATAAACAGCAAGAAGGGAAAAAGCGCAATAAAGAAGCTATAGGCTATGGAACTGGCACGAGAAGAGAAGGTGCCTTTAACGATCCCAACACTATATATCTCCAGCAGGTCATACAAAGACAGCCCTTTAAAACCGGGAAGAACCACTAATTTCAATAGTTTCACAATACTGCGAACTATGGGAATCTTGTGCAATTTTTCCTCGATTTCGGCACTCATTACACCGCTTTTAAACTCAGGTCTAAATTATATACGGAATGTGTTAGAGCCCCACTGGATATATAGTCCACGCCGCATTCTGCATATTTCCTAACGGTCTCCAGGGTAATGCCACCGCTCGATTCGGTGAGACACTTATCCCCTATCATCTTCACAGCCTTCCGGGTGTCTTCATAGTTAAAATTGTCGATCAAAATACGGTAGACCCCTTCATTTTGAAGGATTTCTTCGATCTCGCTAAGATTTCGGGCTTCCACTATGATCTTCAGATCGAGGTTACTGTGCTCCAGGTACGTTCTCGTTTGCTGTATGGCCTTGGATATGCCTCCACAAAAGTCAATATGATTGTCTTTTAACATGATCATATCGTACAAGGCGAAGCGATGGTTTTCACCTCCACCTATTTTTACCGCCCATTTCTCCAGGGCTCTAATGCCCGGAGTCGTTTTTCGGGTATCCAATATCTTGGTTCCTGTACCATCCAGAAGCTTGACATATTGGTTGGTCTTGGTGGCAATAGCGCTCATACGTTGCATGGCATTCAAAACCAATCGTTCTGCCTTTAAAATAGATTGTGAGTTTCCGGAAACATAAAAACCGATATCTCCATATTTCACGTAAGTTCCATCATCTATTTTGATGTCCATCTCCAGTCCCGGATCCACATATTCGAACACCTGGCGGGCAAATTCGACACCGGCAATAATTCCCTCGTCCTTTACCAGCAGTTTGGCCGTACCTGTGGCATCCTCTGGAATACAAGCGAGAGAACTATGGTCTCCGGCCCCTACATCCTCCCGAATGGCATTTGCAATAATGATGTCAATTTCTTTGTTGAATTTCTTCTGGGAAATCATGGCAGGTAGTTTTTTGCTAATTTAACTGAAAAAGTTGGAAGCGCATAGCCGTATAGGCCAAGTTGAAAGGACAATCGCACCGGGTATGTAATAACCTCTTAATTTTCAGGAGATGCCAAAACTTAAAGAACGATCAATTTTTGAGAGCGTACCTGCCCGTCTTGGGTTGCTAATCGCAACAGATAAACTCCAGAGAAAAGTGAACTGATATCCACCCGATCCCTATTCTCCACCGTGAGTGTCTGGACCCAACTTCCCATGATTGTATATATCTCAAGTTGAGCTTTTCCCTTAAACCCTGCTATGCTAAAGGTTTCATTCGAAGGATTTGGGTAGATCATAAAATTGTCAACTTCCGCATCCGCAGATGAAAGTATCGCACCCGCATCGGTTCTATTGGCCAGCAACCTTATATAGGCGGCCTGATAGTAAATGGCGGGCTCACTAATTTCCCAGGAATTGTTGGGGAATCCATCGTTAAAATCCAAGTAACTTTTCTGCTCCGGTTGTCCTGATGGTGGAATCAAAGTGGTCACCGAAAACTGGGAGTTGGCCCCACCCGAAATGAATCCGGGAGCAGGCCCTATAGGCGAAGTTAGGGCATTGTCATAATCCGTACCATCTGCAAACCAGCTGTGATAGATCTCATTTACGCTTCTTTCGGCCCCTGCCTCATACATATTGGACAGATACACTATTCCCTGAGGATTCACTCCGTGGAAATAGTGAATGGTGGCATCTATATAATTTTCAAAATTAGTATCTCCTGAGGGAAACACACCTGTCTTCAGAGCCAATTTATTCAAACTTCCATAGTTTGCTTTTGGGTTGTTAGAACCCCAATGATAGGACCAATCGGGCATATTGGCATGATATAGATCCGTTCCCGAAAATCCAAAAAAGTCGTTGTTATTATTAATCACCGAATCGCTCCATGAATCTTCTATTAATGAGACGGTTCCTGCCGTTGCATTGGGTAGCGTGGTATAATGAATCAATGCATCATTGGCCTCCATAAAGTAAGGGCCCCAAAAATTGGTAAGGAGTTGCTCCAAATAGATGACATTTCCGGTAATATAGTTGTTGTAACTCGCATCTCCCGTAAGGTCATATAGAAATACGGCGGCAACCATGAAATTGGCTTTCTGTCGATCTGCATCCCAATCTGCATCTCCTGCTACAATACTACCGTCGTCACAGTTGGTTTCAAGCGTATTCGTATTGATAAACGGTAAACTATAGTTATAGGCAGCAATGGCTTTTTGTTCCAATTCGGCTGCATAAGACTGAAATTGAGAGAATTGTGAAAATATCCCTGCCGCATGCGAGAACATACCGGCTATTGCGATAGATGCGGAAGAACAGGTGGGTCCGTAAAAACGCTGATCTGTATTGGCACTGGGAGGTGAGCTGGAGTTTTCTGCATAATTCTGACTTCCCATTTTAATATGAACACTGCCATCGAGATTGGTCATTTTCATGAGCCAGTCCAATTCCCATTTAAGCTCATCGATAAGATCAGGGATATTATTTCCGGATTCCGGGATATTCCAATTATCGCCAAAGGCATCGGGATTCTCCTCATAGGCCCAAAGTAAATTGTGGACAGCAGAATTGGCGAAAGTAACGTACTTGTTATAATCACCCGCATCGAACCAGCCACCGCTAAGATCTTTCTCCAGAGAAACATTACCGGGATCGTAGATATACCTGCAGTTAGCATCCTGCATAGGATTATTGAAGTTATCTCCGTCCTCCCACCCCTGGGCGTAGGGTTCCTCCTTGGGTGCATTACAACGGTTATAGAAGAACATTCTACCGGCGGCTCTCATGACCCCGGTATAACTTTCATCCGCAATGGTAAACACAGCAGACCGTTGGTCATTCGTTGCATCATACACATAATAATTCCCAATAGCCGTAACAGAAGAAAAATCGAACCACCATCCTCTATCCCCTGATTGAGCATGTGTATTTCCCCCATCCCATGGGGTTGGCGCTGCCGAAAAGACCGCTGTATTATTACTGGCATCTCTCAACTCTAAGGTAGCCGGCGGAGTATAGCTTAAACCGCTGTTATAGCCTATTTGAGGGTCACTTAGCACCGCAATTTTTTGAGCGTTAGGTAGGTATCCAAACTGGTCTACATGAATAAACTCACTGATATCCTGAGAGAAAACTGAAATAGAAAGGGCTAGCAAAGCCACTGGGGTACATAGCTTTTTCATAAGGTGATGGTTTTTCTTTTAAAGGTAAGGATTATTCAGAAAACAAGATGCTTAATCTGTGATATGTAATGAGTTATAACCCATATATATGTGTCTGAACAAATTGTGTCTCACCATTCTCTGCTTTTGAGCTTCTTTCTGTAGTTTTGTCATCTAGTCCTGAAACCAGATGAAAATTACGTTACTAGCAATAGGGAAGACCGATAATAAGAACCTTCAGAATTTGATCGAAGATTATGAGAAGCGCTTAAAGCACTATGTGTCCTTCAATTTTGAGATCATTCCGGATGTCAAAAATGTAAAAAACTTGAGCGAAGAACAACAGAAGGACGTTGAAGGAAAGGAGATCCTAAAACGGCTTTCTTCTTCAGATTCACTGGTCTTGCTGGATGAAAAGGGAACATCTTTCAATTCGGTAGATTTCAGCCAATATCTTCAGAAGAAAATGAACAGTGGCTTGAAGAACCTGGTGTTTGTTATAGGAGGTCCCTATGGCTTTGGTAAAGACCTATACGAACGAGCCCATGGAAAGTTGGCTTTATCGTCCATGACCTTCTCACATCAAATGGTTCGACTGTTCTTCATCGAACAGCTCTACAGAGGGTTTACTATTCTTAGGAATGAGCCCTATCATCATCGGTAGACCTCTTTGCGTCATTCTACCAAAAATTTCAATTGATAAGAACTATCAACATCCTTCAGCTTTAGAATATAGAACCCTGAAGGAAGAGAATGCGCAATAGAAATTTCACGCTGACTTGCGACTAACTTTTGACTGAATAGCTCCTGCCCGGCCATGTTATAGGCAGTTACTTCCAACGAATTCGATGGATTTGAAGTATTTAGTAATATCCTGATCTTTTCTGAAACCGGGTTCTCAACAAGTAGGTAACTGTTTCGGTTACTCACCTCTCCTATCCCTAAAATCTGACGAATCTCATTCAAGGCAAACTGAGCACTTTCGGCGGTTACGGCAACATGCGGCTCATTCACATCCGGGATATAGGTGTTCACGAAAGGGCTGTCGGCTGGATTTGGCAGGGTATACCAGTCGTCCTCATCAATAGCCAATGAACTTAGCACTGGAATAAAGCAATATTCCTCCTGATCCAATGCGGCAATAAAATCATCGATTACCGGATTTCCGCTGCCTGCACCTCCCAGAGCATCGGCAATATTGGAAGTTCCTCCGGGAGCACTATCCACTCCATCGCTGGTAGCAAATGATTGGGCATCGGCTCCGAAAGTGGCCACCGGGATTCCTACCAAAAAGGTATTGAAAGTGGTTATATTATTGGTTTGACCCGCTTCCGGCATAAAATGTAGATTGACATCGGCCGTAATTCCACCTCCCAAATCCAGGGTGGTATCGATAAGTTGCATACCGGGCATACCTATGGTAGTTCCCAGGGCACTTCCATTGACCATAGCCACATTACGCACAGTTTGAGGAAAACCCAGGTTGTCTAATTCGGTCTGAAAGGCATCTCGAAAGTTAGGAGCCCCTTCCGGTAGTAATTTGGTCGGGTCTTGTTCAAACGTAGAACCTGCCAATAAATGAGCTAATAAATGATCGATGAGCATTTCTTTGGCGGCAGGAGAATTGAGTACATTTTGTACGATGGCCTGCGCATCCGGATCTCCCGAAGATTCTGCCAAATAGTTGATCAGGTACTGAAGGCTCATAGGAATATTAGCACCTCTGTGTGGTGAATCGAACGAAATATACAATCGGGTTTCCGGATCCATAGCATTCTGTTCCATGTAGGATAATCCGTAACGAGCAATCAATCCTCCCATACTGGGTCCTAGCACCACCAATTCTTCATCCCCCACTTTCTCGGCATTCAGAAAATTAATCATCTCAATGAGGACAAAGGCATTCCGCTGTATATAATCAGCTCCTCCATCAATGTCCTTTCCGTCCGTAGTGTATTGAGGAGCATTGAGGATAACGATATCAAAACCTTCATCTCTAACGATATCGGCAAGGTTATCACCATCGAAAGTAAGACTATTGTAAAGTCCGGCAATATCTCTTCCATCTCCGGGGTCGAAACCATCTAATACGATAATAGGCTTATCTAAGACTCCGTCCACATTGTCCAAAAAGATCTCATATTCACCCTCACCAAAATACGGCTGGGTCTCTTCGTAACCCTGGTAGGAAATACTGGCAACAATAGGAGTTACCACCCCCCTATTGGCAATGGGACGATCCGGAGACTCCTTCATAAAGGAACTCTGGGCATGGGTGATACAGGAAAGGAAAGCGAAGAGTAGAATATAATAAGATTTCATGCGACTGGGTTTATAGCATTGCCAAGATACTAATAAATAGCAGGGCTTTCAAATTTTCATTGGAAGCTCATACATTTTAAAATCGAAAGGAAATTATCCTCTTAGCCTACGGAAACTGGATTTTCGGGCAAAAAGGAATTTGTACCCGTTTAGTCCCTCAAAATCCGGTGGGATCGTCACCTGAATAATCTGAGACTTTCTTTTGAAGACCTTGATGATCTTCTTGTTCTGAGTCTTGGAATCGATCAATTTATACTCCTGATTCTTGATCTGAACATTCAAAGAGTCGTATAATTGTTTATTTCTGAAGATCAGTTCAACGGCCTCTGCATTTTGAGCTTCGGAATAATGGTAGGTAATAAAATATCTTGCAGGTTTTGAAGAGTTGTAATTTGGCACCCCGTAGACGAACTTGGCATTACCATATCGATCTTCCTCCTCATCCTTGGCTTCGAAGAAAAACCAATTGTTTGAAGTTAGGTATTCTTCCACCTCGCCCAGACTATCATCACATACCTCTGAGAGCTGTTCAATAGTGAGGTCCAGGCTTTCCTGGCTATAACCTACAGCAGATACCATGAGAGCCCATAAAACGAAAAGATACTTCATAAAAACTATTTTCAATTCAATATTAGTACTTATTGCTTAGATATGCAATACTTGTGCCAACGTGTTTTTCCTGTTATTTCTTAGGAAAAACATGCTTTATCTAATATGCGAAATAAAAATCTTCTTTCCCATGGTAGGTATCAATGATACTTTTGGCATCATTCTTTGGAATAGTAAGTAGATCGATCATGACCGTAGTTTCCTCCTTCTTACCATTTCCATCCCGGCCTACATTCTCATAAAGGAAGTATCCCTGGGAGGCTTCTTCAAGATAATAAATGGATACCCTTCCATAGCGTGTGGCTCTTCCCTTGGTGAAATGCTTCATCTTTTCCAATACCGAGACGCCTTCAATTTCCCTGAAGTGCCTCTCATTGGCCAAGCTCTGATATTCGTCATGCAAGGTGAACTTTCTATACCATTTATTATGACGCTCATCGAAGGGTCCTACCCTGTATGTATATAGCATTTTAAATACCATATAAATGATGATACCCAACTCCAGTAGCCAAATCAAACCCAATATCCAACCTTTCACCATTATACCTCTTATTTCCCAGGCGCCGGATCCGTAAAGTTGAGAAATTATATAGGTCGTGGAGTCTATTTCCGTTAGAAAACCAAAAGTCGTTATATAATCTATGAACAAACCTTCAATTCCTACCAATTGGAATGAAATATAGGCCCCCCAGGAAAAATATACGCCCAGCAAGGCAATGACTATGCCTGAGATCAGCACAAATTTTCGGTCTCTTACTTTGGCGATCTTGGATGCGATCCTGTAAAAAATTCCGAAGAGCATTCCAAAACCAATCGTAGCTATCACTCCAAAATAAATTACGGGGTTCACCGCAGTAATAATGCCATACAAAAATGCCAATAAAAGGACGAGGAGAATTCCCAAAAACACACAGATCAATTTATTGATAGGCGGCGTCTGTGTGTTGGGCTCATAATATTTTAGTTCCATTAAAAAGGTGATATAGTTGAAGGCACTAAAATATAAATTTTCTAAGAGCGCAGATAATAACCCTTGCTGAGTGCTGAAAATTCAACCTTGAGCATGGAGCGCCGAAAAATAGATTCCCTACTTCTTTTTCTTTTTACTCGACTTTGCCAGGGGATTAAAATCAATGCAGAGTTGGATCCAAAAGGCCAGGTCCTCTTCGGTATCAAAGCCGTCGGGAGAAACAAATACATACCCTTTCATAGGCCTCCCCGTAAAATCCATAGGGTGGCACCCTTCTCGTTGCATAGCATCTAATGTAGCATCTTCTCCAATTCGTGCCATCAATAGGTCCATTTCCTTTTTCTTGTCGAAATGAATCCCACAACACATCTTGTCATCTACCATAAAGCAGAGACCTCCCATCATTTTTCGCGCCTCGAAGGAGATCTTCTTATCAGCAAAAATGTTTTTAATTCGGTCTGCTAAAAACTCGTCGTACGCCATTTTTTATAAATTTATTTCAGAAAGTTTGTTCTTTTTGCCCAGTAAGTATTCCTTCTCGTTCCTATTAATTACGGTAGCCAGGGCCAGATCCAAACTGGACAGTGCTTTCTCCGGTTCTCCATTCAGCACATAGTACTCCGCCATGGTCCCATAGTAAAGGTAGGCTCTTTGCTCCAAACGTCCCGGATCGATTTGCTGCAAGAGTTCATTTGCCTTTTCCAATTCTCCCAACTGCAGATACACGATAACAAGGTTGAGAGAGCCAATAGCCGTGGGCTGTAATTCATAGAGTCTGCTACGCCAAAGAAGAATCCGTTTCCAATCGGTTTCGGCAAAGGTTCGGGCCTTGATATGCTCCGCAGCAATGGCTGCTTCGTAATGATAATGGGAAAATGCTCCGGATTCCACGGCCTTCTCCATGCTATCATTGCCCAATCGAATAAGCGGGAAGAGCCATTGGGATCGATCCTGATGTTCCAGATCCACCATAACTCCGGCATCATCTACTCTGGAGTCCAGTCTTGAAGCATGAAAGCACATTAAAGAAAACAGGGCATAACCATCCGGAGTCCTTACCGCCGGATGAGTTAGTAATAACTGACACAACCTCATGGCCTCACTACACAATTCTTTTCGTATGAGGATATCCGTTCTATTAGAATGGAAGCCTTCATTGAAAATTAAGTAGAGCACCTCCAATACGCTGGAGGTACGTTTAGGAAGTTCCTTCCCACTTGGAATTTCAAAAGAGAGTTCCCTTGACTTTATCGTTTTTCTCGCCCGACTCAATCTTTTCTTAACCGTCTCTTCTTTGGTCAACAAGGCCGATGCGATCTCCCGGGTACTAAATCCGGAAATGGTTTTCAGGGAAAAGGCAATTTGTTCGGAAGGGGCCAAGGAAGGATGACAGGCGGTAAAGATCATTCGCAATTGGCTATCCTTGATCTCGGTATCCAGGAAAAGCTCGTTTATGGCTCGAGCCTCCATCCCGGAAGAAAAGCTATGGGCCCGTTGCTTTTCAGATTTCAGCTTGCGAAAAATATCCAGCACTCTGTTCTTGGCAGCCTGGGTGAGCCAGGCTTCGGGATACTCCGGTTGTTGTTTGCGCCAAGCGGACAGGGCCTTGATAAAGGTATCTTGAATGGCATCTTCTATGGTCTCCAGATGAGCCAATCCAAAAATCCTCGTTAATACAGAGACCATCTTTCCGTAATGATGCCTAAAAAGATGGTCCATTAATTGGTTTTCCATTATTCGTCAAACACCACTACTTCTCTAATTTCTACTGTGCTGCCCAGATCATAGTCCGGAAAGTCCTGAGCAATTTCCTGAACGTGATCAAAGTCCTTGGCATCGATAATGTAGTAGCCGCCTACTATTTCTTTTAACTCTGCAGAGGTAATATCGGTAACGGTTCGATCTTTCCCTCTAATTTGACGAATTCCGGGATGAAGTGCATGACCGTGTTTTACAATTCCTTGTGCTTCCATCTTTTCATGCCAGGCAAACCACTTACCCATTCTGTTTTGCACTTCTTCCGGAGAAAGTCCCATGTCCGAATAATCGGCTCCAATAAAGATCATCATAAATTCTTTCATAATTTTTTGGTTTTAGATTAAACAATATATCTCTAAGACGGAGTGAACCCAAACATAGGGGACAAAGTGCAAAGAAAATTTCCACCACCTTAAAATTAATCAAAAAAACATCAATGGTACAGCAAATAAAATAGTCTAACGAACCGAACAATTTTAGCCGTATAATTAAGACTCCTGCCGAGGCAGGAGTGTCAAATTAATTGCTACATGAATTTAATTTCATTATCCAAATATCGAGGATAAGAAATCACCGTTCTAAATGCATGTAAAAACCTCACAATGGCTCCAATATCCTCCATAGAAAATATTAGTTGCACCGGCGTTTTGAGCACATGCATAACTACTAAAACGGACTTGTCTGTTGAATATGGTTCCATACCAAAATTGCACTTCAATTAAACACGGATTATCATTTTCAACCGGTTCTGGGGAATTCGGAATAGTAAAGCCAAATAAAAATAATGACAAAACTAAAATGCTAATAACTTTACGCATAACTAACAGTTTTTTAGGTTTATTATTAAAGTTAAGCATATTCATATTCAGTATGTTACGGCAAAACCGCATTTAACATTACAAGGGATATCGCAATAGTTCTTTCATCGAGAATAGGATAACAAAATTATAAATATGGGTTAGGATCATCCGTCCGAGAGTCTCCCAAAAACAAACTTTAGTATTCATTCTTCAGGTTCTCGAATTTTTTCTATTTGAAACAGAAATCGAACTTAGGAAAAAACGTTCAGTTCTATCTCTTGAGTGAACAAATGGAACTTAAAACTTAAAGAATTGCCTGATCAACCAGAGTTTCAACTTCGTTTGTGGGAAATATTTTAAAGGAAGTTCAAACAAATTACTGCGCTCAAGGATGGCTTTCTCAAACGAAAAAGCCTTGAATCCAGCCTCTCCGTGATAATTTCCCATTCCACTGCTCCCTACCCCACCAAAGGGCAGATTGGAGTTGGCAATATGCATGACCACATCGTTCACCGTACTCCCGCCAAAGGCAATTTGGTGAATCACCTTTTTCTTCACCTTATTACTTTTGGTAAAGACATAGCAGGCTAACGGACGAGGAAGAAGGCGTACTCTTGCGATGGCTTCATCCATATCGGTATAAGGAATAACCGGTAAGATCGGCCCAAAGATCTCCTCCTGCATCACCTTATCTTTAAAATTCACGTTTTGAAGAATGGTGGGTGAAATAGTTCGTGCCTCCCTATCTACAGTCCCTCCACAATAGACCTTAGACGGATCTATCATCGAAGCGAGTCGTTCCAGATTCCGATCATTGATGATCTGCGTGTAGTTCCCATGCCCCACCGAAAATCGTTCCTTGTCGATCTCCTTTTTACACAGAGCCAGAAACTCCTCTTCAATACGCTTGTCTACCATCACATAATCCGGGGCAATGCACGTCTGACCCGAATTCAGAAATTTCCCCCAAATCAATCGCTTGGCGGTGCGTTTTAGATGGCAATTGGCCGTCACAAAGGCCGGGCTCTTTCCTCCCAACTCTAGAGTAACCGGGGTAAGGTGCTCTGCCGCCGCCTTATAAATGATCTTCCCAACCGTGGTACTCCCGGTAAAAAATATCTTATCGAATTTTTGTTTCAAAAGCTGCGTAGTTTCCGGGATTCCTCCTTCCACTACCGTGATATAAGACTCCGGAAAAGTCTCCGAAATGATCTGTGCCATGGCCGCGCTGGTCTGTGAAGGCAATTCGCTCGGTTTCAACACAACGGTACAACCTGCCGCCATGGCTGCGACCATAGGGGTAAGAGAGAGTTGATACGGATAGTTCCAGGCCCCTATCACCAGGCTAACTCCCAAGGGTTCCGGAATCACATAGCTCTTCCCGGGAAAGTTTACCAAATTGGTCCTTACCGGCTTCTTTCTTGACCAGTTGGGTAGTTTCTTCAGTGCCTCATTGATGTCGTGATAGACCAGAGCCAGTTCATTGGTATAAGTATCGAACTTAGATTTTCTAAAATCTTCATAAATGGCCTCAAACAAAAGTTTCTCATGTGCCTTTAAGGCCTTTTTCAGTTTTTTAAGTTGTTTTCTTCGGAATTTTATAGGGAAGGTACTTCTTGTATGAAAGAAGGCTCGTTGTTTGGTAACGATCTGCTCCATGATTTGGGGATAAAGAGTTTGGTTAAAGATACAATCTCAACGCCGAAAATGGGAAAATCTTATCGAATTTTAAGGTAAATACAGGTCACATTATGGATGTTTTTCCTTAGACAGAGTTGATTAGGAGGTCTATTTTGGCACTCAAATTTTCATTCTTAAACTCTGTGACATGATCGAAAGTGGTATTTTTATTCTCTCGGACGACGGGGATTCCGTTCAACTTCAAGTAGCTATATTGGACCGCGAAGGGCACGGTATATCCGAGGTGACGCTCTACAGCGATGTAGATGGGTTAATCGTATATCGAACCTCCCCGGATGAGGAAGATAATTGCCCGGATACCTTTATATTCGATACGCCTCCGCTTCCGGAAGGGCGTTTTCCTATCAATCTACAAGTACAACGCTGTGGTGAAGGTCGTACAGTTACGGAAGGACCGTTTGAATTTATTGCACCTGGTCTGGACGATAGACCGGGTATTCCACGTCGCTGTTCACCGGTCTTTTGCCCGGAACCCACAGACGCCTGCATACAGGCGCAAAGTACCCTTCAAAGCACTCGAAATGCTATCATCACCAAATGCAATAGAATTGCCACGCTCAGAGCAGAACGAGAGACGGCGCTTATTGCTGCCATTGCTTTAACCATTGCGGCTGTGCTCATGTTCGTCATGGCGGCAATATCTGTGATCATTCCATTCTTTGGGCAAACCGCTGCCACCGCTTTCGCCATAGCAGGTGCGGCCTTTTTACTACTCGCAGCAGCGGCAGCGGGCGCGGCTATCGCCTTTCAATTAAGAATAAGGGAATGTTATCGGGAAATTGGAACATTACGACAAGACTTCGAGGATGCAAGGGATGAAATAGCAGCAGAATGTTGCGGATTTTGTACTACGATCAATACCGATCTTCCCGAATGCCTACCATAGGGGAATAACTATCCTTTCTGTTTTTCCTTTGCTCGGTTCAACACCCGGTACTCCTCATAGCATTCACTAATGGCATCGAGTATTTGTAGGTCGTTAGCTGTTTTAATGAAGTCTGCCGAATAGCTACAATTGTTGAGGATCTCATCTACATCGGTTCGTTCTAATTGCAGTACCGCCATAAGGGTTTCTCTATCGAACTTGGACTGAAGCAGGTTTCTAATCTCATCATCTTCCTTCATCTTTCGAAGCTTTCGCATCTGTTTGGGTCGCTTTCCGAAGACATTATAAAGAAAATCCGCCGGATTGAAGATCGAACTCAAGACTTTGGAAACAGCACCTGGCTGACTCTTCCCTCCTTCATAACCGCCACCCAAACCGGCAATACGATATCGATAATTGTCGTAAATGGGAATGATCTTGGCATCTACTTCCACATAACCCGTTAGCTCCACTGGTTTTACCACCACTTCTTCCAGGGCGATCCCCAATTCGGTCATCTTTACTTTTACTTCGCCATACTTCATCCAGTCATTGGTTACCCGAACCCGGATGGATTTAAATCCTAAATAAGAGAAGTAAAGCGTGTCATTCACAGCCGCACGAAGGTCGAACTTTCCATCCTTGTCTGTCGTGGTTCCGATCACCTGATTCAAGTTCACAATGTTCACGTTCTCCAGGGGCACATCGTTGGCGTCATTTAAAACCACACCGTTGATTTCCTCTCCTTCTTGTGCAAGAAGGCTCAGAGAAGTAAAACATAAAAAAAGAAAAACGAAAACTTTCTTCATAGCTGCCAATTAGGGGTAAAAGTAATCATTTAGATGCGAATTTCTTGCCAAACTTACGTTAAGCCATCAAAATGTTCCATGATTGTGGTCAATTTCAACGAAATACTATCTCCTTCGTCTTCTTCCCCCGGTACCTTTATTGGGCGCAGAACCTCCAGATCTCCTTCTACTCTTTCCTTTGAACTTTCCTCCGTCTCCGCTATCCGATCTGCGTTTTCCTTTCTCGCTTTTCCCTTCACTTTTTCCCGATCGGCGACCTCCTTCAAATTTTCTGTCGCCTTTTCTCCTTCCGCCGCGATCTCGCCCTCCGCTTCCACGTCGGCCTCCG
Source organism: Bacteroidota bacterium (assembly GCA_038529705.1). Classification (GTDB taxonomy): domain Bacteria; phylum Bacteroidota; class Bacteroidia; order Flavobacteriales; family Flavobacteriaceae; genus Aureisphaera. The sequence continues at coordinate 17,856 of JBCBDM010000062.1, forward strand.
CCTTTTCTGCCTTTGTCCTTGGAGATCTCAATATCCACCTTTCTTCCGTTGAACTCGATTCCCTGTATGGCCTCTAATACCTTTTCGCTATGCTTTTTATCGGTATTGAAAAACGAAAAGCTGTCCATAGTATCCACGTGAAAAACGTCGTCTTTGCCTAACTCAGTCAGTTCACGAACCAGAT
>JBCBDM010000063.1:0-17956 GCA_038529705.1 Bacteroidota bacterium
CATGGATTCCCTTTTCAATTTCCGGGATCAAGGCTTTCTCCCAGGGTTGAATACTAATGGTCATTCCATCCGGCGCGCTTAAATTAGCTACCTGGTTTATAGGGGTTGGACTTCCGTAGTAATCCACCATGACACCGCTTAACATATTAGGGGAGGCTTTACCTGCTCTAATGTTTACCAGTTTCTTTTCGAGGTGCTTAATGGCGTTATCCATAGCCTCTTTCGTGCTATCCAGGATAAATTTAATTTCTTCTTCCATGATTACGTACCACCGGGGTGGATTTATTATAAATTATTTATTCTGAAGGGGACGGTACAAAAACCAGACCATTTCAAAAATAGGAAAACAATCCGAATTTATAAATTCACTTTGGTTCCCACCTTCTCGCCGGAAACCACTTTGAGTAGGTTTCCTTTGGTATTCATGTCGAAAACAATAATGGGAAGTTCGTTTTCCTGACTTAAAGTAAAGGCAGTGGTATCCATCACCTTTAGACCTTTCTTCAATACATCATCAAAACTGATAAAATCGAATTTTGTTGCCTTGTCGTCTTTTTCCGGATCGCTGGTGTAAATTCCATCTACGCGAGTACCTTTAAGAATTACATCAGCTTCTATTTCAATAGCTCTGAGAACAGCTGCGCTATCTGTTGTAAAATAGGGGTTCCCGGTACCTCCGCCAAAGATTACTACCCGGCCTTTTTCCAAAGGCGTACGGCCTTTCTTCGAATAAAGGGTTCGGCAACTTCATTCATTTTAATGGCACTCTGAAGACGAGTTGGAATCTCTTCGTCTTCCAATGCGCTCTGTAACGCCAGGCCATTGATAACGGTAGCTAGCATTCCCATATGATCCCCCTGAACGCGGTCCATCCCGCGACTGGCACCCGCAACACCTCTAAATATGTTGCCACCTCCAATGACGATGGCTACTTCTACACCTTTCTGGGTGATCTGTTTGATTTCTTCAGCATATTCTTTTAGGCGATCCGGATCAATTCCATATTGACGTTTCCCCATAAGGGCTTCTCCAGATAGTTTAAGTAAGATTCTTTTGTATTGCATTGTGGGAATTTAGTGCCGCAAAAATAACGAAAATTTTATGGATGACTTCATCGGAAAATGAAAAAGCCGCATCGGATTTCTCCATGCGGCTTTATTCGTTATAGGGAAGTTTCTCTTAAGCCAAAGAAACTCTCTTGAATCCTGTTACACTAACATCCCCCTTACTTGCAACGTATGCTCCAACACTTTGCTTTTCATCCATGATGAAGTTTTGGTCCAGGAGACATTGTTCCTGATCCAGAGTGGTGTTATCGCTAACAAAACGCTCCAATTTACCAGGTACGATCTTGTCCCAGATCTGCTCAGGCTTTCCTTCTGAAGCCAACTGAGCTTCGATGTCTGCTTTGGCTTTGGCCAAAACCTCGTCCGTTAACTGAGCTCTGGAAATATACTGAGGAACATTCTTAAGGGTTTTACCCAAACGTCCCAATTCAATATTCTCTTTTTCGATCACTGCGATACGAGCTTCTGTTTCAGAAGCTACATATGCAGGGTCAAAATCTTTGTAGGACAGGGTAGTTGCTCCCATAGAAGCTACCTGCATAGCGATGAACTTGCCAACTTCTGCAGCACCATCAATAGCGTTAGAAAGACCTACTAAAGCACCGATCTTGTTACCGTGTATATAAGAACCAACGAAAGGAGCTTCCAAAGTTTCGTAACCTCCAATTTCAATTTTCTCACCAATTACACCGGTTTGCTCCGTCAATTTCTCCTGAACCGTCATCCCTGCTTCAAACTCGGCTGCAAGGAATTCTTCCTTAGAAGAGGTTCCAAGGGCTACATCGGCCATCTGACGTGCCATAGCAACATAAGAATCGTTCTTTGCTACGAAATCTGTTTCACAGTTCAATGAAACGATCACACCTTTGTTTCCCGCTTCATTTACTTTAGCAATAACAGCTCCTTCACTAGAGTCTCTGTCCGCTCTTTTTTCAGCAATTTTCTGTCCTTTCTTACGAAGAATCTCAATTGCTTTATCGAAGTCACCTTCGGCCTCAACTAATGCCTTTTTACAGTCCATCATTCCGGCTCCGGTTTTCTTTCTTAATTCATTTACTTCTGCGGCGGTTACTTTTACCATCGTTTTCAAGTTTTTAAATTTTAGTTTATTAAAAAAAGTCGTTCAAATTTATTCAGAGAAGAAGAAACCAAACGACCTTAATACTTTACATTATTGTTATTTATTCTTCTTCGCTTGAAGCGGTTGCCTCCACGGCAGCAGCTCTTTTTCTTGGAGCTTTTTCAGCTTTGGCTTCTACAGGAGCCGCCTCTTCTTTTCCAGATTTTCTCTCAGCCAAACCATCTGTAATGGCAGAGGTAACGCTTGAGATAATCTTTTCGATAGACTTAGACGCATCGTCATTGGAAGGGATCACATAGTCGATCTGTCTTGGATCACTATTAGTATCTACCATGGCGAAGATTGGAATGTTCAGTTTTTGAGCTTCCTTCACTGCAATGTGCTCACGTGTAGTATCCACAATAAATAAGGCTCCCGGAAGACGACTCATATCGGTAATAGAACCTAAGTTCTTTTCCAGTTTGGCACGAGTACGGTCTACCGCTAATCTCTCCTTCTTAGAAAGTGTAAGGAAAGTACCATCTTGCTTCATTCTATCGATAGAGGTCATTTTCTTAACCGCTTTACGGATTGTTACGAAGTTGGTCAACATTCCACCGGGCCATCTTTCTGTGATGTAAGGCATGTTGGCGTTCTTCGCTTTTTCAGCAACGATGTCTTTAGCTTGTTTCTTTGTAGCTACGAAAAGGATCTTTCTTCCACTGGCAGCAATCTTTTTAAGGGCTTCATTGGCCTCATCAAGTTTTGCAGCAGTTTTATAAAGGTTGATAATGTGGATTCCGTTACGCTCCATATAGATGTATGGGGCCATGTTCGGGTTCCATTTGCGAGTAAGGTGTCCAAAGTGTACACCAGCGTTAAGGAGTTCCTTAACTTCTTTGTTGTTTGCCATTTTGTTTTAGTTTACGTTCTGTAATTAGTAGCAACCGGGCTATTGCCAGGTTTAGATGCTAAACTAATTGTCCCACCCGGCAGAGCAGGACTAACAGCTTATTAATAATATATGTAAGAACTTTACCTTCATCGATTGGGTATCTCTCCAGAGATACCCAATCCAATGGGGTATAAAATATTAACGTTTAGAGAACTGGAATTTCTTACGAGCTTTCTTCTGTCCGAATTTCTTACGCTCCACCATTCTTGGATCTCTGGTTAGTAATCCTTCTGGTTTAAGAACTCCTCTGTTTTCTTCATTCAACTCGCACAAAGCACGAGAGATGGCCAAACGAATTGCTTCCGCTTGTCCAGTGATACCACCGCCATAAACGTTTACTTTAATGTCGAACGCTTTTACGTTATCTGTCAAAGCCAATGGTTGTTGTACTTTATATCGTAAGGTAGGGGTAGTGAAATAATTATCTAGTTCGCGGTTGTTAATCGTGATGTTTCCTTTTCCTTCTGAAACATAGATACGAGCAACGGCGGTCTTTCTTCTTCCAATTTTGTGAATAGTCTCCATTACTTGATGTCATTAAGGTTAATTACTCTTGGCTTTTGTGCCTCTTGATCGTGCTCTGCACCTACATAAACTTTTAGGTTTCTGAAAAGAGCTGCGCCTAACTTGTTTTTAGGTAGCATTCCTTTTACAGCTTTTTCTACTAGCCTTGTAGGATCCTTATCATACAATTCCTGAGCCGTCAATGAGCGCTGTCCACCAGGATAACCCGTGTGACGGATATATTCCTTAGCCTCCCATTTTTTACCTGTTAAATTGATCTTGGCCGCATTGGTAATCACAACATTATCACCACAATCTACATGTGGGGTAAAATTTGGTTTGTGTTTACCACGAAGTAATTTGGCAACTTCGCTTGCAAGACGACCCAATGTTTGCCCGTCCGCATCTACTAGCAACCACTCCTTATTTACAGTGTTTTTGTTAGCAGATACTGTTTTGTAACTTAATGTGTCCATTTAGTTTTTTGTCAATAGTTAATAAATCATTGTTTGACTCCATACAACACGAGGTTGCTTAGAGGGGTGCAAATGTAGGGTTATTTATTTGAATTACAAACAGCTGAAGTAGTTAATTTTGGGATGCGTTTTACCCCAGTTCCGCCAAAAGTTAAAATTCTCCCAATTAACAGCAGAAACTGCCACGATCACGCGTTATTATAGTCATTAATTCATCAATCACACAAAACGACTAACAACAATGACCTTCGGCAAGCTAATCATGCTAAGTGTTTTTGCATTTAGCGGGTCTCTGCTATTTGCCCAGACAGATACAGAGTCCCAGGAAAGCACAAATTCAGAACCCCCGACGACTTATGAAAAAAGAGTATACACTACGGCCTCCATTGCAGGTACAGAAGGAATTTCTATAGACGGAGTATTGGATGAAGCTGCATGGGACACCGTGGAATGGACTACAGATTACGTAGAGTTCGAACCTGATGTAGGGACTTCTCCGACAGAACAGACCAAAATGAAGATCGCCTATGACGACAAAAACCTCTATGTGGCCTTCAAATGTTATCAGGCTGACCCTACAACCATCGAAAAACGAATGGGGCGTAGAGACGACTTCCCCGGGGATTGGGTAGAGATCAATTTAGATAGCTATAATGACGATCGATCCGGATTTTCCTTTACAGCATCGGCGTCTGGCGTAAAGGGAGATGAATTCATTTCGAACAATGGTAATTTTGACGATAGTTGGAATCCTATTTGGTATTTAAGTACGCGGATCGATGATGACGGATGGACTGCGGAAATTCGAATTCCGCTTAGTCAGTTGCGCTTCGGAAATGATGAAGAACAAGTTTGGGGTTTGCAATCCACTAGACGTTATTTCAATAACGAAGAACGCTCCTTATGGCAGCCTTTACCTGCCAATCCACCAGGTTGGGTAAGTGAATTTGGAGAACTAAGGGGGATCAAGGGGATCAAACCGCAAAAGCAGTTGGAAATTCAGCCGTATACCGTGGCACAATTGGATACCTTCGAGGAAGAGGTTGGGAATCCCTTTCGAGATGGAAGCGATACCAATTTAACAGGAGGTCTGGATGCGAAGATCGGGATTACCAACGACCTTACCTTAGACCTAACCGTAAATCCGGACTTCGGTCAAGTGGATGCAGATCCCGGAGCGATCGCTCTCGATGGATTTGAAATTTTCTTCCAGGAAAGAAGACCGTTCTTCGTAGAGAATAAGAATGTATTCGATTTTAGAGTAGGCGGTGGAGCGGATAATGTATTTTTCTCGAGAAGAATAGGAAGGACACCTCAAGGATTTACCACTGCGGACGGCGGCCTGGGAGAGTATGAAGATATCCCCAATAATACTACCATCTTAGGGGCGGCTAAATTTAGTGGCAAGACCAAGGATGGACTCTCAGTGGGTGCCCTTCAAAGCTTTACTTCCAAGGAGTACGCAAAAATAAAGTTGGATGAACGACCAGATGTTCTGGCGGGATTGGACTCCATTGGGCAGGAACGCGAGGAATTGGTAGAGCCATTTACCAGTTATTCTGTGGTTCGTTTACAACAGGATTTCAACAATAACAATTCATTTATCGGTGGAATTGCCACCTACACGAAGCGAAATATCGAAGGTAGTTTGGATTTTTTACGAGAGTCTGCTCTAACGGGGGGGATTGACTTTCGCCATAATTGGAAAGAAAGAAGATACTATGCTACCGGAAGAATGACCTTCAGTAATGTGAATGGTAGTGAAGAGTCCATCACAAGAACTCAAAACTCCTTAACTCACTTATTTCAAAGAACCGATGCCACACATGTTGAGGTAGATCCCACCAGAACTTCCTTAACGGGAACGGGGGGAAGTTTTGAAATAGGAAAGGGTGGAGGTGGAAATTGGCGCTATAATGTTGGCGGAAATTTTCGTTCCCCTGAATTGGAATTGAACGATATTGGGTTTTTACGGCAAGCAGATCAATTTAGGCAATATGCCAATGTAAGAAGACTTTGGAACAAACCCACCTCCTGGTTCAGGCAGGCTAATGTTGGTTTGAACCAGTTTACCGAATTCGATTTTGAAGGAAACTACAATCGAATTCAATACGAAGTGAATGGTTATGTGAATTGGAAAAATAACTGGTGGAGTGAAGCTGGTTTTGGGCATAAGCCAAGAATATTTTCCAACACCGTACTGCGTGGAGGCCCCAGATGGCAATGGAATGATGAGAACTTCTTCTTTTTGTTTTCAGGGACCGATGGCCGAAAGAAATTCTCTATGCATGCCGGATATGTTAATTCCTGGGCCAGCCAGGACAATTTCTCTTTCCAACGGTATGTCTTGCGATTCTTTTATCAGCCTTTAAACACCTTAAGTTTATCTTTGATCAATGAGTTCCAGCAAAACCCTAATAAGACGCAATATGTTACTGAGAGCAGCTTCAATGGAACCCCCCGTTATATTTTGGGAGAGATCGATAATGAATCCTTGAGTACTACGCTTCGAGTGAATTATAATATCAACCCTAATTTAACCATTCAGTATTACGGACAGCCTTTTATCTTTAAGGCCAAGTTCTCTAACTTCAATTATGTTAATAATGCGGTGGCCGATGATCTCAATGAACGGGTTACCTGGTATGAGGGCAGTCAGATCGCCTTTGCAGACGATACCTATACCATTGATGAGGATAGAGATGGAACCATCGACTATTCCTTTGGAAATCCAGACTTCGCTTTTGTGCAATTTCGGTCCAATCTCGTATTGCGTTGGGAGTATATTCCTGGCTCGGAAATCTTTTTGGTATGGTCACAGGGGATCACAGGTTTGGGAGATGTAAATAATGACTTCGGACAGATCATAAACAATCAGTTATTAGGTCAAAGGCCACAGAATACATTTCTGGTGAAAGCAACCTATAGATTCGTACTGTAAATGTTTTTTATATGTGGATAAAAGTGACTATTTTGTATCCTCAAATAAAAAGAATATGAAAAAGTATGTTAGTTTTTTACTGGTCATTTTGTTGTTCAGTAGTTGTTCCAACGATGATGACGGTGGAAGTGGAGATGGTGGAGATCCAAACGGTGGTGTGAACATAGTAGGTGACTGGGGGTTAACGGGATATGTCTTAGGTTTTCCCGTTGATGTGAATTTGGACGGTATCCCTAATACGGATGTATTACAAGAGTTACCTTGTTTTGACTCTACGTTAACGTTAAATTCGGATGGGACCTTTACCTCTTCAACTACCGAAATAGTCATCACCGTGGACGAAGGCGTAACCTCGGCCGACTGTGGCGATCTGGAATTTTTCTCCGGAGCTTGGCAATTGGTTGGAGATCAGTTGACCATTCCTGATGGCAACGGGGGGAGCCAAACCGTATCCATTATCTTGAGTGGTAATACCATGACCTATACCTCGGATGACCCGGCATTTGGTTCTTCGTCTGCTACCTGGACGTGGACACGTCAATAAAAATTATGTGTTGGCACCGGCTGGAGCCAATGGACCCATAAAAGAGTGTTTTTCATAGCGATATGGAAAACACTTTTTCTTTTGAACGTTTTATTAAGTGCATTGGGCGAAAACCATCCTGTCAAATCTCGGAATATTTTGTAATGAGATCTGTATCGGCTAAGTTTGAAACAGACTCATAAAGAATAGAATAGCTTACGTATTTTCTGTTGTTATGACAGGGGGTTTATAGCACTTAAGGCTGATTTTTTTATGAGGAGGAAACCCAAAGGGAGCGGCGTTTTTGCGTTGGTCAATGTTGCATAAACACAGCTGCTTCTCAGGGTTTCCGTGTTTTTAATTCCCCCCTTGGGGGGGTTAGGGGGGTGTTAAGTGAGCTCTTCAACTTTCTCTTGAATTGCCAACTCCACACTAAACATTTCTTTTTTAACCTCCTGGTCGGTGAAACGAAGAAATTGGATTCCGTAGCTTTCCAGTTTGTTTTGACGTTCTAGATCTTGAAAATATTTGTATTCATGACTTGAACCGTCTACTTCAATGGCTAGTTGTATTTCATGACAGTAGAAATCCACAATATATCTCAACATAGGAACTTGCCTATGAAATTGGACACCATAGCTGCGATTCTTTATTTTCTGCCATAGGATAACCTCCGCTAATGTACTATTTTTTCTAAGCTTTCGCGCCAATTGCTTTAACTCCGGGCGATATGGAATGATTTTGTTCCTCATGGCATTCATTTTCGATTTTTCTAACAGATTCCCCCCTCGAGGGGGGAGTAAGGGGGGTGTCTCATCAACAATGGTTTCTGTTAACCACACCCCTAAAGTCCCCTCAAGGGGACAATTTGTAATGGTTTTGAGGAACTAGTACATTTTAAAATTACGAAGATTTCTGTTAATAAGGAAGTTCCCATTTGGGGTTTGTTTTTGACCAGTTGAAGTAAAACAAGTTCTAGGCCAATCTACAGTTAATTTAAACTAGTGTGAAGAACCGATTCCGGCAAAAGAATCTGTTGATTATTTGTTTTGCAAGTATTTAATGTCAAATAAAGTGATAATAAGTCTTTGTGATAAATTAAGTCATTCGTCAATAAATGAAATTAAAAATACAGTCAGAAAATTACTCTAATGCGCCTCCAGCCAATTCTCCCCCAAACCAATCTCCACATCTAAGGGTACGGCTATTGTATAGGCGTTCTCCATTTCGGTCTTAATGAGTTCCTGAAGTTTTTCCAATTCCGGTTTATAGGCGTCGAAGACCAATTCGTCATGCACCTGCAAGAGCATTTTACTTTTAAAGTTACCTTCAGAGAGCTTCTTGTGGATATGGATCATCGCAATCTTAATGATATCTGCCGCACTACCCTGAATAGGTGCGTTCACCGCATTTCGTTCAGCGGCGCCTCGAACTACGGCATTCCTTGAATTGATATCCTTTAGGTAGCGCCTTCGTCCCAATACGGTTTGCACATAGCCGTTATCTCGGGCAAAGTCCACCTGCTCACTCATATAGTTCCTTAGCTTGGGATAGGTTTTATAATAAGTATCTATCAGTTCCTTGGCCTCGGTTCGGGACAGGTCGGTTTGATTACTTAAACCAAAAGCGGATACGCCATAAATAATTCCGAAGTTCACCGTTTTTGCATTTCCCCTTTGCTCACGAGTAACTTCATCAAGAGGCACGTTAAAGACCCTGGCAGCTGTCGAGGCATGGATATCCTCTCCATCCTGGAAGGCCTTGATCATATTTTCCTCCTCGCTCAGCGCAGCGATAATGCGCAATTCTATTTGAGAGTAATCTGCCGCGAGTAGCACATGGTCTTTGTCTCTGGGGATAAATGCTTTTCGCACCTGGCGCCCTCGTTCGGTTCTAATTGGGATGTTCTGTAAATTAGGGTTGTTACTGCTCAAGCGACCAGTAGCAGCCACGGTTTGCATATAATCGGTATGTACGTGATGTGTCGATGGATCGACCTGTTCGGGTAGGGCATCCACATAGGTGCTTTTCAGCTTGGTCAAACCTCTATAAGCCAATACATCTGCAATGATCTGATGATCCTTAGCTAAATAACTCAGCACATCTTCGGCCGTAGAATATTGACCGGTTTTTGTTTTTTTCGGTTTGTCTACCAGCTTCATCTTTCCGAAGAGGATTTCCCCCAATTGTCTGGGGGATGCTATATTGAATTCTTCTCCTGCCTCTTTATATATGTTGGCTTCCAGTTTTTTAATGTCTTCTTCCAGTTCGGAGGAAAGGCCATTCAGGAAACCTTCATCGAGATTAATTCCTTCCAGTTCCATATCGGCCAGGACTCGAAGTAGGGGAACCTCAATCTCATCAAATAACTTTTGGGTATTGGCCTCGCCCAGTTCTTTTTCAAAATGTTCCTTTAATTGAAGGGTAATATCGGCATCTTCAACCGCATATTCGGTTTGCTGATCTAACGGAACTTCTCTCATGGATTTCTGATTCTTCCCCTTTTTTCCAATCAATTCCGTAATGGAGACAGGAGTATAGTTGAGGTAGGTTTCGGCCAGAACATCCATGTTGTGGCGCATATCTGGGTTAATGAGGTAGTGGGCCAACATGGTGTCAAAGAGTTTCCCCTTCACCTGAACTTTGTATTTGGCCAGTACTTTAATATCATATTTTAAGTTCTGTCCAATTTTTTCGATCTCTTCACTTTCAAAGAAAGGCCTTAATTGTTCAATAATGGCCTGAGCTTCGTCCTTGTCTTCTGGAAAAGGAACGTAGAAACCTTTTCCAGCTTCCCAGGAGAATGCGATTCCAACCAGTTCTGCGGTTAATGGGTTGAGCCCCGTAGTTTCTGTATCGAAACACACACTAGACTGCTTCATCAGATTTGCGATAAATAATTTTGTGCCCATTCCCGGCTGTACCGCCTGATAAAAATGTTCGGTGTCCTTTATCGTATTTCGTGAGCTATAGCTCTTCGCCTCTTCTGTGGGCTCCGTATCTTCACCGAAGAGAGAGAATTGTCCGGCTCCCGCTTGCTTCCCCGCTTGAGTGGGGATTGCGGGGGGTGTTTTTTGGATCTTAGCTGAAGTAGTTTCTGAGGAGGACTGAGCTTCCGAAGAAAATGTCTTCATGAAATTTTCCGTCAACCTCCTAAATTCCAATTCCTCAAATACCTTGGTGACCCCTTGGATGTCCGGTTCGGACATTTCAAAATCTTTTTCGTTGAAATCAACCGGAACATCTAACATGATCCTGGCTAACTCTTTAGAAAGTAATCCTAGTTCCTTGGATGCCTCTACCTTCTCTTTCATTTTACCTTTTAGCTGATCTGTATTTTCCAATAGCCCTTCCATGGAACCAAATTGAGCCAGGAATTTTTTGGCGGTCTTTTCACCTACTCCGGGAAGCCCTGGGATATTATCGGCGCTATCTCCCATCATACCCAGGAAGTCGATCACTTGCGTCGGGTCTTCTACTTCAAATTTGGCTTTTACTTCCGGGATGCCCCAGGTTTCATAGCCTCCACCAAATACGGGGCGATACATGAATATATTTTCGGAAACCAATTGGGCAAAGTCCTTGTCTGGGGTTACCATGAAGGTTTTGTAACCTTCTTTTTCGGCCTTCTTAGCCAAAGTTCCTATGACATCATCCGCTTCGAACCCTTCCTTCACCATGATGGGGATATGCATGGCTTTCAAAATCTTTTCAATGTATGGCACCGCAATTTTAATGGCTTCCGGAGTTTCGTCTCTGTTCGCCTTATAATCCGGGAACATCTCATTACGAGCCACACTTCCTCCCTTATCAAAACAAACGGCAAGGTGGTCTGGCCGCTCTCGTTTGATTACATCCAATAGCGAATTGGTAAAGCCGAGAATGGCCGAGGTATCCATCCCTTTGGAATTGATACGAGGGTTTTTAATAAAGGCGTAATACCCGCGAAAAATAAGTGCGTAGGCATCGACGAGGAAGAGTCTTTTTTGGTCGGACATAGGTTGTGTTTGAAGTTCCTTCAAATGTAAAAAGAACGCATCAGAAAAAAGAATTTTAGGCAAAAAAGAAAAGCCACCCTCCTCAAAGTGACTTTTCTAAAGATTCAAGTAATTCTACCAGATCTGATTAAATTTACCTGATTCAAAATTAGATCGTTGTTGTTATGGTAACATTAGCTAAGTGATATGTAAATGATAATTTTATTCATCACTGCGGTCTACTCTTCAGCGTATAAATCTAAGTCTAGATGAATAGAATCACCTCTATGAAATCATAGAATTTTTTAAATCTATGATTTCAGGTAATGGCTAACTAACTGACAACAAAATGTTTAAAAAATAGAAAAGCCACCACAGGTGTGATGACTTTTCGCCCCAAATTTGATTGACCTCCGTTAGGTTGGCCAACCTACTTATGTATGTCAAAACTATAAAAAAAAAGGGTTCGAACCGTTATTTTCGGAGACTTTCTCCATAAATACGTAGTTCTACGTAGAACGTAAGTAATTGAAAATCAGATTAATAATAAATTTTATTCGGAAAATACCTACGGTAAAACGAAAACCTTTAACGAAACTTTAATAGTGTTCAGAGACGTTAGGGTTCCCTTTTATTGAAGAATCCGGGCATTTTACTTTCGTTTTTACCATTTACATAGGTAGTCGTATAGAAACCATCATGAATGGAATAGGCACCTGTTTCTCCTTTTTTGTTCACAGCGATATATCCCACTTGGAAGTCCGCATAATTCGGACTTTTCTTAATGATACGACCAATGGCTTCTTCGCACGCCTGTTGTGGCGACATGCCCTGGCGCATGAGCTCAACGATTAGAAAACTCCCTACTGTTTTTAGGACTTCTTCACCCAGTCCTGTAGCGGTCGCAGCTCCCACTTCATTGTCTACAAACAGTCCGGAGCCAATAATGGGAGAATCTCCTACCCGTCCCGCCATTTTGTAGGCAAGGCCACTGGTAGTGCAGCCCCCGGAGATATCACCATTTTTATCAATGGCCAACATTCCAATGGTATCATGGTTCTCAATGTTGATAATGGGTTGGTATTGAGAGGTTTTTTTCCATTCCTCCCATGCTTTTTTTGAAGCTTCCGTGAGTAAATTCTCTGCTTTAAATCCCTGTGATATGGCAAACTGTTCGGCACCTTTTCCGGCCAAGATCACATGAGGAGTGTCTTCCATCACTTTACGGGCTACCGAAATAGGATGTTTGATATTTTGAAGATAAACCACAGCGCCGTAATCTCCCTCTTTGTTCATAATGCAGGCGTCCAGGGTTACTTTGCCATCCCGGTCGGGAAGACCACCTATACCTACACTCTGCCCTTGAGCATTGGCTTCTTCCACCATACATCCCTGTTCAATAGCGTCCAATGCGCTACCTCCTTCCTGAAGCACTTCCCAGGCTTTTGCAGTGGATTCCGGGACATTCCAGGTGGCGATCACCAAAGGAAGAGAAGGTTTTTTTTCAACTCCTTCTGATGCGGGAATCACTTCTGCAGACTTTTCTTCATCCTTACAAGCAAGGGAGGAAGCTCCTGCCACCATTCCCAAACTGGTGAGGGAGGCATTTTGAATAAATTTTCTTCTCTTCATACTATTAGTCTATTTCTATTTCATCAATGAATATCCAGGCTTTCCCATCGTATGGATGACCCAGATGCCATTCCGGCACGGGTCCGAGGTTCTTGGCCACAATCTTTACATATCTTGCGCTATAGTTATTCATATTGAATTGCGAAGTTGCTATTTTAATTTCTTCTGAAGGTTCTTCTGAAGGAAATGTTTTCTTAGGTAATGATTTATAGAAGTTCCTTGGATTATCCGACACATAGCATTCTACTTCGGTAGGAAGGAAAATCCAACTGCGTTGATCCTGAAGGAAATTCACACTAATATTATCAATGGGTTGAACCTTACCAAGATCGACAATTGCGATCACATCCCGATCCTGATACCCTTGCCAGGCACCTGTCCGGAAATCCCTGGCTCCCTTGATACCATCGATTAAGGCATCATTGCCACCGGCACTGTACTGATTGGCGTATTGGGTGTCCAATTGGATGCTGATATTAGGGTCGATCTTATAAAATTCGGTGGTTAGGACGCTACTTTTAACCCCCTGCTTTTCCCCATAGGTTTTTAAAATGCTCTTTTCTGAAAGAACTATAGGGGATTCATACAGTTCATAGGGCCCATCATTAAGGCTGAAATAGATGTCTGTATGGTCTGAAGGGGTAGCCAGAGAAACTTCTGTTTGGTCTTTGAAGGCCACGTCTCCTTCAGTAATATAGGGAGCAGGAGTGATGCGGTTTGTGGTAATCTCACTTGAAGGTGTTTCTTCGTCTGTGGTACCCCATTGGGTCGGAGTAAGGGTCATGATATATTCCAAGCTTCCTCCGTCCGCAATTTCATGATGATATAGATAACTTCTTCCCAGGGGTTTCCCATTCAGTATAACATCCTGGATATAACGATTTCCTTTAGAAACTCCTTCCGCTAGTAAGGTAAAGGTCTTTCCATTTTCCAATTGGATACTCGCCTTTTCCAATACGGGAGTTCCTATAATATATTGATTGCTTCCCGGAGTGACCGGATAGAAACCCATGGCACTAAAAACATACCAGGCGCTCATTTGTCCACAGTCCTCATTGCCACTAATTCCATCGGGTGTGTTAGTATACAATTCGGTGAGGATTTGATGCACTTTCTCCTGTGTTTTATGAGGTTTATTTACGAAGTTGTACAAATAGGCCATGTGATGGCTGGGCTCATTCCCATGGGCGTATTGCCCGATAAGCCCCGTGATATCAGCCTGATCCCGCCCCGAAGTCTTGGATTCTGCACTAAAGAGTTCATCCAAATGTGCTTCCAGTTCTTCTTTGCCTCCCATAACCTTCATTAATCCTGAAACATCCTGAGGAACATACAGGCTATACTGCCAGGCGTTGGCCTCCGTATAGTTGAAATTAACCTCAAAAGGATCGAAAGGCCCAAACCAGGTATTGCGGAAGCGTCCTTGCATAAAACCGGTATTGGGATTGTAAACATTCTTGTAGGACTGAGCTCTTTTATAAAATTCACTGGCTATATCATCTTTACCCATGGTCTCTGCCATGGTAGCAATCGTCCAGTCATCATACGCATATTCCAGCGTCTTGGACACACTTTCGCTTTCCTCCTCCACAGGGATAAATCCAGTCGTTTTATAGGATTCCAAGCCTAGGTGGTCTCTGGTTGCGCTATGAATCATAGCTTTTAAGGCCTTTTCAGCATCGTAATCCCGAATACCCTTCATATAGGCGTCTGCGATAACGGGCACTCCGTGGTATCCTATCATGCAACCGGTATAATTGGCAGACAGGTCCCAAATGGGCATGATACCACCTTCGTCATATTTGGCCAGAAAGGTGTTGATAAAATCGTTGGTGCGTTTCTGCTCGATGATGGTGTATAGTGGGTGGGCAGCGCGATAGGTGTCCCAAAGTGAAAAGACCGTGTAATAATCGAAGTCCGTTGTTTGATGTATTTCCAGGTCTATTCCTCGATAGCGGCCATCCACATCCTGGTAGAGATTCGGGGCAAGCATCGTGTGGTACAACGCACTATAGAAGTTGGCCTTGGTATCTTCGTCCGTGTGTTCCACAATGATCTTTTCCAATTGTTTCTCCCAGGCAGCATCCGCTTCCACTTTCAATTGTTCAAAGGTTTTGGAGCCTATTTCGGTTTCCAGGTTCTTCTTCGCTCCTTCTTCATCTACTGCCGAAATACCAATGGAAATATATACGGGGTCATTATTCGGATTGTGAAGTTCAAGAGCAGAAATATTCCGTCCAGATTTTTCATCGTCTCGGGATTTGAAAGGGTGGGATGTTTTGATGTAAAAAAATAGTTTTTGCTCCTTCGCCCAAGCCTCACTATGTCTAAATCCACTAATCTCGGTTTCTGAGACCACTTCATAGCCGGCATCCAGTACTTTGTCCCTATGATCCAGATCCAGAATGACAAACTGCCCTTCGGCCTTGGGATATTCATATCGATGCATTCCGGTTCTTTGGGTGACGGTAAGTTCTACATGGATATTGGTAGAATCCAAATGCACTTTGTAAAATCCAGGAGAGGCAAACTCTTCCTCATGCTTGAAATGGGCGCGATATCCCTTTTTCCCATCCGCACCATTATTGAAATTAACCTCGTGGGTAGGCATGAGTAAAATGTCACCATAATCACTTACCCCGGTACCACTGAGATGGGTATGTGAAAAGCCATAAATGTATTCGTCGCTATAGTGGTATCCGCTGCAGCCGTCCCAACCGTCTAAACGAGTATCAGGGCTTAATTGCATCATTCCAAAGGGTAAGGTGGCTCCCGGATACGTATGCCCGTGCCCTCCGGTACCTATGAAGGTATTTACGTAGGAGGTGAGTGGTTGGTCCTTTTGTGCGATGGAAATGCCTGGTCTTTTTTCGGAACAGCTGGCCAAAAGAATGCCGGCCAAAAAAGCAAGGAGTATTTTGTTCATGCGTTAGGTTTCAAGTGGAAAAGATACGAAATCGCGTTAAAAAAAAGTGAAGGTCTTCCCGGTGTTTTAAAAGGGAAGTATCTTTATACCAAATTAAGGCTATCTATGCTTCGTTGGTTCATTTTTATATTCATTTATATCGTTATTGATATTTACGCCTTTCAGGCGATACGCACCATGACAAAAAACACCTGGATCTATGGGCTCTATGTGGCTGTATCTGTGGGGATCCTGGGTCTTTTTATCTATCAGATTAGTTTTGGAGCTCCCAGTCGCACTATGAATCCATGGCGCATGTATACCTTTGGAACTTTTTTGGCACTCTTTGTTCCTAAGCTTTTCGTTATTGTTTTCATGTTTGGGGAAGATATTATCCGACTTTTTGTGGGCTTGTTCTCCAAGCTCGGGGGAAGTGAGGAAGCTTTCTATATACCGTCTCGCCGGAAGTTTATCAGTGTTATGGCTTTGGGGATTGCGGCCATACCCTTTACGTCCTTATTGATTGGTATGTTTAGAGGGAAATACAATTATAAGGTGTTGAAATATGCCCTGGAATTTGACGACTTGCCCGAGGCCTTCGATGGGTATACCATCACTCAAATTAGTGATGTGCATAGTGGTAGCTTCGACAATGAGAACAAGGTGGCGTATGGGATCGACCTTATCAATGAACAAGGGAGTGATGTTATTTTGTTCACCGGAGACCTGGTCAATAACGTAGCAACGGAGATGGAACGCTGGAAATCTCACTTTTCCAGACTTCGAGCCAAAGATGGAGTTTTTTCTGTGCTGGGGAATCACGATTATGGAGATTATATGGAGTGGGAAAGTAAGGAGGCTAAGGAACGGAACCTGGCGTATCTCAAGGAGATACAAAAGGATATGGGCTGGGAATTGTTACTCAATGAAAATAGAACTCTGGAACGAAACGGACAGACTATTAAGCTTATAGGTGTAGAGAACTGGGGACAGGGATTTAAGCAGGTAGGTGACCTGAACAAGGCCTGTGAAGGAGTTTCCAAAGCCGAGTTTAAGGTGCTTATGAGCCATGATCCTTCGCATTGGAAAGAGCAGGTAAAACAGGACGATCGAAATTTTCATCTTACTTTGAGCGGTCATACACATGGGATGCAATACGGGATAGAAATCCCTGGATGGATCAAGTGGAGTCCGGTAAAATATCGATATGAAAATTGGGCGGGAATATATGAGGAATTTGGACGTTATATAAATGTGAATCGAGGATTCGGGTTTATTGGTTATCCCGGACGTGTTGGCATATGGCCTGAGGTAACCGTTATCGAGTTGAAAAAACGCCGTGGTACTGCATAATTCCCGGGAAATGTTATATTTGTATTAACCAATATGATAAACTCATGTCCAAATTTGGAGAATTAATTGAAACACATGTCCCAGTGCTTTTGGATTTCTACGCAGAATGGGATCAGGCGTGCAAGGAAATGCATCCAGTTTTAAGGGATGTGGCTGCTGCGCTGGGCGATAAAGCTCGTGTGATCAAGATAGACATTGAGAAAAATTCTGAACTGGCCGACGCACTGCGTGTGAAGGGCCTTCCTACCCTAATGATTTACAAAAACGGCGAGATGAAATGGCGCCAAAGTGGAGAACAGGATGCCAATACCTTGATCGGGTTGGTACAGGAATATGTCTAAAGCTGAATTTTCTCACAAACCCATCCTTTTTCAGAAATAAATTCCAGAACCTTAGGTAAGGCGTACGTTAAATTGCGTTCCGCCTTCAGACTGTCGTGAAAAACCACGACGCTTCCCGCTTGTATATGGTTCAATACATTCTGAAGGCATTGCTCCTTGGAAATTTTCAGGTCGAAATCGGCACTAAGCACATCCCACATCACGATGGTGTATCCATCCTTC
>JBCBDM010000064.1:0-17923 GCA_038529705.1 Bacteroidota bacterium
TAGGACAAAACCTTGATTTTTAATTAAAACTCCCTTTATGAAGAACATACAGGCCCAAGAAAATGTGCTGTCGCTTATAGGAAACACTCCCTTGATTAAGCTCAATCGCATTACCTCTAAAATGGCTGGTAACTTTTATGCGAAAGTTGAAGCCTTTAACCCCGGGCATTCTGCAAAGGACCGTATTGCGCTTTACATTATAGAACAAGCAGAGGCCAAGGGTATCTTGAAGCCCGGTGATACGATTATCGAAACCACAAGCGGAAATACAGGTTTTAGCCTGGCAATGGTAAGTATACTGAAGGGGTACGAATGTATTTTAGCGGTCAGCTCTAAATCGTCACCGGATAAGATCGACATGCTAAAGACGATGGGAGCAAAGGTCTATGTATGTCCGGCCCATGTGGCGGCAGACGATGCCCGTTCGTACTATGAGGTGGCCAAACGGTTGCATAAAGAAACCCCAGGATCTGTTTATATCAACCAGTATTTCAACGATCTAAATATAGATGCGCATTACGCTACTACCGGACCTGAAATTTGGGATCAAACAGGAGGTCAGATTACACATTTGGTAGCTTGTAGCGGTACCGGAGGTACAATTTCTGGTACGGCCCGCTACTTAAAAGAGCAAAACTCCGATATTAAAGTATTGGGTATAGATGCGTATGGAAGTGTAATACAGAAATACCATGAAACCAGAGAATTGGATAAAGATGAAATTTACCCATACCGTATAGAAGGTTTGGGTAAGAATTTGATACCCTCTGCAACGGATTTCGATACGATCGATTCATTCACGAAGGTGACAGATGAAGATAGTGCTCACACCGCCCGTGAATTAGCGAAAACAGAAGGACTATTTCTTGGTTACACCAGCGGAGCGGCCATGCAGGGAATCAAACAATTGAGTGAAGAAGGTGCTTTCAACGAGGATAGTGTAGTGGTGGTTATTTTTCCAGACCACGGATCTCGATATATGAGTAAGGTTTATAATGACTCCTGGATGGAGCAGCAGGGATTTATGGATAAAGATTTAAAGGAAGCTCAGGATATTCAGTACGTAAAGTAATATAAAACAGTTATTCATATGGAGCCGCTGCACTATGTAGCGGCTTTTTTTATGTTAATTTCTTTCTAAATAAAGAGTATGGCTATCCTACATAAAATACTTATTTTTGCAACTTGGATTAGAAACTATTGAGCATTGATGAGAGATTTATTCGATAAAATTTACAAGGATAAAGGTCCTTTGGGGAAATGGGCGGAACAAGCAGAAGGTTATTTTGTGTTCCCTAAGTTGGAAGGACCTATTTCCAACCGTATGAGATT
This sequence comes from Bacteroidota bacterium, assembly GCA_038529705.1. Classification (GTDB taxonomy): domain Bacteria; phylum Bacteroidota; class Bacteroidia; order Flavobacteriales; family Flavobacteriaceae; genus Aureisphaera. The sequence continues at coordinate 1,333 of JBCBDM010000064.1, forward strand.
TAACGGAAAGGAAGTGATCACCTGGAGTGTAAATGACTATCTGGGGTTAGCCAATCATCCGGAAGTTAGAAAAGTAGATGCCGAAGCGGCAGCGCAATACGGGTCTGCTTATCCCATGGGTGCAAGAATGATGAGTGGTCATACGGACCTTCACGAACAACTTCAGAATGAACTGGCGGCGTTTGTTAGCAAAGAAGCGGCTTACTTATTGAACTTTGGATATCAAGGAATGGTTTCTACCATTGATGCTTTGGTTTCCAAAGACGATGTCATTGTCTATGACGTTGATGCACATGCTTGTATCATAGACGGGGTACGTTTGCATTTAGGTCAGCGCTTTACTTACAAGCATAACGATATGGATAGTATCGAAAAGAACCTAAAGAGGGCCACTAAAATGGCAGAGAAGACCGGAGGAGGAATCCTTTTGATCTCCGAAGGGGTTTTCGGTATGCGTGGAGAGCAGGGAAAACTGAAAGAGATCGTTGCGCTTAAAAAGAAATATAACTTCAGACTTTTTGTAGACGATGCACATGGTTTTGGTACCTTGGGAAAGACAGGGGCCGGAGCAGGTGAGGAGCAAGGCGTTCAGGATGATATAGACGTGTACTTCGCAACTTTTGCCAAGTCCATGGCGAGTACAGGAGCTTTTATAGCCGGAGACGAAGAGATCATGAATTATTTGAAGTACAATCTGCGTTCTCAAATGTTTGCCAAATCCTTGCAAATGCAGTTGGTTATTGGTGCGTTGAAACGTCTGGATATGATGCGATCCAGTACTGAGTTCAAGGATAAATTGTGGGAGAATGTGAATGCCTTACAGGGCGGTTTGCGTGAGCGTGGCTTCGATCTGGGGACTACACAGAGTTGTGTGACTCCGGTATACCTAAAAGGAAGTATTCCTGAGGCGATGGCTCTGGTAAAGGATCTAAGGGAAAATTATGGGATCTTCACATCCATTGTCGTATATCCGGTAATTCCGAAAGGTTTGATCCTACTGCGAATGATTCCGACCGCTTCCCATACTATGGAGGATATCGAAGAAACTCTCAATGCTTTCTCTGCCATTAGAGAGCGCCTTGAAAATGGAACTTACAAAAGATTGTCTGCTGCTGTAGCTGCGGCAATGGGAGAATAGTAATCCATAGCTGGTTTTATTATTTAATTCTATCGAAACCATATTCGGTGGTGTTCGGAACTGGCGCTTTTAGGATATCGTGCATAGGTGCGATACAAACCCCTATCTACTGGTTAGCCTAGAAAAATATCTGATGAATGAGACTTTTACATTGTGGTAAAAAGTTCAAATCATTTCAGGGTAAGAAATTCGTAAATTTATCACCAAAGTAAATACAAAGACAATTCAATGAGAAATCTTCTGGTCATACTGTTTCTTACTTCAATGTTGTCATCACAGGCTCAAGATCCTGAAATTGAATGGCAAAATACCATTGGTGGTAGTTTAAATGATAATCTTCGAACCATCATTCATACTTCGGATGGAGGCTATCTTTTGGGCGGGCCTTCCAGCTCCGATATTTCTGGCGATAAAACTGAAAATTCAATAGGATCCAATGATTACTGGGTGGTAAAAGTAGATGCTTTCGGAGTTATTAATTGGCAAAATACGATCGGAGGAAGTCTTGGGGACAATCTTATCGAAATGGTAGAGACCGACGATGGTGATTATATATTGGGAGGGCAATCCAACTCAGATATTTCCGGTGATAAAACTGAAAATTCTCAGGGGATGTCCGACTATTGGGTGGTGAAAATAGATAGTTCAGGAGATATTATCTGGCAGAACACCATTGGAGGCTCCGCTTCAGAAGAGTTTACCACTATATCGCTTACCAATGATGGAGGATGTATCATCGGAGGGCACTCGCTTTCTGGAATATCGGGTGATAAAACGGAGCCATCTATCGGGTTTTCCGATTTTTGGATTCTTAAATTAGGGCCTCTTGGAAATATACAATGGCAGAATACCATTGGAGGTAATTTGTCCGACCAGTTAGAAGCCATTGTTCAGACTCAGGATGGAGGTTATATTATAGGTGGAAAATCGGAGTCCGGGATATCAGGAGATAAGACCGAGGCTGCCGTTGGAGATTGGGATTATTGGGTATTAAAACTGAATGCCACAGGCGACATTGAATGGCAAAATACGATTGGGGGAGATTTACATGACGATCTCCACGACATTTATCCAACCATGGATGGGGGTTATATTCTAGCGGGGGATTCCAGATCGAATGCTTTTGGAGATAAAACGGAGAATTCTTTAGGAAGCAAAGATTATTGGGTGGTTAAAATTGATGATACTGGTACTATTGAATGGGACAATACTATAGGAGGTGATGGTCAGGAAGAATTGTTCTCCGTATTCCAGATTAGTGATGGAAGCTATTTTATTGGAGGCGGATCGACCTCGGGTATTTCGGTAGATAAGGATGAACCTTCTATCAATGGAAGCTTCGATTACTGGGTGCTGCAGCTAGATAGTAACGGAGACATTATTTGGCAAAACACCATTGGGGGTGCGGGCAGTGATTTTTTATGGCAGATCAGGCCAACAAACGACGGAGGTATAGTTTTGGCAGGGGAGTCTTGGTCCGATATTTCAGGAGACAAAAATGAAAACTCGAATGGCGGATCTGATTTTTGGGTTGTAAAACTGGATTTGGATTTACCGCTGGCTTCAGCGGAGAATAGCCTTAATTCTGTAGCGTTTTATCCCAATCCCGTGACCCACTACTTAATGATTAAGGACAGCCATAACCTAATAGAGGAAATAAAAGTATATTCTGTCCATGGAGTGTTGGTTCATGAAACTGCTGGCTTGGACTATTCATCTACTGGCATTGATGTTTCTAATTTGAAATCTGGAGTGTATTTTTTGCGGGTTTCTTCCGATGGCAACCTCACTACCTTAAAATTCATTAAGAATTGCATCTGGCTTTATCTCATCTAAAGTCTATGCATGATAGAAATTCCATCTGCAAGAAGAATTTCAAACGAAATTAGAGGTCTTTGCGAAACGTACTACGTTCCTTGTGTTGCTTAGGATCATAGTCCTTCCAAAGCAACTGAACAGCCGTATTTTCCTTGAGTTCCGGATTGGTCTCCACGGTTTCAATACCTTTGGAATTGAACAGGTATTGCATCTCTTCAAAGATAATAGCCGTTACCCCTTTACCCTGATACTCAGGATCGATTCCTATCAAATAGAAAGCGGCCAGGTCATTTTTCTTCTGGGCTTTCAAAATATGATACCAACCTGTTGGAAATAGTTTCCCATTGGCTTTTTTAAGGGCTTTACTGAAGGATGGCATCACCACCGAGAAAGCGATTAATTTCCCTTCTTTGTCCTTAATACAGGTGATGTAGTCCGGGTGGATAAAATTGAAGTATTTCTCCTTGTAGTAGTCAATTTGATACTGTTGAATTGGGACAAAGGTTTGTAAGGTGTTATACGTATTGTTCAAAAGGTGGAACATACTATCTACGTAGGGTAGTATTTCCTTTTTATTGTTAAAACGGATCACAGATAGACCGTAGCGCTTCTTTACAATTCCTGAAAACTTAGCCACTTTTTCCTTAATGGAAGTGGGAATGCTGAGACGAAATTCCACCCAGGTAGCCTGCTTTTCGAAACCTAATTTTTTAAAGTGTTCAGCGTAATAAGGAAAGTGATACCAGGTGATCATGGTATTCATTTCTTCATATCCCATGGTAAGTATGCCTGCCTTTTCCATGTTTGAGAAGCCTACAGGGCCTTCCGTATATTCCAGTTGCAGTTCTCTGCCTTTCTCAAATACCTTTTCGAGTAGGGCTTCGGTAACGGCCAAATCATCAATCACATCGAACCAACCAAATCGCACCTTTTTCTTTTGTTGCTCTTCGATCTCCAAATGATTTACGATCACAGCGATCCTTCCTGCAGCCTTCCCATCTTTATACGCTAAGTAATATTGAGCTTCCGCATTTTTAAAGACAGGGTTCTTTTTGGAATCAAGGGTCTCCAATTCATCTTTAATAATTGGCGGAACCCAGTACTTACAGTCTTTATATAACTGAAACGGGAAGGTTACGAACTTCTTTAGTTGTTTTGGATTGGTTACTTGTAAAACTTCAATCATATGCATTCTCTATATTCCATCGTTGTCTTCACCACCGTCATCACCACCATCATCTTCTATTTCAAAACTGTCTTTACGGCCTTTACGACGTTTTCTTTCTTTTTTCTTTGCCTTTTTCGCAGCCTTGTTTTTATCTTTTTCCGCTCTACGCGCTTCTCTTCCCGCTTTTCCCTTTTCTTCCAGGAACTCGTCTTTATTATGCATATCGAAGCGATAGGCCATACCAGCCCTTACATAAAAAACGGAAGGGGTGTCCTTGAAATTTAATGTTAAAGAAAGGTCCACATGAAGATCTTCGTTGATCAGGGCGGCAGCTCCCCCCCTCAATAGCTGATCTGCATAGAAGTCGCTTTTAAATCCCTGATTTTCCAGAAATACCGAAAAATAATCGTTGGTAGCATGGGTTAGCGTAACTATATATCCATACGTGGGAAAATCGGTAGCAATACGATCGGCAAAAATATTAGTTACCAATACAAAACCACCGATCCAGTTATTTTGTGTTGAAAGGACGACCTTCGGACTTATAGAGCTCTCCGACTCCGGGGTAAAGGGGTTGTCGGCAAAATCGAAGTTGGCACCCGCGTACACAGAAACAGCCGGGATCAAATCGGACCACTGCCATTTATTATTCTTTTTCCAACTCAGTAAATTGGGTTTTTCAAGAACCTTTTTCTTGTACGGATCATAGATGAGATATTTGGCACCCAGGGTATTGCTTCTAAAATTTGAAAAAGAAGATTCTACTCCGGTGACCGTGCCGGTCACCTTATTTCTTTGAAAAGATCCTATGAGACTAATTTCCAATTCTTCCTTCCAAACTCCATAGCGAGCGGCATAGTCCCAGCGAAAAGCATTAGTTTCCGTTTGCAATAATCTGTGTTCTTCCCATCCCAAGGAAATTCCGGTTTCAAATTGCAATACATTAGTACCCACAGAAAATGCTCCTTGAGATACACCGGGCCGGTTGGTGTTGATCATTTCGGTATATTGAGCAGTAAGGGAGACAGGAAGTGAGAACAGAGATAATAGGAAAATCAGCCGAATCCGCATAGTTTTGGGTTTAGTTCAAAGATATAAGATTTTATCATTTATTTAATAGTAGTTTTTCTTCTTTTTCTGTAGCATTATGTACTTTTGAACTACTAATAATAGCAAATGATCTCATTTCTAAAAACGGTTTTAATTATCCTCTTGGTATATCTGGGGCTGAAGTTTTTATTCAGACTTGCAGCGCCTTACCTCATGCGTTTTGTGGCAAAAAAAGCGGCTCAGCGTTTTGAGAGCGCTTTTGGTCAGCATCCATTTCATCAAAGCCCCCAAAACCATCCAGGAGAAGTCACTATAGATAAGACTCCCGGGAACCCTAAAACCAATGGGAAGATCGTTGGAGAATATGTAGATTTCGAAGAGCTGGAGTAGCTTTCAATTTTAAGAAAAATTATATGAGAATATACGGGACCTTATCTCTTGTCTAGCATATTTTTTATAATTTCACCTCAATCTTAATTCCAGCCTTTATGCAGTTCAATTTTAAGAAGATTCTCCCTCATTTGGTGGTGTTATTGTTGTTTGTAGTAGCTTCTTTGGCCTACTTTCATCCCGTACTTCAAGGGAAGGCCATTTTTCAAAGTGATATTGTACAATACACCGGGATGGCAAAGCAGCAAAATGACTTCAGAAAACAGACCGGGGAAGAAACCTTTTGGACCAATAGCGCCTTTGGTGGGATGCCTACCTATCAGCTAGGTGCTAAATATCCTCATAACTATGTAAAGAAACTGGATCTTACTTTACGTTTTCTTCCCAGACCGGCGGATTATCTATTTCTCTATTTCTTAGTAATGTACATCTTGTTTTTAGTGTTGAAAGTGGATTACAAATTGGCGTTTGTAGGGGCCCTCGCTTTTGGTTTTTCTACGTATTTAATTATTATTCTTGGAGTAGGGCATAATGCCAAAGCCCACGCTATCGCCTATATGCCATTGGTGCTAAGTGGAATCATACTCACCTTTCGTGGAAAGTATTGGCAGGGCTTTATCTTAACGACTGTTGCCATGGCTCTGGAATTGGTGGCGAACCACTTCCAAATGACCTACTATTTGTTGTTACTGGTACTTTGCTTAGGCATGGCCTATTTGATAGATGCCTACCGAAAGAAATTAATTCCTCATTTTTTCAAGGCGGTAGGAGTGATGGCTCTGGCCGTACTGCTGGCTGTGGGTCTAAATGCCACCAATATTATGGCAACCAAGGAGTATGCAGATACTTCCACTCGAGGGAAGAGTGAACTTACCATTACACCGGATGGTACTCAAAAAGAAGGAGGGAGCGGATTGAGCTACGAGTACATTACAGAATACAGTTATGGCAAGTTAGAGAGTTTGAACCTCTTTATTCCCAAGTTTATGGGAGGGGCTTCGAGTGATGGCTTTCCAGAGGATTCACAAGCAGTTCAGGAAATATTGAAGTCTGAACCCACCGCAACGAAGCAGCAGGCGCTTCAGTTCCTGAACGATCAAATTCCTTTTTACTGGGGCGATATGCCCAATTCCGGACCTGCTTATATTGGGGCTATCGTTATTTTCCTTGCCGTGCTCGGGATGTTCCTGGTGAGAGGTCGTTTAAAATGGTGGATCGTTGCTGGAATCTTACTAAGTCTTACCCTCTCCTGGGGAAGGAACTTCTCCGGGCTCACAGAGTTTTTTATAGACTATGTGCCCTTGTATAATAAGTTTAGGGCGGTGTCATCTATTCAAGTGATCCTGGAACTCATAGTACCCATTTTAGCCATAGTAGGATTGCATCAATACTTTAATGATTTTCAGAATAAAAAGGAGAAAAAGCAAGCTTTGATCTATTCCACTGGAATTGTAGGAGGCTTAGGTGTCCTTTTTGTGCTATTGAAATCCCAGCTTTTTTCTTTTGCCAGCCCATGGGACGGTCAGATTATAGAGCAAATGGGGATTCCATTTATGGATGCTGTACGTGAAGATAGAATGTCTGTGATGGCTTCAGACGGCTTGCGCTCTATCATTTTTGTTGCTTTAACCGCTGGAGTGCTGTGGTTTGTCTTAACAAAAAAGCTAAAGGAGACCTATGCAATAGGTATTGTAGCCTTACTGATCTTGGTAGATCTGGTGGGAATAGGTCAGCGGTATGTAAATTCTGAAAATTTCGTTATCTCGAGGATCATGGAACAACCTTTTACCGAAAGTGAGGCCGATCTTGCGATCCTTCAAGACAAAGGGTATTACCGAGTATATGATGCCAGCACGTATGCATTCAGCAGTGGGAGAGCGAGTTATTACCACAATGCTTTAGGAGGGTATCATGCCGCTAAGCCGGGCCGAATGCAGGATATAGACGAATTTTACTTGGCCGATGGCAGCGCCACTATCCTGAATATGATGAACGTAAAGTATATCATCGTTCCCGGAAAGGACAGGGAATTGGTGGCGCAGCAGAACCCCTTCGCCAATGGTCCTGCCTGGTTTGTGGAGAATGTACTTCCAGCCAGAGATGCCAACGAGGAGTTGTTACAATTAGACAGTTTGAATACGAAAACAACGGCAGTGATCCATAGGGACTTTGTAGATAAATTACCCACTCAAAATATCGCCCGGGATACCTTGGCGCGAATTGACCTTATCTCACATAAGCCTAATCATCTGATCTATGAAACTACGAGCCAAACAGATCAATTAGCGGTTTTCTCCGAGGTTTATTACCCACAGGGATGGAATGCCTACCTCGATGACGAACTGGTGGAACATTTCAGGGCCAATTACACCCTGCGTGCTATGGTAGTTCCCAGTGGCACGCACCGATTGGAGTTTAAGTTTGAACCTCAGGTAATCGAAACGGGTAGCCGAATCGCCTTGGGAAGTAGTTTGGTGTTGTTTATCGTGATCGCCGGAGGTCTGTTTTTGCGTTTCAGAAAAGAGAAAACTTCAGTACCTGAGTAATGGAGCCAAAGCGAGTACTCCTCATCTGCTATTACTGGCCACCTGCCGGAGGTCCTGGGGTTCAGCGTTGGTTGAAATTTGTAAAGTATTTCAGGGAATTTGGAGTGGATCCGGTGGTGTTCGTGCCGGAAAATCCTCATTATCCCATGATCGATGAGAGCTTCGCTGCTGAAGTTCCTTCCGAAGTGGAAATTCTTAAGCTTCCCATTAAGGAACCCTACCGGTTTGCTACATGGTTTTCCAGGAAGAAAACCAAAGCCATGAGTAGCGGGATCATTTCCGAAAAGAATCCGTCTTTGTTGGAAAAATTGCTCTTATTTGTGAGGGGAAATCTTTTTATTCCGGATGCCAGGATTGGGTGGGTGAAGCCCGCTGTTGCCTATCTGAAGAAATATCTCGATGATTCCGATATTCAAACAGTAATTACGACAGGGCCACCACATAGCCTTCATCTTATCGGGAAGCGTTTGCAAGCCGATCTTGGACTCCAATGGATCGCCGATTTCAGGGATCCCTGGACCACCATCCACTATCACCGTTCCTTGCGGCTCACCAGGGCCTCGCGGGAAAAGCATAAAAGAATGGAACGAGAGGTTCTTACGTTGGCCGATGCTATTGTGGTGACCAGTCCCAATACAAAAAAGGAATTTTCAGAAATAACAAATACGCCTATTACTGTTATTACCAACGGATTTGACGCCTCTGAAATCTTTGAGCGAGTCCCTGACGATACATTTACGCTGGTGCATGTGGGTTCCTTATTGAGTAACAGGAATCCAATACCCCTATGGAAGGTTCTTTCTGAACTTTGTACGGAACGGACCGATTTTAAAGATGCGTTGAGCATAAAATTAGTAGGAGCCGTAGGGGACGAGATAAAGGAGAGTTTGCAAGAATTTGAACTGAAGGAGTTGGCAAGTATTCCCGGATATGTATCTCATTCGGAGGCTTTAAAGATCCAGCAAAATGCCCAGGTACTATTATTAATTGAAATGGATCGTCCGGAGACTGCGGCAATCATTCCAGGGAAATTATTTGAATATTTGAAAGCCAGACGGCCTATAATAGCCATGGGTCCTGAAGGCAGTGATATTAGTGCTATTATTGAAGAAACCGAAAGTGGGCGATTTTTTGGCTATCGGGATGAAAAAATACTGAAAGAACAAATTCTTAGCTACTTCCATAGCTATCTTACCCATAATCTCAATGAAGGTTCCCGTGGTGCTATTGAAAAGTACAGTAGGAGGGAACTAACGGGGCGAATGGCCCAACTGATAAAAAACCTGCAATCGACATAGCCTTCAAAAGCGAAACCCCCGCTCTGCGGGGGCATTACGAGGGTTTCTCACTAACCAACCAAAAAAATTATAGTCCACGACCTCTTCTAGGGGTTGCACCTCTAGAGCGAGAGGGAGCACTTTTACGGCTCACCGAGCTCTTAGATCGCGATGGAGTACTTTTTCTGTTTGCCGAACTTTTTGAACGGGACGGAGTACTCTTTTTATATGAATTGCTCTTTCTAGCTACAGAGCTGTTTCTCTTACTCGGAGCATTGCTTCTGCTCACAGAGGATTTTCTACTTGAGCTTTGTCTTTTTATAGAACTGTTTCTATTGGATCCGGATCGTTTAGAAACCGAACTGTTAGTTCGAGATTTGGAGACAGAACCTCTACTTGTAGGTCTGTTTTTTATCGTATTGTTACGGTTACTCGCAATACCTCTCGTATTTCTCTTGCTTACCGAGTTGTTGTTTCTCTTCGCCACGTCTTTACGGCCCAGCGTCGAACTGTTATTTCTTTTAACCGTACCTCTGGAATTTCCTCTGGCTACAGAAGAGCCATTATCTCCTCTTACCGTACCTCTTGAGTTTCCTCTCGATACCGTGGCATTGTTGTCTCTCTTAACGCTGCCTCGGGAGTTATTACTTCTGGAGGTAACATTATTTCTTCTTCCACTATCCGCTCTACTGACTGCGGTGTTTCGCCTGTTAGGATTGTAGTCTCTGTTGATAGCCGTTCTTCCGTTTCTATAGTGAACACGACTTCCGGGACGGTAGAAGTTTCTTCTTCCGTTTATGTAAGACCTATGACCACTGTTCCAGTAGGTTCTGTGATAAGAGTAGGAATAACGTACCGGACGATAGAATGCTCTGTACGGATAATCATATACTATACAACTAGTATAGACCGGGCGAACATAATATACATGCCATGGGCGGTACACATAGGTTCTATACCATGGGCTAATGAAACCAGTACAATAGTCGAAGTATCCATAGTTGTTGTAGAATACTCGTAGTCCACCTACACGAACGATACGTCTGTTATTGTATCGAATTTCGACTTCTCCAGCCTGAGAGATGCGTCCGTATGAATCGTAATAGATAGGAACATTCTCCACCTGGATCACAGCACCGTAATCGTCATACTGCACATAGGCATCGTAATCGAAACCTGAATTAAAGGATACGCTTACACCGGGAGTGTTGATATTAACACCTACCTGAGTGCCCTGGTTTCCACCTACGTAGACAAAGTCGAATTGCCCGTCGGGAAACACGGAGAATTCCACACCACCTTCTACGAAGATGTAAGATTTTCCGTCGTAAAAATTTAACGTGCTTTCAGCGGCTACATCGTTAGCTGCCTTCACTGAAAAGCCAACTAAGAATAGTCCTAATAAGAGTGCTGTTACTTTTTTCATAATCTTAAATTTAGAGGTTGTACTTGCCATTAATTTTTTGGTTGCCGTGTACATATATTCTGTATACAACCACCGTGCCAAAGTTTGAAATACCCATTATTAGGGCTGTTAAAGCGGGATGGAGCCAGAATGTGTAGTTTGAAGGGCTACGTTCTAATTCATTCATTATGAAGGGTTATGGCTAAGAGTTATGATCTTATTGAATAGTAAGAGTTGCCTGTAGAAAATTAAATATTGGAAATGGAACGTTGACCACCTACTATTTTTAAAAGAAGAAAACCTCCTTCGTTCTGAGAGAACTCCGGAGGTTTTTCAAAAAAACTAACCAACCAAAAAAACTATGTATTATTTTTTACTTCTTCTGTTTCTACGTCCGTAATCATCATCATCCCAATCATCATCATCGTCCCAATCATCATTCCAGTAATCATTTCCGTAGTCGTTATATGTATACCAATCATCGTGCCAAACTTTTTTATTATAGCGATTGATATGTCCGAAGGTGTTACGGATCTCCCCAAAGCGATTGTATTGGATCGTCATTCCGCCTACCTGCACCATATATCCTCGCTGATGATAAATAGGTACGCTCCCAATTTGTCTTACTTTTCCATTTCGCTTGTATGCTATTGGAATTCGATTTACAGCTATGATATTCCCGAAACGATCCTTTTGAATCCGAATAGGCCTATATCCATTTCCACATCGAACGTATCGCCTGTTATTCGTTTCGTAGTAATTCACATTTCGGTTACGTCTCTGGTAACGGTACGGTTGTCCGTTCACCTGGTTCGTGAAACTAAAAGTTCCATCGGTAAATACCGTAAAGAGAACACCGTTTTCCACAAAGCTTACAGATTGTGAATTGAAATAGCGATGTTTCTTCCCTTTCTTTACGTGTACATTTCCGTTTCGTTGAGCGATGGTCTGAGTAGTTATTCCTCCCAGGAATATAGCTACGAGTAAAATTGCATGTCTCATATTTAAATGTATTTGGGTTATGCCACACATTAGCGGTGTGACCTACGCTATTGGGTTAGGAGAAACCAATAGCCGTGCCAAAAATGCAAAAGCCTTATAGACAGTAGGTTTAGAGAATTTTTGGTAAAAAAATTCTGTTACTTGACGATAAATTTTTCAGTCTTGAGCAGTTTTTCTTCAGAAAAAACCTGATAAAAGTATAATCCTGTTGGCAAATGATCGGTTTCTAAAATCCCGTAGTCATTTGATACTGAAATTTCAGAAAGTAAAACACCTTGATGGTTCAGAATCTTTATAACATCGATCTTCAATTGTAAGGGTATTTGGAAAACTCCTCGTTGCTTCACAGGATTAGGTGCTAGATCAACTTCATTCAGGTGGGAATCTTTAACTTCCAAAATCCTCAAATTTTCATACCAGGCTACGGTATTGTCTCCCAGTGAAGCTACCAGAATGTCCATATCGGTATCGTTGTCTATATCTGTTGTATATACAGCCAGAGGCCCATCGGGATTGTTTGTAATAATGTTTTGGGGACCAAAGGTGCCCATTCCGTTGGTGTTTTCGATCCAACCCACCCTATCACCAATTGCCGCTGTGAATACGATATCCGGGTCTTCATCACCATCAATATCGCTGGTGTATAAATCCCAGGCTCCCAAGGCATTATCGGTAATTATTATTTCGGAACTAAAAGTACCTTGCCCGTCCATATTTTCATACCAAGCTATTTTATTGTCACCCCAAGAAGCTGATAAGACGTCCATATCACCGTCTCCATCAAGGTCCTCGGCATGCACTGCGGTGGCATTATTGGCAGTAAAGGAAGCAATGGTTTGTTCAGGGCCAAAATTACCTTCGGAATCCAGATTTTCGAACCAGAAAACGCTATCCGCTCCCCCGAGAGCCAGCAGAACATCCAGATCTCCATCCCCATCCAAATCTGATGCAAATACTGATTCCGGGTTGGATGCTAAAGAGTCATAAATAATATTTTTAGAACCAAAATTTCCTTGACCATCCAGGTTTTCATACCATGCTAATTCAGACACTACCGGGGATTGAGGTTCGGCTGCGGAGATCAAATCCAAATCACCGTCATTATCCATATCGGCGATAAAGGCCGACCAGGCAAACAACGTACTTTGACCTAAAATATTGGGGGCTCCAAAAGAACCTTGACCGTCTGTATTTTCAAACCAAGTTAATCGTCCTAGACTTTGGTTGGCGGAGAGTACATCCGGATCTCCATCTCCGTCTATGTCTCCTGCCAAAACGAATTCGCCACTTACTTCCGTTGAAATGGTTATGGCAGCATTAAAAGATCCATTACCGTCAGTATTTTCGAACCATGATAAATGACCGTCGATACGTGAGGATGATAGAAGGTCCATATCGCCATCTTCATCGAGATCGGCAGCATAGATGTCTCTTGCACCCAGAGCATCCGTTGAGACAATTCTTTCCGAAAAATTTAATTGACCATAACAGTAACTTCCAAAATAACTCAAAGTCAATAGAAGGCAGAATAGGTTTAACTTGATCATGTGTGATTTTTCAAATTTTAAATAAACGATATTGTCCAGAAGTAAAGAAATAGGGTGCTTATTAGAAAAGTCCGCCACTTATTCACATAATCCGGAACTAACGCATATTTATGCTGTCGATTAATTTTAAAACAGTTGAGGGCGTACAAACCCTACGTAAAGCCAAAACTTTGTTTTAAGTTACAAAAAAAGGGAGTTCTTACCTTTTAAAATATAAGATTTGAGATGATTATAACTTTTCCTGAAGATATGAGGCTGTAAAAGAGTCTTCGCTTACAGCAACCTCTTCGGGAGTACCTTGCGCTACCACTTCACCACCATTTTCACCTCCTTCTTTGCCCAGGTCAACGATATAATCTGCGCACTTAATGAGGTCCAGGTTATGTTCTACCACGATGACCGTATGCCCTTTTTCAAGTAAGGCATAAAAGGAAGCCAGTAACTTCTTAATATCATGGAAATGCAGTCCTGTGGTGGGTTCATCAAAGATAAACAACGCTTTGTCCTTTGTATTTCCCTTCACCAGGAAAGAAGCTAGCTTGATCCGTTGTGCTTCGCCCCCTGAAAGGGTAGAGGAGCTCTGTCCCAATTGCACATATCCCAATCCTACATCTTGTAAGGGTTGCAATTTATGGATGATCTTGGTTTCATTGTGAAGCTGAAAGAAAGCAATAGCATCATCTACAGTCATGGTTAGGACATCATGAATGTTCTTGTCATGGAAATTTACCTCCAGAATCTCTTTTTTGAACCGTCTTCCTTTACAGGTGTCACATTCCAGATGGACGTCTGCCATGAATTGCATTTCGATGGTTACTTCGCCTTCTCCCTTACAGGTTTCACAACGACCGCCGTCCACATTGAAGCTAAAGTGCTTGGCTTTATAACCTCTAATATCACTCAGTTTCTGTGAAGCGAAAAGATTTCTAATATCATCATACGCCTTGATATAGGTCACAGGATTGGATCGGCTGGATCTACCAATGGGATTCTGATCGATGAATTCTACACTTTTCACGGTATCGAAATTACCCTTCAGTTCTGTAAACTGACCCGGCTTTTCTCCATACCCACCTATATGACGAAGCAAGGCAGGGTACAGGATCTTTTTCACTAAAGTGCTTTTCCCACTACCGGAAACACCGGTTACTGCGGTAAAGGAACCTAGGGGAAAACTTACGTTTATATTTTTGAGATTGTTTTGACGAGCTCCAATAAGCTCTATGTGGTTCTTAGATGTTCTTCTTTTTTCCGGAACCTCGATCTCTAAATTACCATTGAGGTATTGTGCTGTGAGGGAATCAGACCTTAGAATATCCTGGTAGGTTCCCGTAGCAACGATCTCCCCGCCAAAGGTTCCGGCTTCCGGTCCAATATCGATGATCTCATCGGCCGCTTTCATGATCTCTTCGTCGTGCTCCACAACAATGACGGTATTTCCAAGATCCCTTAAGGATTGCAGAACCCCAATGAGCCTTTCTGTATCCTTTGGGTGCAATCCAATACTGGGCTCATCCAGTATGTACATGGACCCAACGAGGCTACTCCCGAGCGAAGTAGCTAGGTTGATCCGTTGGGATTCCCCTCCGGAGAGGGTGTTGCTCTTTCTGTTTAAAGTAAGATAGCTCAATCCCACGTCCATCAGAAATCGCAATCGGTTATTAATTTCCAAAAGTAGACGTTTGGCAACGGTTTGATCGTATTCATTGAGCTGAAGCGTCGCAAAGAAATGGGCCACTTTGTGCAGTGGGAGTTCCACCAATTCCTGGATGGCCTTTCCGCTTATTTTCACGTTAGAAGCTTCGGGGCGCAATCTCTTACCCTGACAGGTCTGGCACTTGGTCTTTCCTCTGTAACGGGAAAGCATGACCCGATTTTGGATCTTGTAACTTTTAGATTCCAGGAAAGCAAAGAAATCGTTCAGGCCTTCAAAGTACTTGTTTCCTTGCCAAACCAATTGCTTTTGTTCATCAGTGAGTTCAAACCAGGGTTTATGAATGGGGAAATCAAATTTATAGGCATTATTCACCAGGGTATCTCTATACCATCCCATACTTTCTCCTCTCCAGGGGAAAATGGCATTCTCATAAATGGAGAGCCCGGTATTGGGTATCACCAGATCTTGGTCAATCCCTATCACATCGCCATATCCTTCACAGGTTGGACAGGCTCCAAAAGGATTATTGAAACTAAATAAATGGATGTTCGGTTCTACGAACGTCATTCCATCTGCCTCAAAACGATTGTTGAACTCCTTGATCTTCCCGTTAGATAGATTTTCAATGTATAAGGCTCCTTTTCCTTCGAAAAACGCCATTTCGATGGCATCGGCCAATCTGTTTAAAAAATCCTCATCGTCTTTGGTGATCACTCGATCAACTACCAGTTGCAGGTTTTTGGGTAGGGAGCCCGTCAATTCGTCTATTCGAAGCACGTTGTCGTCCATCTTCACTCTGGCATACCCCTGTTGTGCCAGTGCTTTCAATTTATTCTCCATCGTTCGTCCTTCTTCCAGATGAATAGGAGCGAGTAAGAGGAGTTTCTCACCTTCAGGAAAGGATTTAATGTGGTCGATAACATCGCTCACCCGGTCTTTCTTGACCTCTTCTCCCGAAATAGGAGAGTAGGTCCTACCAATTCGGGTGTATAATAATTTGAGATAGTCGTAGATCTCTGTGGAGGTGCCAACAGTAGAACGAGGGTTGGTAGCATTGACCTTTTGTTCGATGGCAATGGCCGGAGCAATTCCTTTAATGGCATCAACTTTGGGTTTGTTAAGGCGCCCTAAAAACTGACGTGCATAGGAGGAGAGGCTCTCCACGTAACGTCTCTGCCCTTCCGCATAGAGCGTGTCGAAAGCCAGGGAGGATTTACCGCTCCCGGAAAGCCCAGTGACCACAACCAACTTGTTTCTGGGAATGGTAACCGTGACATTCTTTAAATTGTGAAGTTTTGCCCCCTGGATGAGGATATTTTCCTTTGTATTTACCTCGGTATCTTGCAATTTGGTGATCTTGATTTTGTCAGAATTTTGCAAAGATACCACTTCCTTTTGAAGATTTTAAGGATAGTAGAATGATATTTTTTTTGGGAAAAACCTGACTTTTTTTTGCATTTCTGAAATGTTTGTTGTTATATTTACCCCAAGAACACAAAAACGTTGCCTATAGCATATTATTACTTTTTTAAATAAACATTAAGACTAAACAACCAAATAGTAGTTGTTTATTTTAAAAAAAGTATGGATATG
>JBCBDM010000065.1:0-17773 GCA_038529705.1 Bacteroidota bacterium
TTCCATTAGAAAATGGTTATCTCGACTAGTTGCTTTCTACCATTTTAGAATTGAAAAGAAGTATTCAAAATCCCTGTTATTGCTGTATTTTTTGGTTCCATTTCTGTTGGTGCTCCTGTATAAATACGTAAGGGTAGATACTACAAATGATTATGTTGCAGCGCAAACTACCCGTGGTGGCTCGTCAACAACGCAAAAGAAACTTCCTCAGCGGCATCCAAGTGCCGGAAATTCGTCTTGGTTATTTGTAGACAAGATCTATTTGTGGTGACAACCCATTCCTCCATGCGAGCATGATTCCTTGCATTAAACAAAAAGCCTCCTGAGAAGTCAAGGGGCTTTCACCGTAGCGGGAACAGGATTCTTATTTTATGACCTGAGAAACTTGTTTTGTTTTTTTGGTAGCATACAATAACGTAGAAGGAACGGCAGTATAACCCTAATTCTAGTTTAAATTGTTTTGATCAATATCCTAATTAAAAATCATTATTTATAATAAATCTAAATAAAAATAATCCCTATATTTGTTATCTATTAAGAATAATTCCAAACAAAATAAATATGAAGACTGTGTATTTGTAAGTGCTACCATTTTTGATCTTTGACGGCTCCTTTTCTCAAAAACGAAAAAAAAATCAATGATGCAGGAGGTTAACAAGTGTGATAAAGTTGTGCATGCTGTTACATGCCAACAATACCAGAGTTTATCATTGCCATCTTCCGTAATGTGACGCCTTAAAACAAATAGTTCCGTTTGCAAATTGTACTTGAGTAAAATTCCAAGTGCAAGGAGGTTCACAAACAGCAAGTCGATTCGGGAGTATTGTCTCACAAGCAAAATTACCAGAGAATAAGGGCCTGTAACCTTAGCAAACATTCAATTAACAATATTTATAAAAGTCATCGTAATATAATTATGGCCTGCCCAAGTAGTTTTAAAATCATTAGAGAAATATTCACTAAGTTTCTGGAAGAAAATGGACATAGAAAAACACCGGAACGCTATGCCATTCTAGAAGAAATATATAGTTCAGACGAGCATCTGGATATAGATTCACTTTTTGTCAAAATGGCCGATAAGAATTATAGAGTGAGTCGAGCGACCCTCTATAATACGATGGATATTCTAATCGAATCCCATTTAGTTCGCAGACATCAGTTTGGAGATAATGTTGCACACTTCGAAAAATCTTTTTTTAGTAATAATCACGATCATATCATTCTTACAGACACAGGAGAAATTCTCGAGTTTTCAGATCCTCGTATTGAAGAGATAAAACAAACCATTGAAGAAACGCTAGGTGTCGAAATCGATACACATTCCTTATACTTCTATGCTATACGAAAAGGAGAAGAACAAAAAAATGATATGCCAAACTAGCTTGCTTGACATGTCATCGTCGATCAGACTGGATTTTTATTGACGGAAATAGGATGCATTTCCTCGCTGACGCTCGAAAATGGTCCTGAAAATCAGGAGCTTTGCCCAACAAATGGTCGAATAATCCCACATCCATTAATAAAAGTGGGTTTCGAAGATCACAGGATTCATTTTCCATTGCCCATGGCAACGAAAAATGGGCGACAGGCTATCAAATTAGAATAGTACTATTTCTATAAGGTATTTTAATGTTCTATTCGAGTAACTCAAGTTGCATTTCCTCGCTAACGCTCGAAAATGGTCTTGAAAATGAGGAACTTTTCCCAGCAAATGGTCGAACAATTCTATATCCATTACTAAAAGTGGGTTTCGAAGATCACAGGATTCATTTCCTCGCTAACGCTCGAAAATGGTCCTGAGAAAGGGAAGCTTGATCAAGGAAAACCCGCATTGCTGTGCAATGCAATTTTTATTTTGGATAACAAGTTGGTGCAAGCACCACTTGTTCCAAAATAAAAAACCTCTCAGTTTCCTGAGAGGTTTTCCTAGTAGCGGGAACAGGACTCGAACCTGTGACCTTCGGGTTATGAGCCCGACGAGCTACCTACTGCTCTATCCCGCGATGTGGACGGCAAAGATACAACAGTCTTTTCTTTCCAACAAGAAGTATCGACATTAATTTATTCCTGTCAACTACTCCAAGATTCGCAAAGGGGAAACGTTAATTAATAATCCATTAACTAAGATAAAAATTAACAAACGGTAAGTTTACAAGAATGAGAGTCTATTTTATCTTCATTGTTGTCTTTTGCATAGCGAGGTCTGTTATAGCCCAAACCCATGGATCGGACTATGTCGTTGGGCAGAGCTTTTCAATAGCTTCCACCGCTTTTAATGACGAGAGAGAAATTCAAGTCTTTACCCCTGAGGGTTATGAAACATCTAATAAATCATACCCGGTGCTATACGTACTGGATGGACAAAGATGGTATTTACATGCTGTAGGCTTGGAAACCTTATTTTCCGAATACAAATACACCCCGGAATTTATTGTCGTTGGTATCCCAACTTTAGATTCTGGTAGGTTCGGTTTCTTTGCCAATACGAGCAAGCTTATTGATTTTCTTCAACTTGATGTCATTAACTTCGTTGATAACAACTTCAGAAGTACGAATGAAAGACTCCTATTTGGATGGCAGTTTGCGGGTTCATTTGCTTTGGAGGCATTTACCCATGAATCTCGGTTGTTTAATGCTTATTTCGCTGCAAGCCCCATTCCCATATCCGATAAAAAATTGGCAGATATAGAAGGATTCATTACCAAAAACCCAGAGGCCAATTCCAGTTTGTTCTTTACCTCCAGTATAAATGAAGGACAGGTGCAAAGGGGAACTAAAAGACTCGATAGCTTGCTTCTTGCAAACGCTCCTGAAACTATAGATTGGACCTACAAAAAACTACATTTGGAAGAGCTGTCTTCTTTCGGGCATAGAACCACCCCTCTGCAAACCTTGTATTATGGCCTTAGAAGTTACTTTCAGGACTATACTTTACTCGAATTTAATGACATTCAATCCTATAAAAACTTAGGTGGTTTTTCTTATGTAGAAGAATATTATAAAAACAGGGGAGGTAAATACGGAGTATCTTCAAAAATACCTCCGGAAGGTATGTTCTTTCTCGTTCGTCTATCCTTAGATGAAAACCATTATGAGACCTTTGATTTCTTTATCAGTAGATTTGGTGATGACGGCTTATTCGACTATACCAATCGGGGTTGGACCTCAAGATATGCCGAATTCTACATAAAACACAACCAATCTGAAAAAGCTATCGAGATCTACGAACTGCTATCCGAAAAATATCCTAATCACTCCAAAACCCATGAAAGACTTGCAGAGCTAAGAAGAAAAAACTAACGAATACGACTATAAAGACTATGGCAACTACCCAGCAATCCAGGTCATGGCATCCAGACGTTTCTCTGTCGTGAAATTTTCAATATCGACATTGGCGATCAATGTATCGAGATTTCCAAGCATATGAATCCACTTTCTATCCGTTACCAGTGCTATTTTATTAAAACGGCTGGAATACTCTACCGGAAAAAGCGTGGCGATAAAAACTGCATTCAGGGTGAACCGCTCAATACCCGCATCCTCAAGATACAGGTTGATCGTTTCATGATCCTTGAACTTTTCTAAAATTTGAGCGCGCAGATCATTTATGGCCTTGGTGTCCATTTTACCATCTATAATGAAACCGATGGTGTCTTGCGCAAAACTAAAATCAGATAGCATAAGCTCGAATTTTAAAGATTCGAAGGTACACAAAAACTTGTTTTGTAGTACGTTTCTTACATGTTTTATGTCTTATAAAATACACCTCTTATCGAATATTTTAAATTATATCATTTTCAATGCGTTTCTGTGATCCAAGCGATAGCATCCATCCGTCTTTCAGTAACAAAATTCCGAAAGTTTCCGGAAAGCAATTTCCTATTAACCGCAGATAATAAATGAATCCATTTTCTATCTGTTACCATGGCCACCTTATTGAATCTCCTGGCATGCTTATGCGGAAATAAAGTCCCGATAAAAACTGAATCCAGTGAAAAATCTTCAATACCTGCATCTTCAAGATATAAATTGATCTTATCGTGCTCTTTCATCTTTTCAAGGATTAGTGTCTTCAATTCCATGACAACTGCCTTGTTCATTTTTCCTTCAATGATATAGCCGATTGTATCATCGGCAAAGCTAAAATCTGATAACATGATGGTGAGGTTCTGTTATAGATATCTCAAGTTACAAAGAAAATGCCGACAAAGAATGTAATCGTCGTCCCTTGACCGAAAATGAAAGTTGTTGGTCGAAAACCACAGTATTTCAAGCAGTTTCGTCCTCTTGATTGATCCATTCTATGGCCTCCAAACGTCTATCCGTGGTAAAATTCCGGATGTTAGCATCCAGAAAAACACTGTTCAAAGAAACTAGTAAATGAATCCATTTGTGATCCGTTACCATGGCTACCTTATTAAACCGCCCCCTGTGTTTGTGAGGAAATAGGGTGGTGGTCACTACGGAATTCAGAGAAAAACTTTCAATCCCGGAATCTTCCAAATACAAGTTTATCTTATCGTGTTCCTCCAGTTTTTTGAGGATTTCATCACGCAAGTATCTAATGGCTTTGGAGTCCATTCTACCATCAACAATATAGCCAATAGCGTCATTGGAAAAGCTAAAATTCAAAAACATGCAAGCAACTAGGTTTGTATATACTAAGATACGCAATATCACTGCTCGATATTCCTGCCTGAAAATTCAATCAATTTATTTTCGGTAAAGTGTACGGTAATCTCGATAGGGTTACAACAAACCTCGCAATCTTCTATATATGAAGAACTTAAACTTGAGTCCAATAACACGGATATACGTTCCCAACAATACGGACATTGAAAAAAATGTTCTATCATAGTCAATGTTCAATACGCGATAATCAATCGATCATCATAATTTACATCATGCTTCCAATTCCATCTGAATCTCCTCCCATTGTTCCATCAATCGTTCGAGCTCCAGTTTCTTCTTTTGATAATGATCAAAAAAGTTAGGCTTCGCGATGGTCTCATCATAGTTGATAGATAATTCCACATCGATCTCTTTAATCTCCTTCTCCAGCTTGTTAATAGCGGCTTCCGTCTTACTCAATTTATTTTGAAGTGATTTCTGCTTCTTTTGTCGCTCATAGCTCTGCTTCCCGCCAGGCACTTCCTTTCTCTCCTCACTGGCCTTTACAGTGCGTTTTTCGGCTTCTCTTAGGTTTTGAAGATTCCG
Source organism: Bacteroidota bacterium (assembly GCA_038529705.1). GTDB lineage: Bacteria > Bacteroidota > Bacteroidia > Flavobacteriales > Flavobacteriaceae > Aureisphaera. The sequence goes on from JBCBDM010000065.1 coordinate 5,218, forward strand.
TTGTTCCAGGAAATAATCTATGTCGCCCAAATATTCTTTGATCTTACTGTCCTTAAATTCATAAACAGTATTCGTGATCCCTTGCAAGAAATCCCTATCATGCGACACAAGAATCAGGGTCCCTTGAAAATTTCGCAACGCTTCTTTCAACACATTCTTCGATTTAATATCAAGATGGTTAGTGGGCTCATCCATTACGAGAACGTTGAAGGGTTGCAACAAGAGTTTGGCAAGGGCCAGACGGTTCCGCTCCCCTCCGGACAATACTCTCACATATTTATCCACTTCTTCTCCTCTAAACAAGAAAGCACCTAGAATATCTCTTACCCGAGGGCGTGTCTTTTCATCTGCTGCATCGATCATGGTATCTTCCACCGTCTTACTCCCGTCGAGATAGTCTGCCTGATTTTGAGCAAAGTAACCTATCTGGACATTATGTCCCAACTCGAGCTTCCCTCCATATGCTATCTCACCAACGATCATTTTGGCCAGTGTCGATTTACCTTGGCCATTCTGCCCCACAAAGGCCGTCTTACTATCGCGTTCAATAAGAAGGTCTACGGAGCTAAGCACCTCTTTTTCGCCATAGCTCTTGGACGCATTTTCGGCAGTCACTACCACCTTACCCGGGGTTACCGAAATTGGAAAACGCAGCGTCATCACCGAGTTGTCATCTTCGTCTACCTCTATACGATCCATGCGATCCAATTTCTTAATAAGGGATTGCGCCATAGAGGCCTTACTGGCCTTCGCTCGAAACTTCTCGATCAATTTTTCGGTTTGCTCTATCTGCTTTTGCTGATTTTTCTGAGTTGCCAGTTGTTGTTCTCTTAACTCGGCTCTCAGGGTTAGATACTTGGAATAGGGCTTTGGGTAATCGTAAATCTTCCCCAGAGATATCTCAATAGTTCTGTTGGTAACATTATCCAAGAACATTTTATCGTGAGAAACCAATACTACTGCTCCAGGATAGTTCTTCAGAAAGTCTTCCAACCAAAGGATGGATTCTATATCCAAATGGTTGGTGGGTTCATCTAGCAATAATATATCGTTATTCTGAAGTAATAACTTAGCCAGTTCAATACGCATGCGCCAACCACCCGAAAAAGTCTCGGTCACTTTATTAAAATCTTCTCGTTGAAATCCTAGCCCCTGAAGTATGCGTTCGGTCTCACCCTGATAGTTATACCCCCCATGGATCTCGTATTGCTGTTGTACCTCGTTGAGATCGACCATTAATTGATGGTAACTCTCACTTTCATAGTCCGTACGTTCCGCCAATTGGGTATTGATCTCCTCCAACTGCTTTTCCAACTTCTTGATCTGTGTAAAGGCCTCATAGGATTCTTCCAATACGGTTCTTCCCTTGGTAAAATCGATATCCTGTTTTAAAAATCCAATGGAAATCTCTTTGTCTGTGGCAATGGAACCCTCATCGTATTCCTGCTCTCCGGAAATAATACGTAGCAGTGTGGATTTGCCCGCACCGTTCTTTCCTACCAAACCCACTCTGTTTCCAGGAGACAGCATAAAAGTAATACCTTCAAAAAGATACTCGCCTTGAAAAGAGACAGAAAGGTTATGAATATTCAGCATATCGGGATCAATAAAAATTATAGGTTATCACCTTACAGAAATGCAAAGATGCCTAAATTTACGCAGAGAAAAAAAATAGTGTTATCGTAGCTGGTAAAAAATGAAAGGAACCAAATTCTATAGTATTGTTACAGGAAAATGTCCCGTATGTCATACGGGGAAAATGTATCGATCTTCGAATGCGTATAATTTCTCCCAAACGTTGAAAATGCACGAGCGATGCCCTCATTGTGATACGAAATTTAAGATCGAACCCTCCTTTTTCTACGGAGCCATGTACGTGAGCTATGGAGTTGGAATCGCCTTTGCTGTTGCCGCTTTTGTGATTACTTATTTTTTATTGGGACTAGATCAACTGGGGATTTTCCTGTCTATTGTGGGTACCCTGGTGGTTTTCCTACCGGTCATTTTGAGACTCTCCCGAAATATTTGGATCAACTTCTTCTTTAAGTTTGATCGAAACAAGGTTTAAGTCCATCACTAGCAGAAAGTTGTTTCGCAAAGTAAGTCCTGCCCTATGGTCTTCCCCATAAACTTATGAGTCGTGAAGGAACCTTCGGATATTGACATCTTCCGGAAGCGGCAAGCCGTTTTCAATAAAATCATAAAGCTGCCTCGCCAACAAAGGCGCCATTAACAATCCTCTTGTCCCTAAACCATTCAAGAAGTAAAGCGGCTTCATAGAAAGGTTTCCCAAGAGCGGTCTTCTATCTTTCACGGTAGGCCTAAAACCTGCCATCTGGTCCACCACCTCGAAAGGACAATGGATCAATTTTTCCAAGGCAGCTACCAACTGCATTTTTCCTTCCTCAGTTATAGTTGGAGCCATATCTCCATGGGCAAAAGTAGCACCCACTTTATAGAGGTCTTCACCCAGAGGAATTACAAAGAAAGGCCCTTTTACTATATTTTGCAGCTTTAATTCCGGTGCCTTTATTACAATATACTCCCCCTTCTTCGGAATGATACTGTCTATGACAAAGTAAGGATTATTAACAACCGAAGCGCCTTCGGCAAACACAAGACTCGTTGCCTTATAATTTTGGTATAGAAGCGTTTCCTTTGAAACCAATTCCCCATATTTAAAGGCTTCAGGGATCAAACAGTCCTTTTCTTCCAAATACGCTCGATAGTCGTTAAGTAGTGCTGTGGTATTCATTCTAAAGGCCTTACCCACTCTTCCCAGACCAAAAGGAGCATCAACAGATGGGTTGGCATTGCTAATGATTTGAGCCGAGAGGAATGTAGATAGCTTTACACCATCGCTGGCAACAAGCCAGTCATTTTGTTCCTGCCTGTTCTTGAACACCCTGTCTATACATACTTCATCAAGAAAATCTGCCTGCAGTTTAGTATTCAAATCCTGATAAAAAGGAAAAGCCTCTTTTAAGAAAGGGCTCACATTCCAAACCGGAGTAAATCGCTTTAGTACGACAGGATTGACAACACCTCCTGCCACGCTCGTCGCTCCTTTGGGTTCAGAAGCATCAAAAACCACGAAGCTCTTTCCTTGACGTTCTAGTTCTTCACAGAAGCAAATTCCTGCAATCCCTAAACCTACTATGATGTAATCTACTTCCCTCACCCGACAAAGATAGGCATCCGAAAAACAAAAACCCCTCCTAAATTCTTAGGAGGGGTTTTATATGATTTAGATCTGTGAACTCTTAGTAGTTCCAAAGATCGATTTCGATATTACGAATTACTTCTTTAATGCGGTCACTTTCCAATAACTGCATGAGTGCATTGTCATTGATATACTCAGCCACACCACGGTCACCTTGCACGTTATCTTCCTTGTAGACCACTCCGTGGAACCTTCTGGAATTTAACAAGTGGTCGTAAGAGATAGGCATAGAAGTATTCTTACGGTTAAAGGCTTTGGCCGTGTGAAGCACTTTACGTGCCTGCGGGAACCAAACCCAGAACAACTCTACAGAGGAATCGATACCATCATCTTCAAAGGCTTTTGAGCGCGCTTCATTGGCCACTGGGCACAATCCTAGCATACGGTATCTCAGCTCTCCCTGACGCTTGTCAAGGTACCAATAACCGCGAACTTTCCAAGCCTGAATATCTCCGGCATCCAGGGTAAACTTTCTAATGTATTCCGGATCTACTTTTCCTTCGGCATTAAATTGCTCAATACCAAGATCTGTAGTATCACTATACACTAAAGAAGCTTCGATATCCTTGAGTGTTCTCTTTTCAGTAAAATAAGAATCCGCGTACACGTGATCAATATCACCATTCTTGATCCCCTTTACCAAAACATCGTACAAAGAACGTCTTTCTGCACCAATGTTGTTGGTATCGATAGGGTAATACAATGGGAAGTTCACTCGCTCGTCAAGATCGATATATTCCCAGGTGGTTTTAGACCACAATACATCACGCTCATCCACGTAACCGTAGGGTAACGGCTCATCGTTATCGTAAGCGATCTGTGCTTCTGTCTTAACACCGATTTCTTGTGGGGTCTTCGCATTGAGTATATTGATCTGTGCCGCAGCACTCACACTCATCAAAAGACCGATTCCACATATAACAACATTTCTCAAATTCATAATAATTCGAAGTATTTACTATTTATTAGTTTGTCAACTCGATACAAACCGGAGAGATCTTCTTCAATTTGTAACCTGAGTTATTTGCAATATTTGCGCTGATATCAAAGATTTGAACAGTCTCACCACGCTTCGCTCTTCTCAAAGCAGCCTTGGCCTGCGTGTTCAACTTGCTTCCACTTACTTTAACAGTAGGCTGACCTGATACTTTAAAACTGAATCCAGTTACACGTAGGTTCAAGTCGAAATCGAAGTCTGGCAAGGCAGCTCCCACACTGGAGATCTCCAATCCTTGACGTTGCATACGAACACAACCTCCGGCACCATCTTCTCCACGGATTGTCCCTGTAGGACGCGGGATATCTTTGATACGGAATTCAGAATTCGTATTAACTCCTGTTCCGTCTGGCAATGTCCCTTTCGCATTAATGGTTACCGTTCTACCTTGACCTGGACGCATTACATATTTACTACCAGAAACCTTGGACAAGCCTGCACCTGAAGCAGATACCTTGTTATCCGGAATACCGGGAATAGAAACAGTCATTGGGTTTTCAACTCCACGATATACCACATTCATCTTATCGGCAGAGATCACTGCAGAGTTAGGCTTGGAAATGGTAGCAAAACCTGTTTTCACAGGAACCTCTACTTCTTCTCCACCTTCTCCATAGTATAAGAACCCTTCAATTTTATGATCTCCAGGTGCACCAGCAGACACATTCAACTTTACGGCTCCACCTTCGATTGTATAGTCTCTATCTCTTTCCAGTTTTCTTCCGTCTAAAGTCAATTCTTCTCTTTGTGGCTGAGTACTTGCGTCAGTACGACCAAGCATAATAGCCCCGTTAAAAGTCTCACCGGAATAATAAGCAGATTTCGGTGCATCCATTAGTGTTGAATAGTTGCTAAATGATAATGCTGCAGCTTGTTTACCTGAAAGCATTTTGGATAACAACTCACTTTTGGTTGTTTTAACGTCCGCTTGGAACTGCGTCAATTTGGTTAAAGACGCGATCAAAGGAAAACCTTCGTAGTGATAACGAAGCCAATCTCTTTTTGTTCCATCGGAAGCATTTACTTTACCACTTGCGTCGAAGTTCTCATCAATCGATTTCTTGATATCCTCTAAACCAGTAATTTGCTTAGACAAGGTTGTATCTGCCTCAATAGAAGCGAATAACGCATCCATCTTGGTTCTATAACCATTAATCTTATCCACAAATTCCTGACCTTCCGGCTTGTATTTGTCTGCGTTGAAAAAGCGACGATCAAAGAAATCCGCCTTATCCATCACTTCGAAATCTTTAGGGTCTTCAATATCTTTTATCGCTTCACTTTTAAGCGCTGTCAAGTAATTGTCTAGTTCTGCTGAAATAGCATCTACCTCTTTAGCTTTTTCAAGTACCGCTCCATACTGCTCTGGCTCATCACTTGCCTTGGTGGCAAGACCGTCCATAAAAGCAACATTTCTCGCTGCGGTATCGGTATTTGCTTTTTCAATTTTCTCATTCAATATTCCAAAGGCAGATAATACTTCTTTGGACATGTTCAGTGCAAGCATTGCGATGAAAACCAGGTACATTAGGTTAATCATCTTCTGCCGCGGGGATAGTTTTCCTCCTGCCATTTTAATTTGCTTTTAAATTAATATTTCAGTTAAAAAACTATTAGTTCTTGCTGCTCATTGCAGATAACATACCTCCGTATACTCCATTCAATGAAGAAAGGTTGGTAGCTAAGTGCTCCATTTGCGCTTTTAATTGAGCTGCGTTTTCAACTACTTGCTCATTTACTTCTGCCTGACGGCTAGTAGATTCTACCTGTACTTTGTAAAGACTGTTCAAAGACTCCATTTGGGCTGCAGCCAATGCCATTTCTTCACTGTATTTCTTTGTAGAGTTCATTGCCTCTGCGGTAGGAGCGATTCCTTTAGCAGCACCTTCGAAAGAACGGATGCTGTCACCAAGACTGCTCATCAACTCTGAGTCGATCTTAGCATCTTTAAGCATAGCGTCTAATTTCTGAGACAACATGCCTTGCGCATCTTGAGGCTTCTCTTTTTTGTCTTTTCCTTTTCCTCCAGCTAACTCAGGATATACCAAAGACCAATCTAAATCGTCATCTACCGGCTCGAAAGCAGAGATAGCGAAGATAATTGCTTCAGTGATCAATCCAATGGCCAAAAGCAGTCCACCGTTAAGAGGACCTAGCTCCCAGTGAAGGATCTTAAATAATGCTCCTAAAATTACAATAGAAGCTCCTAGCCCGTAGGCCATGTTAAAAAGTTTCTTAGATGATTTTGATTGTGCCATAATACAACAGTTTTAAAGTTAAGTTAAGTTAAGATTTAGATTTAAGTTCGTTATTGGTAGTATAGGGGCTCTAACGAGCGTCTCCAAAATTCTTATTTAATGTTACGTCTGTACCCATGTAATCCTGCACGGTTCTGAAACCGATATAACTTCTTGCAGAATCTGCGTACTCATAGTCTCGTGTACTCACCTGTAGGAAGTAAGCAACGTCTTTCCAGGAACCTCCACGTACAACCTTACGCATGTTCTCGCGATCGTTCACGTTGGGGTTCATTGTTGAGGAATACTCATAGGAATCCGGGTCATAAGAAGAATCAACCCACTCACTTACGTTTCCTGCCATATTGTACAGGTTGTAGTCGTTGGGTTCGTAAGCATCTGCTTCTACGGTATACAAGGCCTGATCCGCCGCATAATCTCCACGCAATGGTTTGAAGTTAGCCATAAAACAACCACGGTCGTTCTTTGCATAAGGCCCTCCCCATGGGAAAGTAGCTCCTTCCAAACCTCCACGAGCCGCATATTCCCACTCCGCTTCTCCAGGAAGACGGAAAGAGTTTACGTGCTGTCTGCTTCTTGATTTTTGATAAGAGTTCTTGTAAAGGGTTCTCCAGGCACAGAATGCCTTTGCTTGCTTCCAATCCACTCCTACTACAGGGTAATCCCCATAGGCCTCATGCCAGAAGTAATCATTGTGCATGGGCTCGTTGTAAGAGTAGTTAAAGTCTTTGATCCATACCGTGGTATCCGGATAAATACCTACCGTATCTATTTTGATAAAGTCCTTTCTTCTTTTTCCAGTCGCTCTCGCGGCCGCAGCAATATCCATGTAAGTGTAACGGAATACCAATTTATCCACATCGATGGTACGTTGCCCGTTATACGCTTCTTCTGCAGGAATGTACATGGTATCCATGACTTCGGAGTAATACTCATCTGGATACTCGCTTGTATCCCAGATAATATCCACGTCATTATTCACTTTACGTCCGGCGTAGAAGTCTTCTCCCAATCCGTAGTAATTATCATACATGTATTGTTGATACGGTGTCATTTCCTCATTCTCCTGATCCACAAAAGCAAATTCTCCAATACCGCCGTCTCCCGGAGTAGCTCCTACCTCGTCGGCAAGGATAGCCAACTTCAAACGAACCGTAGAGTCGCGAACCCACTCCACAAATTGTCTATATTCTGAGTTTGTAATTTCTGTTTCGTCCATGTAGAAGGAACGCACAGTAACCGTTCTTGTAGGAGCGTCGTTCACTGCTACAAAATCATCATCCGCCTTACCCATGATGAAAGATCCACCAGGGACAAGGGTCATTCCGTAAGGTTTTTCAGGGTACCATTTTTTGCCTTTTGCTCCAACTAGTTCTCCTCGATCTCCAGAGTTACAACTAGCCAAAAAGGCTACCATCGCAGTAAATGCAATTAACTTCTTCATAGGTATTTAGGTTAAATTTAGTAAGATTTAAGGGCGTAAACCTATTATTAAAATTTCAAAAAAACAATTTTTTTTCTAAAAAAAACCCTTAAAACTACTATTCTTAGTTCGTTTGATTATACTTCATTCTTTCGGCGGGCTTTAAACCACCGTTCAGGAATTTCCTGATTTGTAGCACTCAAATATTCGCCATAAGTGCATGGTAATAACGTATGTCTTTTTAATTTATTATTAACATTTGAAATAAATGGCAATTCAATCCACCAACGCCCGGTTTTATTACTCTTCTTAAAGACTAAAATTTCATCATCGACAGGAACTTTATAGGTGGTATAACTTTTTTCATTGCTGAAATCTTCGTCATCTACCCTAAAATTCACTCCTTCGATAAAATACCACACAACCTGGGCCAGCAATGTAGCCGCATTTTCCGCTTGTGCGTAGTCTTTGAGCTCATATAAACCAAACGAGGTAACTCGATTGCTAATTCCTGCGTAACGGGCGATAGCACATATTTCACGGCTATCATATCCATTCGGACTGGAACTATTAGTATAACTTATTTCTGCGCTTTTTATTGCCGAAACATCGATAGAAACCAAATCGGCATCCCTCATAATAGGTTCAACCACAGTAACGTCACCCGTCACCTTGCCTAAACGGTATGCATCGAAGAACAATTTCTCCATCAATGCGATCTCTCCGGGAGGATTGAAATAAGACTGATAGCCCAAGACGCTGTAGTTAAATAGGTTATATGGTTTTTCAACAATAATTTTCCCGATGTAGGATGTATTTGAAATAGGCTTTTCTGCATCTCCCAGGTCGAAACGGTGATCCACATTAACCATGTTGACCATTTTTTCCAAAACGTCATACGATCTGTAATGCGCATATAAAAGATCATGACTTCCACCAAGTACAATAGGGATGATACTTTTCTTTAGCAGGGCAGATGAAACGGTTCTGAAAGCAAAATAAGTATCTTCCACAGACTCCCCTTTTTCAATATCCCCTAGGTCAACGAGCTTTAACGGCCAATTCCCGGGATACAGCCCATATATTGCCTTCCGAAGTGCATCAAAACACACTTCTCCTCCCATAAAATTAACATCATTCCTGTTCTCTTTTACGCCGAGAATAGCAAAGCTAACCCCTTTGAGATCAGGAAGGTCTCCGGACTTTTTATGTATTGTAATTTCTTTTCCTAATACGCCCGTGGGCAAAATCTCTCTGTGCGCAATGACCTTCTTGGAAACAGGGGAAAGAAATTCTATCATCTAGTAATACCATTAAAAGTTAAAAAGCCGAAAGTAATAACCTTCGGCTTTATATGCAAAATGTGCGGATTGAAAAATGAAATATCTTAGTAACGTTCCCTCAGGAGAATGTCATGCCTCCTCTCAAACGGTCCTACTTCTTTTTTGCAGCCGTCTTTTTACGGGTTTTCTTTTTTGGCGCGTTCTTCTCAATAAGCGCCTGGGCATCTTCCAAAGTGATCTTATCTGCCTTAGTGGTTTTAGGCAACTCGATCTTGGTCTTTCCCTTGATCAGGTTAAAACGTCCCCAGCGGGCCTTTTCCAGTCGGATACCTTCTTCTGGCCATTCATTAATCAACTTATCAATCTCCTTTTGTTTCTTATCTTCAATTAACTGAATAATATCGGCTTCGGAAAGATTGTCGAAGTCGTATTTTTTGTTCACATTAATGAACATATTGTTCCATTTAATAAAGGGACCAAAGCGTCCTTTCCCTTTTTGAACGGGTAAATCTTCGTACATATAAATAGGCGCATCGGCCTTTTTCTTTTCCTCGATCAATTCTTTGGCAAAATCCATCGAAACGTCCAGAGGATCCATTCCCTTTGGAAGAGAGATAAACTTTTTTCCAAAGCGAACATAAGGACCAAAACGACCATTCGCCACTTCTACCTCCTCTGACTCATACACCCCTAAGGTCTTAGGAAGCTTAAACAAATCCATCACTTCTTCAAATGTAACCAGGTGTAACTGTTGATCGGGCCTAAGACTCGCGAACTTCTTCTCTTCATCGTCCGGCGCACCAATCTGAGCCATAGGTCCAAATTTCCCTAAACGCACGAGTACCGGTTTTCCGGTATCAGGATCTTCTCCAAGAATACGCTCCCCGCTTTCGCGATCGGCATTTTCCTGGACGTCTTCCACGTGGGGGTGAAACTTGCCATAGAACTCTTTCATCATGGAAGTCCATTCTTCTTTTCCCTCGGCGATATTATCAAAATCCTCCTCCACTTTGGCGGTAAAATTGTAATCCAAAATATCGATGAAGTGGTCTACTAAGAAATCGTTCACAATCATACCAATATCTGTAGGAACTAATTTTCCTTTATCACTACCAACCGTCTCCGTAAGGTTTTTATCCTGAACACCATTTTCTGCCAACACCATTTGCAAATACTTTCGTTCTACCCCTTCAATGGTTCCTTTCTCCACATAGTTACGATTCACAATGGTAGAAATGGTTGGCGCATAGGTCGAAGGACGACCAATACCCAATTCCTCCAATTGCTTTACCAATGAGGCTTCCGTATATCGATACGGTGGTCTTGTAAATCTTTGGGTAGCAGTAATGTAATTATTCCCCAGCGCATCATTCACATTCAGATTTGGCAACATACCATCCTGCTCCTCTTCTTCGAAATCGGTTCCTTCCAAATAAACTTTCAGAAAACCATCGAACTTGATCATTTCCCCATTCGCGGAGAATTGTTCCGAAACAGCCTCGGACGCTACAATATCGATCTTAACATTGGTACGCTCCAGTTGTGCATCGCTCATTTGAGACGCAATAGTACGTTTCCATATTAACTGATACAGACGCTCTTGATCATAATCACCGCTAATGGTATGCTTGGACATATCTGTAGGACGAATCGCTTCGTGAGCTTCCTGCGCCCCCTTGGATTTCCCCTTATAATTTCTTGGCTGACTGTATTGATCTCCATACGAATTTGAGATCTCCGCCTGAGCGGCATTCCTGGCATCTTGCGAAAGGTTAACGCTGTCGGTTCTCATATAAGTGATCAAACCTGCTTCGTAGAGACGCTGTGCGATGGTCATGGTCTTGCTTACCGAGAAATACAATTTTCTGGAGGCTTCCTGTTGAAGGGTTGATGTTGTAAATGGGGGTGCCGGAGATTTTTTGGCCGGTTTTTTAACCAGGTCCGCCACCTTATAATTTGCCCCTAGGTTCTTTTGGAGGAATGCACGAGCTTCCTCTTCCGTTGCGAAGTTCTTCGGAAGTTTTGCTTTGAACTTACTTCCGTTGGATGTGGTAAATTCAGCGTCCACTCGATAGGACGCCACGGCATTGAACTTTTCAATTTCGCGTTCGCGTTCCACAATTAGCCGAACGGCCACACTCTGAACACGACCTGCAGAGAGCCCTCCCTTTACCTTTCTCCAAAGCACAGGAGAAAGTTCATATCCCACCAACCGGTCCAACACTCTTCTAGCTTGTTGGGCATTCACCAAATTGTAATCTATTTGTCTGGGATTTTCGATCGCTTTTAAAATGGCAGACTTTGTGATCTCATGGAAAACAATGCGTTTGGTTTTTTCCTTATCCAATTTCAGGGACTCAGCCAAATGCCAGGCAATCGCTTCTCCCTCTCGATCCTCATCACTTGCTAACCATACCATTTCGGCCTTATTGGCAAGTGCCTTGAGCTCCTTAACGAGACCCTTCTTATCGCTTGATATTATATATTTAGGAGTAAAGTCTCCGTCCACATCCACTCCAAGCTCCTTCGCAGGCAGGTCTGCAATATGACCAAAACTGGAAGTTACTTTAAAATCTTTTCCGAGAAATTTCTCAATGGTTTTGGCTTTTGCCGGCGACTCCACAATCACTAAATTCTTTGCCATAGTCTTCAAATTTGGAGTACAAAAGTATATGAATTTTTTAATACGAGCTTGTCAGCCCAAATTTTTAGGGTTCTGTTAACAATGAAGAGAGAAGAATTATACCGACTAAAATCTTGATGTCGTCCCAAGATTAATCCACCCTATTCCATGCTTCTTTTATCGGGGTTTCCTGGAGGCCAATCGTGTCTTTATAGATATAGTATAAAACCACTTGCACATAGGATGCAGTAAAGAACACTCCAATACCGCAAGCCAGTATTCCTAATTGTGCGATAAGAGAAGAAACGATGATCAACCCAAAGAAAAGGAGCCAAAACCGATTCCCTAAGTTAAAGCACGCCTTTATAATATCTGTAACACTAAGATCTGAATGAAAGGCAAAAATCACGGCCAGCAAGTTTAACGGAACAATCACATAGAATAACGGAATCACACACAATAAGGTCGCGACAATAGAAATAACAATGGTGGCCACTGATAGTCCGAGGGCTTTAGTGAGTTTATCTCCCTTTAGAAAGGAAAAATACCCTCCAATATCCTCGTTGCTATGGGTATCCACCTTCTTCATATGATGAAAAAAGTGAGCATAGATAGCATAGGACACCGCCTGGGCTACCATGATCACCGCAAAATACAGAATAGCGGTTAGGATTATAATTCCAACGGGAGGTTCTGGTTGCGATTGGTAATTCCCATATGGATCGTAACCCCCGGAGTCATACCCACCT
>JBCBDM010000066.1:0-17671 GCA_038529705.1 Bacteroidota bacterium
CTGTAATCGGTCTGGCGGGATTGGCTATTATCTTCCTATCGCTCTTTAATGATTTTGCAAATCCAGGCCTGTGGCTTACCCTTGCCTTATGTGCCATTGCAGGAGGGATCTTACTCTTTGCCAGAGGTTCTTATAAAGGCAAATTAGAAGGAATTAAAAACCATGGTGTATGGTTTAAAAGTATTTCTGCCAGGGGATTCTGGGGATGGGTCGCTGGAATCTCCCTCACGGGATTTTATGTGATTCTCTACTTCTACGAGGGGCTATTGGGTGCCAATGAAGCAGGCAATACTGGAATCGTAGCACTTTTCGATCCGTTAAGCGGACTGCTGAGTGGGAATCCAGCAAGCCAATGGTTCGTCTATGGAACCCTGTATACAGTAGCTATTTTGGCCTTTGGTATTAAATTCATTTGGAAGTACCGACACAACAGATATGAACAATTGCGTACCTTAAGCGTCATGTTCTTTCAAACGGCATTTGCCTTTATTATTCCCGAATTAATGGCCCGTCTTAACACCGATAATTTTGCGTTGCCGTATAACGATTTGAAAAATATGTGGCCCTTGAACTACTATGCTTTTGACGGATGGCGTGTTGATCAATTCATCAATGCGCAAACCATTGGGCTGGCCTTTCTGATATTTTCGATATTACTGGTCTTTGTCATCTCTCCTATACTCACCTATAAATACGGAAAACGCTGGTATTGCTCCTGGGTATGTGGATGTGGAGGCCTGGCCGAAACTGCCGGAGATTCGTTTCGACAACTGAGTGACAAAAGCATGAACGCCTGGAAAGTAGAGCGTTGGGTAATCCATAGTGTTCTGGTATTTTCCGTGGTCATGACCACCGCCGTGGTAAGCACCTATTTAGGGTATGACGCTGAAAAATATTGGCTCACCAAGGACATGTTCCTAATAGGAGTGAGTTTATTCTTGATTCTGCTATTCGTAAGTATTGCCTGGTATAAAAGAGCTGAATTAAAAAAAGATGCTTTTCGTGGTGCCCTGGTCTATTTATTAGTTACCTTAATATTCTTTGGGTTTATTTTCTTTAATGACCTAAGTCAAATTCAAATAGACGCCAGCACATTCACTTTCGGACTTAACGAAAACACATATAGCTTTGACGGTGCCATTAGAACGTTCTACGGTTTCTTGATTGGTGCTATTTTTAGTGGAGTGATAGGAACTGGGTTCTATCCCATCTTCGGAAATAGGGTTTGGTGTAGAATGGGGTGTCCCATGGCCGGAATCCTTGGGATACAACAACGGCTGTTCTCTAAATTCAGAATTACAACCAATGGAGGCCAATGTATTTCTTGCGGAAACTGTTCCACTTATTGCGAAATGGGCATCGATGTTCGGTCCTATGCGCAGAAAGGTGAAAACATTGTACGAGCCAGCTGCGTAGGCTGCGGAATATGTTCGGCTGTATGCCCAAGAGGTGTCTTAAAATTAGAAAACGGCCCTATGGAAGGACGTATTGATGGAAATGAGATATTACTTGGAAACGATGTAGACCTTATGAGCTTAGTGAATAACAAATAGTATACAACCCGATGTAAATTAGAAGATCGCTCACTTTGGAGCGATCTTTTTTATGTACTGTTCTCTTTTCCGATTAAGGACTTCGATCAAAGCGTCAAGATGACCCTCATTGGTATCGTAATTGGTAATGCAGGCCCGCAAGGTGGCGAATTCTTCATACGGATAATTAATGATCCAGGCACTTCCTTCTTCCAGAACACTATCATAGATATACTTGGAAAAATTGAGATCGTATTCGTGTTGTTCGTCCGTGAAACAGGCAATGGGTAGTTCGGTTTTATTATAAAGCTTCCATCCATGAATGGTAAGCTGTTCTTTTGGATATTGCCCCATCTTTATTTGGTGCATGATAGTTTGTTCGTATCCTTCCCAGCCAAAAACCAATAGAGGCATATACAACTTCAAGCCAATAAATCTCCTGGACCATTGGATGGAGTGGGTGTAGGATCCTAAACGGTCTATTTCATCCTCTTCCTGAGGCATAAAATTGGCACTTATACTAAAGGCCCTCCCCAACACATATGGGTGTTTGGTTAGAAACAAACTTGTAGCCATGGGTACGGAAAGCCATTTATGAGCATCGAATGTGATGGAGTCTGACCGTTCAATCCCGTCCAAAAGTTTTGAATACTCCTTGGTCAATCGGACGGCTCCCCCATAGGCGGCATCGGCATGCAACCATAGATTATACTTTTTAGCCAAGACCGCGATCTTCTTAATTGGATCTATGGCTCCCGACCCCGTTGTCCCCATGGTCGCAAAAACAAAGAACGGTTGAAGCCCATCCCGTATGTCCGCCTTGATCTGATGTTCCAATTTATCCACCCTCATCTCCTGCTGTTCGTTCACCTCTATATATTTTACAGCATCGGCTCCCAAACCGCAAACGCGAGCTGCTTTTATGGTGGCATGATGGCTTGCACTTGAACAATACACTACAGGCTGTTTATTTAACCCTCTCGCTCCTGTCCTTGCGAAATCTGGATACTTTTCATGCAAGGCGCAGAGCATGCCTGTAATGTGTGCCTCCTGCCCTCCAGTGGCAAAAACGCCATCTATTTGAGGGGTTTTATAGCCAAACTTCTTACCAATCTCCTGAATAAGCAAATGCTCTACTTCTACGGCGTAGGGCGCATGTCCCCAAGCCGCTAATTGCGGATTCATGACCGCAGAAATAATATCCGCTGTTATCGATGGAAAGTTAGGTCGAGGATTGAACATGCCAAAATAAGACGGATGTGGCGTATGCACAGCATACTTTGAAAGCCCGTGAAAGACCTCTTTGATAGCTTCCTGAGTAGACCTGCCCCTTTCAAAATTAGCAGAAAGCACTTCGTGCACCTCCTTACGAGTTGGATACACGGAAGTCTTTAATCTTTCTGTATGGGCGTAGTAATCCTCCAGTTTCTTTTGAAGCAAGCCCCAAACAGAATTTCTATCGGCGGTAGTTAGATTGAAGTTCATATAAAACCATTTTAGAATTTAATACCTTAAAATTATAATGTATTTGCATAATAAAAAATTAATATATTCGGTCAAATACTAAATTTTACTTTATATTTAAATAATTTTATTAAAAATATCTAATTTATGAAGATAGACAGTTTGAACTGGGCCATATTGAAGGAACTTCAGGAAAATGCCCGTCGGCCTTTGACGGAAATTTCCAAGCGGGTTGGCATTTCTTCTCCTACGGTATCCGAGCGGATACAAAAACTGGAGGAGGCAGGTGTTATTGAAGGGTATCATGCCCATCTAAACCTGAAAGCCATAGGATATTCTCTTTGTGTTTATATTTCAATCAAAATACGCTTTGGTCAAGTAGAACGATTTGAAGACTACATCCAAACCGTTCCCGAAGTCTGCGAATGTCTTAAGCTCACGGGAAATGATTGTATGCTCATGAAAGCCTTCGTAAAAGATACCGAACACCTGGAAGCACTCAATAGACGTCTGTCCGAATATGGGGAACTTACCACTTCCCTGTTACTCTCCAAGGTGGTAGACAGAAAAGTCTTTATTGAAGATCATCTGTCATAGTTTGAGGAAACCTATAAAAATCAATTCAATTCTTGTTAGGTTTCAACGGGATACTCGTCCAAGGAGTTATGAAATCTCAACGTATTCTATTGGTTCTATTATTTGGACTACTACTAGCTGTAGAAATGCCTGTTCTGGCTGGAGAACTTGACAAAGTATATGTAAAAGAATATTATTCCAACGGTCATCTCAAAGCAGAAGGTTGGAAGGTAGGAAAGGCTAAGGTGAATTATTGGAAATTCTATCATTCCAATGGAACCGTTTCCTCTCAGGGTCATTTCAGAAAAAATAAAAAACACGGCTATTGGTATTTCTTCCATAAAAATGGAAAGGCCAAAAAAGAAGGGCATTATATAAATGGCAGTGCCGAAAATTGGTGGATTTTTTACGATATTGCGAACGCTTGCACAAGTAAGTTTCAATACAAAAACAACCAAAAGAACGGGTTCGGTTTACGTTATAAAAAAAGAAAGTTGGTCAAAGCTGAGAAATACACCAACGACAAGAAAGAAGGAGAATGGACCTCGGTCATTGCCTTTAAACGTGACAACCCGGGAGTTTCGCTTCGATGAATCCAAACATTAAAGTAATTATTCCTGCCTATAACGAAGCAGATTCCATTGGGAAGGTGATTCGCGACATTCCGAATTTGGTTTCCGAAGTAATCGTTGTTAGCAACCATTCCACCGATGCTACCGAAGCAAATGCCAGGGAAGCAGGTGCCACTGTCTTGATAGAAAAAAGACGCGGATATGGATATGCTTGTTTAAAGGGGATGGAGCACATAGGAGCAGCAGATGATAAACCGGACATTGTGGTATTTCTGGATGGTGACTATAGTGACTATCCCGAGCAACTCACAGAATTAGTTGCGCCCATACTGGAGAGCAATATGGATATAGTGATTGGTGCTCGAGATAAGGGTTTGAGAGAAAAGGGTTCCATGACCGGGCCTCAGATTTTTGGGAATTGGCTCGCCACCTTCTTAATGCGGATGTTCTTTCGATCCCGATTTACCGATCTGGGACCGTTTAGAGCCATAAAATATAATAGGCTATTGGAATTGAAGATGGAAGACAAGACCTATGGCTGGACCGTTGAGATGCAGTTAAAGGCGTTAAAAAGAAAATTTACTTACGTGGAAGTGCCCGTGAAATATAGAAACAGAATTGGTGTCTCAAAAGTTTCGGGAACCATAAAAGGTGCTATCTTTGCAGGCGTAAAAATCTTAGGTTGGATTTTTAAATACAGTTTCAAAAAATGATTTGGGAAACCGCTGTTATTATCATTTATTCTGTCGCCCTGATACTTATATTCATGTATGCCCTGGCGCAGCTGAATCTGCTTTTCAATTACTTACGGGCCCGGAAACAACAAGAATCCTGTGAAAAGTTCGACCTTTCCAATCCGGATGAAATCCCAGTGGTCACCATTCAATTGCCGGTTTTCAATGAACTTTATGTCATGGAACGCCTACTGGACAATATCGCTCAGATAGATTACCCAAAAGACAAACTGGAGATACAGGTACTGGACGATTCTACCGATGAATCTTTCGATTCCACTGCGGCACACATCAGAAAATTACAGGCCACAGGCCTGGATATTCAGCATATAACCCGTGAAAACAGAGAGGGATTTAAAGCGGGAGCACTCAAGGAGGGCCTGAAAACTGCCAAAGGTGAATTTATCGCTATTTTCGATGCCGATTTCCTTCCCAAGAGAAGCTGGCTTCTCAACACCATCCCCTATTTTAAGAATCCTGATATTGGTGTAGTACAAACCCGTTGGGGCCACATCAATAGGGAGTATTCCATTCTTACCCGCGTACAGGCGTTCGCCCTGGACGCTCACTTTACCTTGGAACAAGTAGGAAGGAATAGCAAGGGTCATTTCATTAATTTCAATGGTACAGCTGGAGTTTGGCGTCGTGAATGTATTATTGACGCTGGTAATTGGCAGGGAGATACGCTAACGGAAGACCTCGACCTAAGCTATCGAGCACAATTGAAGAACTGGAAATTCAAATATCTGGAAGAGGTTGAAACCCCAGCAGAGCTTCCGGTTGTAATTAGTGCGGCCCGTTCGCAACAGTTTCGTTGGAACAAAGGGGGAGCCGAAAATTTTCAGAAGATGTTATGGAAGGTATTGAGGAATAAGAACACCACCCTTAAAACCAAGATCCATGGTATACTTCATTTGCTAAATAGCACCATGTTCCTAAACATACTCATTGTTGCTATTTTGAGCATCCCAATGCTCTATATAAAGAATGAATATGCGCATTTAAAGACTTACTTCATTGTCATGAGCTTTTTCGTGATAAGCACCCTTATTTTCTTTATTTGTTATTGGTTCACTTTTAAAAGTATTTACGGTGGAGGCATAAGCCGTTTCTTTGAATATGTAGGAATGTTCTTTGTGTTTTTCTCCATTGCTATGGGCTTTTCTGTGCATAATTCGGTCGCTGTATTGGAAGGGCATTTTGGAAAGAAAAGCGAATTTATCAGAACACCGAAGTTCAATATCAATTCCCTGAAAGACAGTTGGAAAGGAAACAAATACCTTCGAAAAAAAGTATCGGCCAACGTTGTCATTGAAGGTTTATTGATGTTATATTTTGGCTTCGGAATGTATTCGGCCTTCATCGTAGGAGATCAAGGGGGTGATTTTGGACTATTCCCGTTCCATCTTATGCTTTTCATTGGATTTGGCTTTGTATTCTTTAAAAGCCTTACTTCAAAAGCCTGAGGGACATTTTGACTATCAATTCTTAAAAATTCGTAGTACCTTACCCGCAATCCTGGAAGGATCGACAATGTACCATAACGAATAAGCTGCTTACTGTGAGGCGAACTTTATGCTGCCTTTTCATTTTTATTTGTTCCTCGAACATCATCTGTCAGGAACAACCCGGCGGTCGCATTTATAAAAATGCGATCGAATTGCGGCATGACAATGATTTCTTGCTTTTCACAGATCGCTATTACACCACAGGAAGTTTTATTGGCTGGCATACCCTGCTCAATACTCCTAACAAAGGGCTAGATCGTTGGCAATACAGTCTTTTTATACAACAAGAGCTCTACACCCCTGCCGATCTGTTGGAAACAGAAATACGAAGGTTCGATAGACCCTATGCTGGTTTTCTAGGGCTGACCAATGGACTCCAATTGACCAATCACAGACGGATCCTGGATTTTAAAGTTACTCTGGGTATTACCGGTCCTTTTTCGGGGGGTGCCGGAATCCAGGAGGTATTTCATTCTACCGCCAGTAATGATGCGCGCATTCCGGTTTGGTTGGGCCAGATAAATACTTCTGCCTTCGGCAACCTATATGCAACGTATATTAGAGAATGGCAGTGGCAACCTAATCCGTTTAGTGTTCATTTCGCTGCCAGCCCTTCGGCCACAATTGGAAATAGAGACATCTACGCACAACCTGAAGTTGCCTTTTTCTTTGGAAGAAGGGACCCTATTGGTACCACCTCTGCCTATAATCAACTGGGAAGTATAAAGAACGAATACTTTTTTGCCATTCGAATGGCCTACCGCTATGTGTTTCACAACGCCCTCCTGGAAGGAAATCTCATTGGAGATTCTTCTTCCTTTCTCATAGATCCTTATAAAAATATGTTTCTTTACAGCTTTGAAGCCAACGCACGCCTCAAACGTTTCAATCTCTTGATTGCTTATAATTTTGCCACTCCGCAAACCCGAAAAACAGATCCGCATTTATTTATGACCTTTGGCGTGACACGCGCTTTCTAATTTAACTGAATGGAATTTAATAAAACAACAATCCTCCTCATCCTTGTCCTCACTTTCTCCGTCTCCTTGTCTTCACAAGAGATTACGGATAAAATTCCGAAACACCAGATAGAATTCCAACACGACAACGACTTCGCTATGCTTACCGATCGTTATTACTCCAGCGGACTCTTTTTAAGATACAGGCGAAGACTCAACAAGGGTATATTTACCACCGGAAGGGAACAGTTGACCTTCGAATTGAAACAATTAGCCCATACCCCGGAAGACATTGGCTCTACAGATCTGGGTTTTATCGATCGCCCCTACGCGGGTTATTCCGGGTTCTCAGCGGGTTGGTCCATGAGTTTAAAAGGGGGCATTATAGAAACAAGGCTGGAAACGGGACTAACCGGCCCTTCCTCAGGAGCTGGAAGCTTTCAGCGATGGTATCATCGCGCCATCGTCCGGTATAGTGAACCCACGTGGTTTACGGAAATAGAAGACAGTTTCCATGGCAATATTTATCTCACCTATACCGCCGAATGGGAGCTCGCCCCCAACCCTTTCAGCGTACATTTCGCCATACGCCCTGAATTCGCTTACGGGACCAAGGACATCTATGCCCAACCTGAGTTTCTTCTTTATTTGGGAAGAAGAAATCCAACCGGGAGCAGTATTGCCAACCACCAGATCAATTCCACCCAAAAAGAAATCTTCTTTAGGATACGCATGGCATATCGCTTTGTTGGACACAATGCCTTTCTGGAAGGCAATGCCCTGGGCGACAATTCTCTGTACACGGTAGAACCTAACAATAAGTTTGTGCAATGGGGTTTCGACGTCTATCACCGATTTAAACAAAATGATTACAAATTTGGGATCATCGCGCTCACTAGAGAATCTCAAGCCTTTAACCGTCATAAATACATTGTATTGGCCTATGCCCGTAGTTTCTAAAATGCCTTACTTTTATAGAAACTAATTAATCCTCTGTGGAAATTCCTTTTGAGCCTGTTGTCTTCGGAATCAAACTCAACCTGCATCTAATTCTGGAGTATGCGGCTTTTGTTATTGGTTTTCGTTATTATTTGATCTTGAGACGAAAATCAAAAGACAGCATCACCTCCTCACATAGGCTATCGATTATACTCGGAGCAGCTTTGGGGGCGTTGATTGGGTCCAGAGTAGTTGGATGGTTGGAATATCCATATTTTGAAGTCTCCTGGAACCACCTCATGGATATTCTCAATACCAAGACCATTATGGGAGGACTTTTTGGAGGATTGATAGGAGTGGAATTAGCAAAGAAGATCATTGGCGAAAAACAATCCTCGGGCGATCTGTTCACTCTCCCCATTATACTGGGAATCTTTGTAGGAAGGGTAGGTTGTTTTTTAGCAGGGATCAACGAGTTCACTTATGGAATTGAAACCCAATCGTTCTTAGGCATGGACCTTGGGGATGGACTTTCACGCCATCCGTTGTCCCTGTACGAACTCTTCTTTCTGATGATTCTTTTTTTGTACCTTAAAAAATTACAAAAAAAGGATCATCTCCCCTCAGGATATCTGTTTCAATACTTCATGTTAAGCTATTTTGGATTCCGGTTCGTCATAGAATTCCTAAAACCCAACCAATTCCTCATTTTAGGATTAAGCAGCATACAATACCTCTGCATTCTTTGCTTCTTTTACTATAGAAAAACTATCTTGTACTTATTCCAAAAAAAAGCCCATCATGCCCGTTAGAAAATATACGTATTACGATTTCACTCTGAGTCTTTGTCCACAGTGCCTGAAACGTGTGGATGCCAAGATCGTATTCGAAAAAGAAAAGGTCTATATGTTGAAACGATGTAAGGAACATGGAAATTCCAAGGTACTCATTGCGGACGATATAGCCTATTATAAGAATATTAGAAATTATAACAAACCCTCTGAAACACCTTACAAATTCAACACAAAGACGCATTATGGTTGTCCTTACGACTGCGGCTTGTGCACAGACCACGAACAACATTCCTGTCTTACCATTGTAGAAATCACAGATCGATGTAATCTCACCTGCCCTACTTGCTATGCAGGGTCTTCCCCCACCTATGGGCGACATCGAACCCTGGATGAAGTAAAGAAAATGCTGGACGTCGTTGTGGAGAACGAACGAGAGCCCGATGTAGTTCAAATAAGTGGAGGAGAGCCTACCTTGCATCCTCAATTCTTTGAGATATTGGATTATGCCAAATCTCTGCCTATTCGGCATTTAATGATCAACACCAATGGAATCCGTATTGCCAAAGAAAGGGATTTTGTCCATCGTCTGAAAGGATATGCTCCGGACTTTGAGATCTATCTGCAATTCGATTCCTTTGAAAATTCTGTACTACAAAAAATGAGAGGTGCGGACCTCAACAGTATCCGGAAAGCGGCATTGCAGCATCTCAACGAAGTTAACCTGTCCACTACCCTGGTGGTAACCCTTCAAAAAGGAGAGAACGATCACGAAATTGGCAAAATCATAGACTATGCCTTACAGCAGCAGTGTGTAAGAGGGGTTACCTTTCAACCTACTCAAATAGCGGGAAGACTGGAAAATTTTGATACTACCACCGATAGGATCACCTTGACTGAAGTAAGACGAAAAATATTGGAACAAACTTCCATTTGGAACAAAGACGACTTATTACCCGTACCCTGTAATCCGGACGCTTTGGTCATGGGATATGCGCTAAAGTTAGGAGGCGAAGTATTTCCGCTTACCCGATTTATAAACCCCAATGACCTTCTGGATAATAGTAAGAACACCATCGTCTATGAGCAAGATGAAGCGCTACATGGCAAAATGATCGAATTGTTTAGCACAGGTAATTCTGTGGAAACAGCGCAGGAGCATTTAAAATCCATCATGTGTTGTCTTCCCAACATCGATGCCCCTAACTTGGGATATGACAACCTCTTCAGAATTATCATTATGCAATTTATTGATGCACATAACTTCGATGTACGTGCTGTAAAGAAGTCTTGCGTTCATATTGTAGACAAGGATTACAATATCATCCCCTTTGAAACTATGAATTTATTTTATCGGGATGAAAAAAGGGAGTATCTTGAAGAACTTATAAAAGAAATGTGATGGACTTATTTTTACTGGAAGGTAATATGGACGGGCTTATTTGGCTGGTTCTGGGGCTATTTTTTATTGGCTTTGGTATTCCGCTTATTCTTGCAATCATAGGCTTTGTCCAATGGTCGAAAAAAAGAAAGACCGTTGCCAAGGTACTCTTCATTATTGCGACCGTGTATGTACTTATTAGTTTGGGGGTTTGCGGGAGTATGATGTAATATAAAGATGTGCGTAGTTAGATATGGGATATTAGAATCCCCTAAAACTCTACCTCAACTTCTATCATTTCTCCAGACCTATCGATGGTCACCAAACATTTCTTACCCACATCATACTGGGACAGCGCTTTCATATAGCTCATCATATCTGTTACCTGTATCGTATCCAATTTTTTTACGATATCACCCTTAAGTAATCCGGCCCTTTGTGCAGGTTTATCCTCACTTACTCCATCAATACGCATTCCTTCTCCGGTAAAAAGGTAATCCGGCACCACTCCCAAAGCCACCTTAAAGCTAGGGACTTCTTCACTCTCATTCTTGGTTTTTCTAAAGACCAGCTTTTCATTGTCATTGAGATCCTCAATGATATTCATTGTATAATTGGTAATGAGCGCCATTCCTTCATAATTCAACTTCTCAACATCATCTCCGGGTTTGTGATAATCCTCATGCTGGCCCGTAAAAAAACTCAAAACCGGTATGTCTGCTATATAGAAGGAAGTGTAGTCACTGGGACCGGTACCACTTTCATATTCGGCGATATTTAGCCCCTGGTTATTGTTAGCAAAGAGAGTTTGTTTAAAAATGGGGGAAGTTCCCACTCCATGAACTGCCAGGGTATTTTCCTCGTTTAATCTACCCACCATATCGAAATTGAGCATATATGTAATTTTTTCAATAGGTACCGTGGAATTCTTTACGAAGTAATTGGACCCTAACAGTCCCAATTCCTCTCCGGAAAAGGCAATGAACACATAGTTGTTTGCCGTATGCTGCTCCTTCAATCTTTCCGCCAGTTGCAGCATCACCGCTATCCCACTGGCATTGTCATCGGCTCCGTTATGCACTGCTTCACCTTCTCGGTATAGGGAACCTTCGCCCCCCATGCCCAAATGATCAAAATGTGCTCCGATCGCCACTGTATGCGCTGCTTTATTATCAATATAGGCAACCACATTTCTGCCTTTCGACATACTATCCCCTACAGAAGGTTTTACCACTTCGGCTTGCTGATGTGGATTCTTACTGGGTTTAAAATTAAAATCCTGAAAATACCCTTCCGTGCCCTTAGGTTGCAGTCCAAGATCTTCAAATCGCCCCGCAATATAGTCGGCAGCGATTCTCTCACCCTCGGTTCCTGTTTCTCGTCCTTTCAAACTGTCGCTTGCCAAAAAGCCCACATCCTCTTGAAAGGTCACTGGTTCTTTTACCTCGGTTTTACAACCCCAAAAAATGGTAAGAATAAATAGTATTATAAGTGGACGCATATCCTTATTTTTGCACAAAATTACTTTAAATATGAGACTTTTAGCCTGCCTTTTCTTTATTTGCTTAGTTAGTTCGTGTAAAAATACTTCAGAAGAGAAGATAACCGAAGAAATATCTCAGGAAACTGTCCTTACCCACCAGGACAGCCTTATCTATCCGGAAGAAAAGCACTTTAAATCTATTAGACAAGTAACTTTTGGCGGGGACAATGCAGAAGCTTACTGGAGCTTCGATGACAAGCAATTGGTCTTTCAATCCAATTTCTCTGAATGGGGTGTTGGTTGTGACCAAATGTTCTTAATGAATGCTTCGGAAATATTCAATGACACTCAACCTCCAATGATTAGTACAGGTAAAGGCAGAACTACCTGTGCCTATTTTCTGCCGGATAATAAACATTTTGTATATGGTTCAACGCACCTGGTGGATGAGAATTGTCCGGAAGTTCCTCTTCGGAAGAATGGAAAATACGTCTGGCCCGTTTATGACAGCTTCGATATTTTTGTCTCCGATCTGGAGGGAAATATCACCGCACAGTTAACGGACGAACCGGGTTACGATGCCGAAGCAACCGTCTCTCCCCAAGGAGATAAGATTGTATTCACCTCCATGCGAAGCGGAGACCTTGAACTGTACACCATGAATCTGGATGGAACCGATGTACAACAGATCACGGACGAACTAGGATACGACGGCGGCGCTTTCTTCTCTCCCGATGGCACTAAGTTAATCTTCCGCTCTTCCCGTCCAAAAACAGAGGCAGAGATAAAAGAGTATAAAGATCTATTAGCGCAAGGATTGGTTCAGCCTACCGAAATGGAACTCTATATCTGCAACGCAGATGGTAGTGATCTTCGTCAGTTAACCAACTTGGGAAATGCCAATTGGAGCCCATTCTTCCACCCCAGCGGAAACAAGATCCTTTTTAGTAGTAACTATGAAGCCGAACGAGGATTTCCCTTCAACCTTTACCTCATCGATATCGATGGAAAGAACCTGGAACGGGTTACACACGGAGAAACCTTTGACGCCTTCCCCGTCTTTTCGAACGACGGAAAATACCTGGCATTTTCCTCCAATCGAAACAATGGAGGAACTAGAGATACCAACCTCTTTATAGCCGAATGGCAGGATTAATGTCAGTTTCCGAGATTTGTTTCGACCTTAGTCGAAACAAATCGAATCGAGAATCGGGCAAAATCGTACCTTGCTTTTCGAGACCCTTTTAAAGTAAGCACTTTAAAGACCATGCTAACTCATATTGAATTTTCTAAAAATACATAAGATCCCACTGTTATTTGCGCTGCTCAGTGCAATACTGTATTGGGTTTTTGCCTATAACCTGATAAGAAGCGATTTTGGCAAACTCATTTCCCTGTATGGCGCGCTCTTCGTTTTCGCCTATCAGTTGATCAAAATGTATGGCTGGAATTTCTGGTTGCTAGCGGGTTTTGGAATTGGTTTCCGACTCATTTTCCTACCGGCTATACCCAACCTCTCTCAGGACTTTTATCGTTTCCTGTGGGATGGGCGTCTGGTGATACAGGGTATAAATCCGTATTCGTTTACCCCAGAACAATTCCTGAACGATCTTCCGCCCAAAATTCTTTTATCCCACTGGACCCTGGAAACCTGGAATGCCATCTCCTTATCTCAGGGGCAGGAACTCTACGCCGGCATGGGTGAGCTCAACGGTAGTCATTACAGTAATTATCCGCCCGTAAATCAGTTGTGTTTCGCCATTGCTTCCCTATTCACCGGGAAAAGTATACTAGGTTCGGCTATAGTGTTGAGAGTACTTATCATTCTGGCGGATATTGGCATCCTCTACTTCGGAAAAAAATTATTGGAAGGATTAAAACTCCCGATTCAAAATATTTTCTGGTATTTCCTGAATCCATTTATCATCATTGAACTTACCGGAAATCTTCACTTTGAAGGGGTCATGTTGTTCTTTGTAGTGGGGTCGTTCTATCTCCTTTGGAAGGGAAAATGGTTCTGGGCAGCTATACTTTTTGGGTTGTCCATCTCGGTAAAACTCATCCCCCTTTTGCTCCTGCCCTTGTTCTTTAAATATCTCGTAAAAAGGGACAAAATTGGTGGAGGAATGTTGGAGCTTTCAAAGTTCTACCTCGTCACCCTTTTCACAGTATTTGTAACTTTTGCACCTTTCCTTTCTCCGGAATTCGTTTCCAACTTTTCCGATTCCATTGCATTGTGGTTTCAAAATTTCGAATTCAACGCCAGTATCTATTATATCATTCGATGGATTGGTTTTCAAACCATAGGGTGGAACATTATTGCCGATGTAGGTAAGATTCTTCCTCTGGTTGTGACACTACTTATCTTGCTGCTTACTTTCTTCCGAAGGAACAATACGCTACCGCAATTGATTACAGGAATGCTCTTTGCCATATCCGCTTATTTCCTGCTCTCCACCACGGTGCATCCCTGGTATATTGCTACTCCATTAATACTAACTGTTTTCACGAACTATAGATTCCCTGTTGTCTGGAGCCTAATGGTCATGTTCAGTTATTCCGCTTATGGTGCGGATGGATTTAGCGAAAATCTGTGGTTAGTTACCCTGGAATATATGGTAGTGATTGGGTTTGCCAGTTGGGAACTTTCAAAGAGGAGTATTGCTTTAAAGCATGCTAAATAAATTGATCTCATTTTCGGTGAGAACACGGTAGCGTCCACGAGGAAGGTCTTTTTTGGTAAGAGGTCCAAGGGTAACACAATCCACCTTAACTACATCGTATCCCAGGTGACCAAAAATAGATCGAATCACACTGTTTCCGGTATGTTTTATCTTTAGACCTACTTCTTTTTTGGGAGCATTATTCACATAGCTTACTTCCTCCACCCGAACCTCTTTTCCCTCTATGGTAAGCCCTTCGGAAATCTTCTGAAGATCCTCGGCCTTAAGATTTTTATTCAATTCAACGTGGAATAATCTATCGATCCCTTTCTTACTGAACTTCTGACGAAAGCCTTCATCATTGGTAAAAAGTAATAATCCTGTGGCATTTCTTCCCAACCTACCGAATGGCTTTACCTTTGCTTTGGTGGCATTGGCAATAATATCCATCACCGTAAGTCCCTTGGACTCACTATTGGTGGTGGCCACTCCTTTAGGCTTGTTCAATAAGACGAAAGTGGCGGGTTCTGGACTAATCCTGCGACCATCAAAGCGCACTTCGTCTCCAGGTTTCACCTTATAGCCCATTTCGTTCACCACTTTTCCGTTCACAGCTACCTGACCGGTGGCAATATACATATCTGCCTCTCTTCGGGAACAGATACCGCTATTGGCAATATACTTATTAAGGCGTGTACCCTCTTCCCCACTTTTCTTTGGTTTGGGTGTAGCCCTGGAAGAAATCTTCCCCTTTGCGTAGCCTCTATTCGGTTTTTTATCTCCTCTGTTTGAAGCTTTTCCTCTCCCTTGATTGCCTTGTTTGCTCATTTCCAAAATTTTTGCAAAGATACTGAGAAGTTTAAAGCTTTGAGTTGAAAGTTAAAAGTTTATTCTTCCCGCTTTAAAGTGGACTGCCTCTCTGTATTGAGGATCAATTTTGTGACATCAGGTCTGGAATAATGCCCTACCGGATCAAAGTTCTGACGTTCTTCATACACGCGATCAAAATCTAATGTAGCATAAATATTCCCCGCTGTATGAAGCACCGGCTCTACCATCCATTCCCCATCGGGTCCGGCAATACAGCTCCCGCCATTAGCCAATATCTTTGGCGCCTTTTCAAATATTTTCTCCAGGTGCGGCGTATGGGGCGGGAAATCTTCCAAGCTCATTAGCGATGACACCGAGATAACATAACTCCTGCTCTCTCGGGCAATAAAACGGGTGATATCCTTTGTGTTATGATCACTTCCCGGCCAAACGGCTATATGTAGATTTTCTCCTTGCCCATAGAGTGCAGCACGGGGAAGTGGCATCCAATTCTCCCAACAATTGAGTCCTCCGAGAGTAAACGCTTTTAAGGGATGTACCTGGAGTCCGTTTCCATCTCCGGGTGCCCAGGTAAGACGCTCATCGTAGGTAGGTTGTAATTTGCGATGTACAGATTTCACCAATCCCGCTTCCGAAATATACACCAGTGACGCATAGATACTATGCCCGCCCCGGTCCAATGGCCGCTCTATGATCCCCAGATAAATGGCCATCCTATGCTCCTTTGCGAGTGCACAAACCTCATCCAAATCCCCATTTTCAATGGTCACCGCATTGCGAACATAATGGGCATGCAATTCCTTGTTTACTTTTTGATCCCATTCGGCACCGCCGGTAAGGGCTAACCAAAAAGGATATCCCGGCAATAGTCCTTCTCCGAAGACGATAAGTTCTGCTTCTTCTTTGGCTGCCTGGACGATTTGCTCATTAATTTTTTCAAGGGTCTGATCTTTATCAAGCCACACTGGAGCAATTTGGGCTAGCGCCACTTTAAGGAGGTTTTCTTTTTCCATATCTAAATGTAGTGAGAAAAAACGATTCGCGTTAGGGGTTGAAGCGGCATCCCCCCAACTCGATTGGGGGATATAGCGGAAGACCCGCCGTAAAGTAGGAACCTTGTTTCACTTTACGGAACGCCCAAAAACCTTAAAACAAGCGATTAAGCAGGAGATCTATATTGATTAATACGATACTAAACACTCCAATAACAATGATAAATTTCAGTATGTTGTGAAGTATCACATAGTGTAATTTCCGGTTGGATTTCCATAAGATCACCACAAAGATTACCAAAGCAAAGATACTACCATAGAAATACAGGTTCATATAGCCTATCTTAAAGCGAGTAACCAAAAGGAGAATAGGAACCAAAGTCAATAGACTCAGGAGTGTGAGCATGCGTTTGGCCGTTCGTTCTCCATATACAACCGGAATGGTATGGTAATCCTGGGCCAGGTCTCCTCTAAGGTTGGAAAGGTCTTTGACCACCTCTCTCATGGAAATGAGTAGAAACAAAAAGGTAGCATGGACAAAAATCACCAGGTCAAAATTCTTGTAATATATAAATACCGCGAAGAAGGGAATAACTGCGAGAATGGCGGCTGTTATATTACCTACGAAAAGGTATTTCTTGAGTTTATGCGAATAGAACCAAATCCCAAAAATATAAAGAGAAAAGAAAAGTACTGCCCTAAACGAAACATAGCTGGCAAAAATGACGGAGATGAAATTGAGCACAAAATAGGCGGACAGCTTTGTGTTTTGACTTACGAGTCGGTCGAGCATGGATTTCCGTGGCCGATTGATAAGGTCTTTCTCGCTATCGTAGAAATTGTTAATGATATAACCTGCTGCGATGGCCGAAGCAGAAGCAAGTACCAGCATAAGTAAGTTAAGGTCGAAAAGCACCTCTCTCAAGGGAAGATAGGGCGCCAGAATATAAACAGCGGTTAAATACTGGGCTAAAATAATGACCAAAATATTATACCCTCTCACCACCGAAAAGAGGCTAAAGAACTTGGTGAACAGGTATTTTTGTCTTCTTCCTAACATATATCTGTCTTAGTTGGGAGATACTTTGAGCCGTTCTCTGGCAATCCACTCTCCCACTATTCTGGTAATCTCCTTTCCGGAATCTTTATAAAGATGGATCCCATCCACATAAATATAGCCTTGGTTTTGATGGGTTAGATCCAAATAAGGCAACTTCAATTCTTCCGTCAACTTTTCCATTACGAT
>JBCBDM010000067.1:0-17336 GCA_038529705.1 Bacteroidota bacterium
GATGGCAAGCCCTGGAAGATCAAAAAAGGAAAGATCCGAGGGGAAGTAAGTATGGGAATGATTTGTGCCGAAGATGAGCTCGGATTAGGAGAAAGCCATGATGGAATCCTTATTTTGGATGATTCCCTAGCGCCTGGACAGCCAGCAGCCGAAATTTTCAACATAGAGAGCGACCATGTATTTGAGATAGGACTCACTCCCAACAGAGCCGATGCTATGAGCCACTTAGGCGTAGCCCGAGACCTGAGAGCCGGACTTCAACAAAGAGAGGTCTCTCTCGAACTCATTACTCCTTCAACGAGCAGCTTTCGTGTAGAAAATAGAACCTTAAAAATTGATGTAAACGTCCATAATAACGATCTGGCACCTCGCTATTGTGGTGTCACTATCAGCGGTTTGAAAGTAGCGACCTCTCCCACATGGCTCCAAAACAGATTGAAGTCTATAGGATTAACTCCCATCAACAATATTGTAGACATAACCAATTATGTACTTCATGAACTGGGTCAGCCCCTACATGCCTTCGATGCAGTAAAGATCCATGGAAGCCAGGTAGAGGTAAAAACGCTTCCAGGCGGAACCAAATTTACCACGCTGGATGGTGTGGAACGGGAATTGCACGAAGATGATCTTATGATCTGTGACGGGGAAAAACCTATGTGTATTGCCGGTGTCTTTGGCGGAGAACACAGCGGTGTAACCCAAAACACTACCAGTATCTTTCTTGAAAGCGCCTATTTTAATCCGGTAAGTGTCCGTAAAACAGCGAAGAGACATGGACTGAATACCGATGCTTCCTTCCGTTTTGAACGAGGGATCGATCCTAATATTACCGAATACGCTTTAATGCGTGCAGCCATCCTTATGATGGAAATTGCAGGAGGTGAGATTACCAGTGATATTGTAGATATTTATCCTAAAAAGATCGATGACCATCAGGTTTTCCTACATTTTGAAAACGCGACCAACCTTATAGGCCAGGAAATCCCTAGAGAGACCATTAAGGAAATACTTACTTCGCTTGAAATTAAAATAGAGAATGTCACAGAAGCTGGTATAGGGATGACCATTCCGGCATACAGAAATGACGTCACGCGAGAGGCCGATGTAATTGAGGAGATATTAAGGGTCTATGGTTATAACAACATTGACTTTACCACCAAATTAAATGCCTCCATTGCCACCACAAACAAGATCGAGGATTATCTGGTTCAGGATAAGGTAAGCAACCAACTCACCGCATTGGGTTTCCATGAAATGCTATGCAATTCGCTTACGAGTCCGGAATATGTGAAACTTTCTGCTAAGCTGAAGGACGACCATAATGTGACCATGCTTAATCCCTTGAGCCAGGATTTGGAAGCCATGCGTCAATCCATGCTATTTGGAGCTATGGAGGCCGTGGCCTACAACAGCAACCGGAAGATGCCGAATGTGAAATTGTTCGAATTTGGCAAGACTTACCATAAGTATCCCGACGGAAGGCAGGAGAAAAAACATATGGTTTTGGTCATTAGCGGAGACCGAACGGAAGAGAGCTGGACGCATCCATCCAAGCCTAGTGATTTTTTCTTCGGAAAGGGAGTCATTACAGCCTTATTGGAACGCCTGGGAATACAAGACACCATGGAAAAAGGTATTGACAATGATCTCTTCTCCGAAGGGATTACCATTACCAAAGGGAAAAACACTTTAGTAGAATATGGAGTTGTTTCGAAAAAGATAGCCAAACATTTTGATGTGAACGCTCCTGTGTTATTTGCGGACTTTCAATGGGATAGTATCCTCAGTGAAGTTCCTACCGAGAATTTCAAATTGAAACCCATTCCAAAATTCCCTAAGGTGAAAAGGGACTTTGCCCTGTTATTGGATGAGAACGTTTCCTTCGACAACCTTAAGAGTGCTGCCATGCAGACCGAAAAACAACTACTACGGGATGTTGCGCTCTTCGATGTGTATACGGGAAAAAATCTTCCTAAGGGGAAAAAGAGCTACGCCCTTAGCTTTACACTTCAGGACGAACGAAAAACCCTAACCGATAAGCAGATCGATAAGATCATGGGAAAACTTCAGCAGCGATTTGAAAAAGATTTTGGCGCCCAACTGCGTTAAGGCATTCAATTGTTAAAATATTGGAAAGGAAGCGTATAGTGCGTATTTTTAAGAAAAAATTGCACTATGTTCGAAAAGACTGATATTAAGGAGCGGCTTATTCGAGTTCGCAACAAACGCATTCCAGAAGACACTATCCTGCAAGAAGTACAGCAGATTTTCAATGAAAATGAAAAGGAAAGAGACCAAATCAAACTGAGATTGGCCTCTGGCCACGCCCATTCGCAACCGAACCTCCAACCGGAGTTATTAGCTTCTGCTGCTATTTTTCACCTAAACGATATTAAGAAACTTTGTGTGGATTATCGCCTGCGATTTTTAGATGCTCGGTTCTTTAAGGGGGATTTCCCTGAAGAGGCCGTCTCAAAAATACGGTCACTGGAAAAAGAGCACAATACAACCATCGATGGACTCAAGATCGTAGCTCCTGCTAAATTATTGAAATTGGAAAATGCAGATGACCCTCTTCTCTTTGCACCCTTAGGAAACGATTACTTTTATCTTATTCATAAATGGGGCAAAGATCTCCATCCGTTTAGAAGAGCTTTGATGTGGCCCTATAAGAATTTTGAAAATCTCGTGTTCACTATATTTCTGGCGAGTATATTGTTAACCGCTATAACCCCAATGAAAGCGTTTACCAAAGGCATAGTAACCAACACGGAGTATTTATTGATGTTCTTGTTTATGTTCAAAGCTGTAGGAGGCACCGTTTTGTTTATTGCTTTTGCCAAGGGGAAGAACTTCAATGATGCGATCTGGAATAGTAAGTACTACAACGCTTAAAAACCTAACAAATATGAGTAAAACGGTACGCATATTTACCGGACCCGACGTGGTCGCCAAAGGATTAATAGCCAGACTGAATGAAATAGGAATAAGTCCCATTGAAAGAAGAGATCACGATAGTGCTACTCTGGCCGGCTTTGCGGCAAGTATTCCCCAACAAACCCAATTATTCCTCATGCAGGATGAACTGGAAAAAGCGCAAGAAACCATTGATACCTACCTGGCGGATATAGGTAAATCTTAACTTACGGTCACGCCATACATCTTGTTCCTCAACTCTTTGACCTTCGTATCGTTCATATACTCGTCGAAGGTCATATAACGATCTATGATCCCGTTGGGAGTTAGCTCTATTACTCGTGTCCCCACCGTCTGTGCGAACTCGTGATCATGGGTGGTAAAAAGTACCGTTCCCTTGAAGTTTTTTAGTGAGTTATTAAAGGCTGTAATGGATTCCAGGTCAAGGTGGTTGGTAGGCTCGTCCAACATCACCACGTTGGCGCGCATCATCATCATTCGACTGAGCATACAGCGTACTTTTTCTCCTCCGGAGAGTACATCGCTCATCTTTAAAGCCTCTTCTCCGCTAAACAACATCTTCCCCAGGAACCCACGTAGAAATACTTCTTCCTTTTCCTCTTCGGTCTTGGCCCATTGTCGTAACCAGTCTACCAAATTGATCTTCCCGGTAAAGAAGGAACTATTGTCCAGAGGCAGATAACTTTGATTGGTAGTAACTCCCCACTGATAGGTCCCGGCATCTACCTTCAGCTTCCCATTTATAATCTCATAGAAGGCCGTAGTCGCTCTAGAATCTCTTGAGAATAGCACCACTTTATCCCCTTTGGCCAAGTTAATATCAACTCCACTAAAGAGTGTCTCCCCTTCGAGAGACGCAGCCAACCCTTCAATATTTAGTATCTGGTCGCCAGCCTCACGTTCTCTTTCGAAAATAATAGCAGGATAGCGCCTACTTGAGGGTTTGATCTCCGCAACGTTTAATTTGTCGATCATTTTCTTTCTACTGGTTGCCTGCTTGGATTTGGCCACGTTGGCAGAAAAACGACGAATAAACTCTTCCAATTCCTTTTTCTTTTCTTCTGCCTTCTTGTTCTGTTGTGCCCGCTGTCTTGCGGCTAATTGGCTACTTTCGTACCAAAAGGTATAGTTTCCACTAAAGTGGTTGATCTTTCCAAAGTCGATGTCACTAATGTGGGTGCAAACAGCATCCAGGAAGTGACGGTCGTGAGACACCACGATTACACATTGATCATAATTAGCCAAGAAATTCTCTAGCCATGAGATGGTTTCGTAATCCAAGTCGTTGGTAGGCTCATCCATGATCAGGACATCCGGATTTCCGAAGAGGGCCTGTGCCAGTAGAACTCGTACCTTTTGTTTACCGTCCAGGTCGCCCATTAATGAATAGTGTAGATTCTCCGATATACCCAAGTTGGACAATAAGGCAGCAGCATCACTATCTGCATTCCATCCGTTCATTTCTTCAAATTGTACCTGAAGCTCCCCTATCTTCTCAGCATTCTCGTCGGTATAGTCCGCATACAGGGCATCGATCTGCGACTTTATGGCAAAAAGGTCCTTGTTCCCTCTCACAACGGTTTCCAAAACGGGAAACTCGTCATAGGCATTGTGGTTCTGTTCCAGAACAGACATTCGCTTACCGGTTTCTAAATGGACATGACCGGAAGTTGGATCTTTCTTTCCTGCAAGAATTTTAAGAAAAGTAGATTTCCCCGCGCCATTCGCTCCAATAATGCCATAGCAATTACCTTGAACGAACTGAGTATTCACCTCGTCGAACAAAACTCGTTTTCCAAATTGAACCGATAAATTAGATACTGAAAGCATAGCCTTAAATTACTTTTTTATATTTTGCGCAAAAGTAGCTAATTAACTAGGATTGAAGAAATGGAATCCTAATGAACTGTTATTTTATTTTTCTTTTAACCAATAGTTAACAGGTTTCCCCGTTTCAGACCCATATTTTTGTGTAGAAGAATCTAAACATTTTGCATCTGATAAAACAAATACTACTCCTCACTCTTTGTTACCTGTTCTGTATTTCCTGCAATCAATCTTCCGGGGATAGTTGTGGTAGTGCTTGGTTGGGAGGTGAAATTGTGAATCCCAAAAAGGATTATGTCATTATATTCCGCAGTCGGCAAATCATCGATACGGTTGCGTTAGACGAAAAAAACTTCTTTAAGTATCAGCTGGATCAAGTTGAGCCGGGTATCTATTTTTTCAGCCATAACGAATATCAGGCCGTACATATTGAGCCTGGGGATAGTATTATGCTTCGTGTAAATACGATCGATTTTGATGAATCCCTCTCTTTCACCGGTAAGGGTGCCGCAAAGAATAATTTCATGATGGACCTTTTCCTTTTGAATGAAAAGGAAAACGAGTTGATGCCCAGAATGAACCTGTTGAAGCCGGAAGAATTTCAACGGAAGATCGATTCCCTTCGAGAAAATCGAAGTGAGTTGTACAATGAGTTCGTTAGCAAGAAAGGCCCCTCTAAGGATTTCAAGTACATTGCTAACGCTTGTATAGACTATGATCTATACATTAAAAAGGAGCTTTATATTTCTGCAAACGCCAGAAAGAAGGTATACAACGAAAGTGTTGAAGTTCCGGCAAGTTTCTACAGTCACCGGAAAAATATTGATATGGGAGACGAGGCCTTGCGGAGCTATTATCCGTATTATCGTTTCCTAAGTTATTATCTGGACAACCTGGCCTATGACCAATACCGGGATTCTGCACCTTACAATCGGAAATCGTTTATTCACAATTATAGAAAGGCCCTTTTAATTGATAGTCTGGTCACCAATGACAGTTTAAAGAACAGTCTATTGCGTACCAATGCCAACCGCTATTTCCTGAATGCTAAGAACAAGGCGAATGAGGAAAAGATGCTTGCTCTTTTTAACCAATTAAGCTCGAATACCGAAGACAAAAGAGCGGTATCCGAATTGGCAAAAGCCACCATACAATTAACTCCGGGACATACGATCCCTAATCTAATGCTCCTTACTACGGACAATACGGTTAAAGACCTTCACAGTACTTTCAATAGGCATACAGTGATCTATTTCTGGTCCAACAAATCGATAAAGCACTACCGGAAGATTCACACCCGAGCCTCTGAATTGAAAAGTAAATATCCGGAATATGATTTTATAGGAATCAATATCGACACTCACTTTAAAAAGTGGCTAAAGATCGTTAAGAATTCCGGATATAATGAATTGGTAGAATATCAGTTCGAGAATTTTGAAGATGCCGAAATGAAGTTGATCATCGATTCTGTAAATAAGGCGATGATTGTAGATGGTGAAGGTAAAATACTAAATGGCAACACGAATATCTTCGAAATTTCAATAGAGTCTGAACTACTCGGTTACCTGAACAAATAGAACATAAAAAAATCCAAACTACCTGACAGCGTTTGGATTTTCTTTTTTTTTTAAAGTCGTACTACTTAATTACCTTTCTTATAATCGGCTAAAAACTTCTCGAGTCCGATATCCGTTAGTGGGTGTTTTAGCAGGCCTTCAATGGAAGATAAGGGTCCTGTCATTACATCGGCACCAATTTTAGCACAATCGATTACATGCATGGTATGACGAACGGAAGCAGCAAGGATCTCCGTCTCGAAACCGTAATTATCATATATATGTCTAATTTCGGCAATCAGGTTCAAACCATCGGTAGAGATATCATCCAAACGTCCAATGAAAGGGGACACATAGGTTGCACCTGCTTTAGCCGCAAGCAAGGCTTGTCCGGGAGAAAATACCAAGGTTACATTGGTTCTAACTCCTCTATCGCTAAAGTACTTCGCAGCTTTTACCCCGTCTTTGATCATGGGTAACTTCACTACGATCTGTTCGTGCAGTTCGGCAAGCTCCTCCCCTTCCTTTACCATTCCTTCGAAATCGGTTGCAATTACCTCTGCCGACACGTCGCCATCCACAATATTACAAATGTCCACATAGTGTTTGAGAATGTTATCACGCCCTGTAATACCCTCCTTGGCCATAAGGGATGGATTGGTGGTCACCCCGTCTAGAACGCCCAGATCCTGGGCTTCGCGAATTTGATCGAGGTTGGCTGTATCAATGAAGAATTTCATGCTATCAAATTTAGAGTTTATGTTGTTGCAAAAGTACACAACTCTGAAAGCAGGATGTTCATTTCACAAAAAAAATTTTACAGCAGTATTGTTAATAAAGTAGGAAACGGGAAGTCGTTTAAGGGAGTTGAATGAAGGGTGGGAACTACTTGCATAAACGCAGTAGCCCATTTAGCTATCACTTCTCCTTATTTCAATTTATAATGGTTCATCAACATTCGTTCATACATCTTGTCCGGTAATACCCGTTTCAATGTTACTGAAAATTTCTGAAGAAAGGCTCCTACTTTATAATGGATCCTGGGTTTCGAAGTTTCGATGATCCTGTGAACCGCTTTCGCCATTTGCAACGGATCGCTCCCGGCATCCACATGTTCG
Organism: Bacteroidota bacterium; assembly: GCA_038529705.1. Lineage (GTDB taxonomy): Bacteria > Bacteroidota > Bacteroidia > Flavobacteriales > Flavobacteriaceae > Aureisphaera. The sequence goes on from JBCBDM010000067.1 coordinate 7,442, forward strand.
TTCATCATTGCCAGGGTGTCTCCATAGGCTTTTTCATAAGGAGAATCTTTGAGCACCGGAGCATGGTACCTACCGGCTGCAATGTTTGTAGCGAAGTCACCCGGAGCCACATTGGTCATTTCAACACCAAATTGTTTTACCTCCATGCGGTAGGCTTCGGTAATCAGTTCTAATGCTCCCTTGGTAGCACTATAGATCCCACGATAGGGTAACCCCATATACCCTGCGATGGATGTAATGTTTACAATATGTCCACTACCTTGATCTCTCATATGTGGCAACACGGCCTTAATCACCTCCAGCGGGCCATAAAAATTAGTTTCAAAGGCATTTCGGATCTCCTGGGTAGGAGTTTCTTCTATGGGTCCGGTAATACCAACTCCTGCATTGTTAACGAGAACATCCAATTTTCCTTCAGAAGAGATGACTTCAGAAACAGCGGATGTAATGGAATCAACATCGGTAACATCCAATTTCAGTAACGAAAAAGGAACAGTTTCCAAATATTTGGAAGGATGGCGGCTTGTTCCGAAGACCTTATAACCTTTTCCGTGAAGATATTGCCCCATGGCCTTCCCAATACCCGATGAACCTCCCGTGATCAAAACTACTTTTGGCATAGTAAAAAAGTGAATGGCAAAGATGCGGGTATGTCTTTAAATATCCAAATTTGAGGAGAAATGTGGTGGGGAGTTGTTGGTTGGTGGTTGAAAATTAATTTACCATTTCGTATTTCGCAATGCGATAGGAAAAGGAAGTGGAGATTCCTTCAATTTAGGGCATAAAAAATGGCAAGCTACCTACATCACACCGCTACGACCATCTACCCTTGCTGCGTTCCCGCCCTGGGGGATTCAATAGGAGCTGGTTGTGTAGGACTTGCCGGTGCAAATATACGCCCATTTTAAACTTTCCACAAGCATTTTAACCATCAATTATTATTGGTTATCTTGCTCAAAAATTTACAACATCCATGAAATTTCACAAGCTGTTCATTCTTATCGTATTGCTAAGCATTGTTATGAGTTGCGGAAACGAATCTGAAGACCCAAATGACTATTTTGACGTTTCTATTGAGAATTCAAAGAAATACTACAAAACAACGGATCAGCTGGAAGTATCTCTAACCAACAAAAAGAATAAGGAGGTAGAAAATGTAGTGATCAGCCTGGATGGCGTCAACAAAGTGACTTCTCAAACCACTAGTAACCATAAAATTAGCCTGAAAGGTGAGAAAATGGGGGCTCGAACGCTGGAGGCAATCGTAACGGCAGATGGCAAAGATTACAAAGTGAACACAGAGGTCATTATTACGGCCTCCAAAACTCCGTCGCTTTATACGTACAAGATTCTGGAAAGTTATCCTCATGACATCAACGCCTTTACGCAGGGCCTGGAGTTTGAAAATGACACCCTATATGAAGGAACCGGCCAATACAAGGAATCCACGCTCCGCAAAACTAATTACAAAACTGGAGAAGTGCTTCAAAGTGTTCCCTTGGCCGATCAATATTTTGGTGAAGGAATCACCATTTTAAACGATAAGATCTATCAGCTCACCTGGAGAAGAAAAACAGGGTTTATCTATGATCTCAATACGCTTGAGGAAACCCAAAGTTTTGTGTACGGAAAGAGTGCGGAAGGATGGGGCCTTTGTAATGACGGAACTACCATATACAAAAGCGATGGAACCGAACGTATCTGGAAATTAAATGCTTCCACCCTGGCCGAAGAAGGTTATATAGAGGTATACACGAACACCAGTCGGATACCGAAGCTCAATGAATTGGAATGGGTGAACGGTAAGATCTATGCCAATCTCTGGGATAACGAGGAAAAGAGTAAAGGTATTGCTATTATCGACCCCTCCACGGGGGCAGTGGAAGGGGTTATTAATCTTAGGGGACTTGTAGATGAGGTCACACAACATGAAAAATTAAATATCCTAAACGGAATTGCCTACAATGGAGAAGAAAATATCTTATATGTAACAGGTAAAAACTGGGATAAGCTGTTTAAAATAGAAATCGTTGAACAGTTAAATTAATTAGCTACTGCTTTCGAAAGAATATGGGTAATCTGGGCACTTCAAATCATGGAAGCCCCTGGAAATTACCTTTTCACTCATCAAAACGACCTGTTCCCTCAATATTCGTTTTTTAAGTAATGACTTTTTTAGTGCTTTGGATGGTAATTAACACGTATCCATAGGCATTATGAAAAAATCCATCCACATTTCCATTCCCGAGCCTTGTCATGAAGACTGGAACAAAATGACCCCTACCGAAAAGGGCAAGTTTTGCAAGGTTTGTACGAAGGAAGTATTCGATTTTACCAAGTCGACGGACGAAGAACTCATCAAAAAGTTAGATTCGGGAGCCAGTCTCTGTGGGAGATTTAAAAAATCTCAATTGGATAGAGAGGTCAAGCTTGAACGTAAATCGAAGAATCATCTCCTACCTTATGCAGCGTCACTGTTATTACCATTAAGTTTACTAAGTACTTCGGAAGGAACCGCTCAAGGAGGACCCCATGTTGTTGAGAAGCAATATACATCTCTTGGAATTGGAAGTAACCCTCTAAAGTCTTTGGTAACCATTACAGGTTTCGTAACAGACGCCGATGGTACGCCCTTGTCCAATGCCGAAGTCTTTGTACTGGAAACGGGGCATAGTGTTCGCACAAAACCGGATGGATCTTATAAGATCACCTGCACTAGCGGTTCGTCGCTTTATTCGATCAAGGACGAAATGTACAGTGAACCGATAAAATTAGGAAATTACAACGCTACCATCGATATAACCATTCAGTCACCTCCACCTATTTCAATAACAACAACCGTTCATAGTATCACTATGGGCGCGCCCATAATCGATGATTCTCAAGAAGAGAAAAAAAAGGCCAAAACCATTACGATTTCAGGTAGGGTAACCGACGAAAATAACCTACCCTTACCTGCTGTAAATATTGTTATTAAAGGCACAACTAGCGGGACTCAAACCGATTTTGATGGCTACTACAGTATTCAACCGGAAGCGGGTCAAATTTTAACATTCTCATTCCTGGGATACGAAACCGCCGAGGTGACCATTTCGAATATTTCCAATACCATCGATCATCAAATGATGATCTCCCAGGAGGAGCTACTCGGCGACGTGGTGGTGGGTCGTTTTGTTCCAACCGAAAGTACCCGTGATGTGAATAACCTCTTTGGTTATGAACCTCGAGCTCACGACCCAGAACGCGAGGCTAAGATCAAAAAACGCAAACAGGCGGCAGCCAACGAGGTTGCCTTTAAAAAAATACAACAAGCCCGCAAGAAAGCGGCGCGCATCGCTAAAAGAAAGAAAAAAAAGTAGGCAGTTCCTTTGCCGGGAATCGTGGTAAGTAGCAATTAAATTTGATACGTATTTGGAGGGATACTTAATTGCTGCTGCCACCGCCGACTTTCAAGATGATTGAATGATGCAATGAATGATTAAATGAGTCAATGATCCATGTCCCACACCTTTATAAAAAAAATACTGCTCACCCTATCTTTGGCTCTTGCGATAACCAGTAACGACCTACTTATTTACGAATACGTATGCCAATTTCCGGAGCACGGTCCCAGTTTCTACGGCTTTCCTTTTGTAAAAAGTACCAATACATCCTGGGTGTTTTCTATGTCCGGTGACCTATATGTACTGGGTTTCATAGGGAATGTACTCTTTTGGGGTGTCCTACTATATATACCTATTCATCTTATGGGACTCATTAAAATTAAACGAGTTCGCAACATCTTTATGGTTCTAGGTTGGATCTTATTCTCTTTAGGCTGTATAAGTACCAGTCTGGGCCTAACGGTAATCGACTGGAGGTTAGAATGGCACCATGACAACTTCCGGATGAATTACTATCAAACGGACATCGAATGTGAAAAGAAGTTTCATTGGGTCAAATAAATACTTCTACTAAACTTTGTAATACCGACAATAATAAGCTACATAAAAAGTTATATTTTTACTGAAATTTTATTTGAATGAGGTATTTATACGCTTTAGCCATTCTTTGTGGGCTAGTTCTTTGGAGTTCCTGTCGAAACGATTTTGAAACGGTGCCCAGTACCGGGAACCTTGAATTCTCAAGAGATACTGTCTTTCTGGATACTATATTCAGCAATATAGGGTCCAGCACCTATAATCTCAAAGTATATAACCGAAGTGATGACGATATAAGCATCCCCACCCTCAGATTGGGAGATGGAGAAGATTCTAACTATCGCCTTAATGTAGATGGAATTGCTGGAAAGATGTTCGAAAATGTAGAGATTCTGGCAAATGATAGCATATTCATCTTCGTCGAAACCACCGTTGATATTACTACTCAGACAGACGAATTTAGCTTCCTGTACACGGACCAGATTCAATTTGATTCCGGTGGGAATCAACAAAACGTAGAATTGGTCACCCTGGTACAAGATGCCGTATTCCTATTTCCGGATCTGGATGCCAATGGCATGGTGGGCACCATTAACCTGGGTACGGATGAAGACCCCATCCCAGTGGAAGGGTTCTTCCTGGACCAAGACCAGTTGACTTTTACTAATGAAAAGCCTTATGTAATCTACGGATACGCCGCCGTACCCGAAGGTGAAACCTTGACCGTGGAAGCCGGTGCGCGAGTACATTTTCACGCAGATAGTGGAATTGTCGTGGAAAACGGAGCGACGATGAGGGTAAATGGTGCACCCAGCACAGACCCCGAGTTATTGGAGAACGAGGTCATTTTTGAAGGGGATCGTTTGGAACCCTTTTTCGCGGATGTTCCGGGTCAATGGGGGGCCATATGGTTAAGACAAGGGAGTACCAACCACCTCTTTACCCATACCACCATTAAAAATGCGATTGCGGGTATTATTATGGATAGCAATGACGGGAACCTTACCCTTACCCTCCAGGACACTCAAATTTATAATTGCTCTATTAGTTCCTTGTTTGCCACCAATGCAAATATCTTAGGAGAGAATTTGGTCTTCAATAATAGCGGCCAATCGGTGCTTACCATTTCTCTGGGAGGAACTTATCGATTCAATCATTGCACTTTCGGAAATTACTGGACCAATAGCTTTAGGTCTTCCCCGGCTGTTCAAATTGATAACATTATTGAGGATGTTGCTGAAGCACCCCTGGAAATGGCAAATTTCACTAACTGTATTATTTATGGTAATGAACAGCGGGAGTTGGGCCTTATTGCGACCGAGTCGCAACCCTTCAATTTTAACTTCACAAATAGCTTGATCCGATTTGAAGATCCGAACGGAGATTTCGATGGACTGCCTAATTACGATTTTACGAATACCACTCTTTATACCAATACGCTATTGAATCAGGATCCCGTCTTTCAGAATACGGAGTTAAACAACTTCAATATCAAGCAAAATGAATCCGGTGCGGAAGGAATAGGGCTGGGTGGTGTTTCTCCGCCGATAGATCTTAATGGTACTACACGCGATACCAATACCCCGGATGCAGGGGCTTATGAAAGTATTGTATTCCCAGATGAAGGCGGCGGTGGTTTACCGTAAGCTGCTTTTGGACTCCACGGTAATCTCAGATCCTTCTGCCAATTGAACGGAAGTGGGTTTTTGATCATTCAAAAATGCGAATTCCGTACCGTAGTTTTTTCCGAAGTCCAGATCCACATGATAATCGATTACCGGATATTGTAGCCATTTGGGGTGGGTAACTTCGTATTCATTGGTCTTTGTTTCCGAAACTTTCGCATAACCCCAATAGTGTTCCGTAATAAATTCGGCCTCACTCCCGGGATCTATTTCTATAAGCCGGTCCTCCGCCTGGACATGAATTTGCTGCCACTCCTGTCCAAGTTTCCATCGATACTCTGCCCTAAACTTTCCCTGTTCCCTGGTCCAACTATGCTGCATCGGTAATGTTTGATAGTGCTCTTTATAGACTGTATTTGCCACGAAGCTCAACGCCCATTTTGGAACGATCTCTTTGATAAAAACGACCCCTCTTCGCCATTCCCCTTCCACCTGCCTCTTTACGTAAAACCGAAGGTTCACCTCTTCAAAGTTTACATGATTAGGGATTTTCACCCCTAGTAGTTTTGTATTGACAAACATAAAACCCACAACACTCACATAGCATCTACCCTGCCATAGATCCAGGGTGGTACCTGCGGGAACATAAGGTTGCAAGATGGACGGATCCACTTCGTAATTGAGTAAGGTAAGTTTACGCCATTCCGCCGTTAGAAAGCTCATATTGGATACAGTTTACTTAGCACAAAGGTATTCCAATTAATTTACAGCCTCATCCTATTAAACTAAAAATCCCCCGCTACCGGGGGATCTACTATTAACACATCAGCATTCAAGATCAGTGTTCAGGTCGAGGGAGTTTCTTCCATTCTGCGAGCACTTTGGTTATTTTAAGTTCAATCCCATCAAGAAGCTCGGCCAACTCCCTTGGAGAGTGTATTTCTGGATATTTAAGTTTAATATCCGTGAAAGCTGTAGGACTATTAAACCAGCCCGGGTAATCCTTTCGTAAACGATCCAGTTCTTCTCTTCTTTGGGTGATACACTCCCTGGCTTCCTTGGCATTATTTTCTACCCACAAATAGGTTTCCAGAGAATACTCCCCAGGGTTCTTTTTCATTTCAATCAACCCTTTTTCGGCATTGGCCAGGTTCGCTTTACATTTCTCTAATTGAGTTAATAGCGTTTCTACCAATTCCCTACTGGGAACCTGGTATCCTTGTGCCAAGACGTTCTGAAACACGACAGTTCCCAGAAAGACCATTATCAGCGTTATAAATTTATATTTCATAGATGTAGTATTAATTATTATTTAAAGCCTAGCTCCTTCTGTTTGGCTTCCATTTTTTCCTGTATTGCCTTCATTCTTGCCTCATAGGAAGGGTCCGTAGCACAAGAAAAACTTATGGTTTCCCAATCTCGCATAAACCCCACTCCCTTCATCATGGTATTTACATATTCCGGTGAAGTTGCCAAAGTCACCGGATCCTTCTTGTGTTTTTCCATTAACTCCAAAATATCATCGGACCAGGTTTCATAAGTATCCATAAAGTCTTCGCAATCCTTTATTTTTTCAGATGGTGCCTCTATACCATTGGCGGGTTCAGCATCCAATACGACATTGGCCTCTTTTTGCTCTTCGGAAGGTTTGTCTCCGCATGATATCATCGGAAAAATGAATAGCAACAATAAAAAACTCAGATTTTTCATAAGATAAATTTTCAGGAAAAAGTAGGAAGTAGAAAATCCTCCTACCCTTAAGATTATTGATTGAGAACAAATTCTACACGACGATTTTTTGCCTTAGCAGCTTCAGTTCCGCTCTTGTCTATTGGCATTTTCTCTCCATATCCTGCACTGGTCAATCTGCTGGATGCAACCCCCTTACCGGTAAGGTAATCCATTACAGATTTGGCTCGGTTTTCAGACAAAGTTTGGTTGAAAGCATCGGTTCCATCAGAATCTGTGTGTCCGTGAACGTTCACATTCACTTCGGGATGCTTGGCCAACATGGTAGCAATTCCATCCAAAACGGCATAGGAACTGCTGGTAAGGGTATACGAATTCACCTCAAAATTTATGTTATTCATTACCAAACGCCCTTCTTCCATTAACTTTTTATAGAGAGGTAGTCCGTGATGGGCAATGGAGATATGATTCACCATAGAATCGTACTCTCCGGATCCATGAGACAACGCACTTAATTCTAAATGGGTAAACTCCGTTAAAACCCGATCTTCCCCTTTATTAAGCTGCGGAATATTTATCAACTGATAGCCCTCATAAAATACCTTCAAAACTCCTTTATTGAAAGACAATTGTACCGTTCGCCACCCGACGGGTAATTTTTTTGGAAATCTTGCATATTGGGAGCTCGTTCCGGCCGGTACAATTCCATCGCTTCGAATGGTTATTTGATAGGCACTGTAGGGATCTTTTGTATTCATTAAGTTAAGTGTATACGATTCGTTTCCTCTTTTGTGGAAGTAGCACTGAATCTCCATCTTAAATGAATCCCCTAAATAGTTGTCATTCTTAAAAGTAGGTTTTAATCTACTACTGGTTATAAATTGAACCACCCCTTCCTTTTGTCCTAAAGCAACTACTTGCGAGTTTTGTAAGGTTCCACCTAATAATGTCCATTTTGATGGAAACTCCGAAGGTGTTTCAGTATTGAAATCGTCTACAAATATTGCAGTCGCCGGGTCAATAAAATCCGGAACCGGAATGTATTTCCCCGTCTCGTCCTTAGAGACTACAACTACGGTTCCGTCTTCTGTAGTTTCTTCGGAGGTTGTGGTTCCCTCTTTACCTTCTATGACATCTAAACCCTTGTCAACTGTTTTTTCAATCTTATCCTTGGCTCTTTTCTTTGCTTTTCTTTTAAAAATACCCCCTACGTCTTGTCCATAGGCCGTTGAAATTGCGAATACCATACATAGTAATGCGATTCCCTTTAGCAGTTTACTTGTTTTCATTGTGAGATTTAATTTGATTTATATATCGCAAATATCTCACTATGAGCAACTTGAATCAATAGCTCGTTTGGGGTATTTTATATGGAAAAGACGATAGCCTAGATCAATTTTTGCTTGATAGCCTTGTAAATAGCTTCTGCCCTATTATTGACATGAAGTTTGGAATAGATATTCTTGATGTGTGTTTTCACCGTATGTGGGCTCAGGAATATATGCTCCGCCACATCCTTATAATTTAAACCCTGACTCAATAATTTAAGCACTTCCGTTTCACGTTCAGAGAGCGGATTATCTATGATCCGAAATGAATTAATGATACGGCGAGCTATCTGACTACTCATAGGGGATCCACCATCATAGACTTCTTTGATATGAACCAAAAGATCGACCGGATTAGTGTCCTTAAGTAAATATCCTGAGGCTCCTGCACAAAGGGATTCGAAAATAGAGTCGTCATCACTTTGAACGGTAAGCATGATGAAATCAATATGATCACATTTCTTCCGAAGTTCACGAGTAGCCTCTATCCCGGTTTTACCAGGGAGATCGATATCCATCAGTACCACATCTACAGGAAGGTTGGGTATAGACGCTATAGCAGACTCTGCATCCGGAAAAGCGTATTTACAAGAAAAACCCGTCGAACCGTCTAAAATAAGATGCAAGGTTTGTCTTATTTCATTATCATCTTCAACGATTGCAATGTGAATAGTTTCCACGACCAGCGAAATTTAATGATCTAATTTACAATTATTTAACCTTATCCTTATCCCGCAGATGGGGTATCCTACGCAGGCTCACCACAGTACCTTCTTTACTCGAAACTATAGAAAGGTTGCTACCAATCTTTTCCGAACGGTTTTTCATATTGGTAAGCCCTCTACCCTTACCTTGACGATGTACATTGAATCCCTTACCGTTGTCCTTTAATCTAATGGAAGAATATCCATCGGAGGACTCCACTGTAAGCTCTACCCATGTACTTTCAGAATACTTTGCACAATTGTGCATGGCCTCCTTAAAGATAAGCACTACTTGTTTTTTGGTTTGAGGGTCTAAAATCGCACCCTCCAATCCCTCAGAATATCCATTGGTACTGTAACGCACCTTTGTATTGCCAAACAGATCTTCTCCAAAATCCTTCAGTCTTAAAATAGCATCACTCAAACTATCTTTTTGCGGATCGATTACCCAAAGTAGATCTCTAAAGCTCCCGGAGAGATCCTTGATGTTCTCTCGCATTTTACCAAACCAATTCGATGGATCCTTCCTCTCCTCTAACGAACGTTCCGCTAGCGTTAAAAACATAGAAATCTTGGTTACCTTGGACCCCAACTCATCGTGGAAATCGGCTGCATTTTCATTTCTCAAC
>JBCBDM010000068.1:0-15540 GCA_038529705.1 Bacteroidota bacterium
TAACCTGGTAGGAAGTACCGAAACTCATGCCCGGGAAGTGGTGATCTCCATGGAACGGATGCGTACGATAGAGGAAGTAGATGAGCAAAGTAGAACTCTTACCACTCAAGCGGGAGCCATCCTTGAGAATGTTCAGAATGCAGCTGCAGAAAAAGGTCTGTTATTTCCGTTGAATTTTGGTGCAAAAGGATCTGCACAAATAGGAGGGGCCATCTCTACTAATGCGGGAGGATTGCGAGTGCTTCGGTATGGAATGACCCGTAACCTGGTATTGGGTCTCGAGGCCGTACTCGCCGATGGAACTATTGTTTCTTCTCTCAAAAAAATCATTAAGGACAACTCCGCTTACGACATCAAGCAACTCTTTGTGGGCTCCGAAGGAACCCTAGGAATTGTCACCAGGACTGTATTGCGTTTGGTAGAAGCTCCCAAGAGCAGGGTGAGTGCTTTTGTGGGGTTCAATGAATACGACAAGGTCGTTTCTTTTTTACGATATATGGACCAAGGGTTGGCCGGCACGCTTAGCGGTTTCGAATTGATCTGGAAAGATGCCTATGAAGGTCTTACCAACGATCCCTCTGTATCCCGTCCTCCATTGCCTCTGGATTACCAATATTATGTTTTGTTAGAAGGCCTGGGAAGTGACCAGGAGCAGGATCAAATCCGATTGGAAGCGCTCCTGGAAGAAGCGCTAAATAATGACCTCATAGTAGACGCAGCCGTAGCCTATTCTGAATCGGACCTCAATTGGTTTTGGCATATCAGAGAGAACGTAGATGCCTTGGTCACCCCTTGTAAATATGACCAGCATTTCGACATTAGTCTTCCCATTAGTTTAATAGGTAAGACGGTTTCATCCATTACCGAACAGCTTAAAAAAGTAGAGGGAATCACTCATATCAATGCCTTTGGCCATGTGGCCGATGGAAACATCCATTATATCATTGGCAAAGCGGATAATAGTACAGCACTCAAAAATTCCATCAACGATATTATCTATGGCCCTTTAAAGGAATTGGGTGGATCTGTTTCTGCAGAACACGGTATCGGACTCCATAAAAAAGCCTATTTACCACTCTGTAGAACATCAGAAGAGATTACCCTAATGAAAAATCTCAAGCAGTCGCTAGATCCAAAGAATTTACTGAACAGAGGAAAGGTATTAGACCTTTAACCTTCATTCCAATGTTGTATTTCCGCCGGATTTGGCCAGGGAATTTCTCATCACTGTTTAATTCATTTCAAGGTGGTGGGACATACATAATGGGTTACCGGAAGGTTGGTCTCCTTTATCGCTTTGAACCCTCCTGCAATATCGACAAGATTATGGATTCCACGGCTTTTTAGGATGGAAGCCGCTATGACACTACGATATCCTCCTGCGCAATGCACATAGAAGGTCTCGCTTTCGGGAAACTCACTCAGGTGATCGTTTATATAATCCAGGGGAGTGTGTACGGCATTTTCGATATGCTCTGCGGTATATTCCCCTTCCCGTCGTACGTCGAATATCGGAATACTGTTTTTTGTCGCTTTCGAAGCCTCTACGATGCTTTCAAACTTCTCCGCCGAAATAGATGAGATGGTATCATATTCTTTGGAAGATTCTTTCCATGCCTTAAATCCTCCTTTAAGATATCCCAGAACATGATCAAAACCTACCCTGGACAACCGTGTAATGGTTTCTTCTTCCCTTCCGTCTGGTATCACCAGTAATAGGGGTTGTTTCACATCGGCAATGAGCGCACCTACCCAGGGTGCAAATGTCCCATCCAACCCAATGAAGATGGAACGAGGGATGTGGCCCTCTACAAATTCGGCGTTACTTCGTACATCCAATACCACTGCACCTGTCTCGTTAGCTGCTACTTCAAAAGCCTCGGGAGAAAGAGCATTGGATCCTCGCTCCAAAATAACACCTATATCCTCATATCCCTCCTTATTCATCCTAACATTCAGTGGAAAGTATTGAGGGGGCGGCATTAGGCCTTCTGTCACTTCTTTTACGAATTCCTCGCGAGTCATATCTTCCCGAAGGGCATAGTTGACGATTTTTTGATTTCCGAGAGTGTCTACCGTTTCCTTCATCATATTCTTTCCGCAGGCCGATCCTGCGCCGTGTGCCGGATAAACAATAACATGATCTCCCAGAGGCATGATCTTCGTACGCAGACTATCATAGAGTGTCCCCGCAAGCTCTTCCTGAGTGAGATTTGCAGCTTTTTGTGCCAGATCTGGCCGACCAACGTCACCTAAAAAGAGGGTGTCTCCCGTGAATATCGCATGGTCTTTACCTTCAGAATCCCTAAGAAGGTAGGTCGTGCTTTCCATGGTATGACCTGGGGTATGCATTACTTCAATCGTAATCTCCCCCAGTTTGAATTCCTGTCCATCTGCAGCGATAATAGCTTCAAAATCAGGTTGGGCCGTTGGGCCATATACAATAGGCGCCCCGGTTTCCTTGGATAGCGTGATATGTCCGCTTACAAAATCGGCGTGAAAATGAGTTTCAAAAATGTATTTAATAGTTGCCTCATCTTCTTCTGCCCTTTGCAGGTAAGGCTTAACTTCTCTAAGAGGGTCAATGATGGCCACCTCTCCATGGCTCTCAATATAATAGGCCCCTTGCGCCAGGCATCCTGTGTATATCTGTTCAATTTTCATACTACTATATTTTAAATTATTACTATGGAAACCCATAAGGTTCCTCTTCTTATTGTATTACCTCTTTTGCAACAATGATCACCCCAACAACAAGGACAAACCACCCAAAGGCTTTCTTTAGATTTTCCGCTTTAATGAAACGGGTGAGTCCAACTCCTATAAAGATCCCGACGACAGATATTCCCGTGAATTTGGAGAGGAAAACCCAATCTATTTCCAAGTTTTCAATATCACCAATAAATCCAATGAGCGATTTGGCCGCAATGATCATTAGAGAAGTGGCAATTGCTTTTTTCATGGGAAGCTTTGCCAATAACACCAAGGCAGGAATGATCAAAAAGCCCCCTCCCGCCCCTACGATCCCGGTAAGCAGACCTACACCCAAACCTTCCAAGGTAATGAGTCCATAATTAAATTTCCTTCCCTCCTCTCGCACCTCTCTGGTTTTAGATCGTATCATCGAGATGGCCGCCATGAGCATGATCATGGCAAAAAACAACATGATTCCAATTTCTTTGGTTAGTAAAAAATCTCCCATAGAGAATAACTTCTCAGGAATGGCGGGAACTATAAATTTTCTTGTGGCATATACAGCCACAAAAGCAGGAACAGAAAATACCAAAGCCGTCCTGTAGGCTACCAGGCCTTTTCGCATATTTTGAATTGCACCCACCAAGGCCGAAATACCCACGACAAAGAGTGAATAAGCAGTGGCCGTAACAGGATTAATCCCCAGAAGATACACGAATATAGGAACTGAAAGAATGGACCCTCCTCCTCCAATTAATCCCAATACCACTCCCATGATGAGGGCTCCCAGATAGCCAGCTACCTCCATAAATCTGTATCTTTTAAATTAATGCAACAAAGTTAGGTCTTCCGCAGTACGCCGCCTGTGACCTAGGTTACCAAGGTTATTTTCTAGATGTACAAAAAGCCTCCTTGTCATTTTCAACGATTCACTACGCTAACGATGACTCCAAAGGAAGGCATCACCGTTGTATGTGCTGTTATCTGTTTCTCAATTTCACTTTTGAGTTCCTTTATGTATTTCTGTATGACGCCTTACTAATTCTTGTAGACTTTCCAGATATTCCTGTAAAGATTCCAAGTTGATTCTGGGATGGTCCATGGTGGGAATCGTCATCGGATTTTCATCCAGATTCCTGTACAATTCCGGATAATTAACTTGGATATCGGTATTGAGCTGAGCTATTCGGATGAGCAATCGTTGTATTTTGTTCATGAGGAAGCTATGTTGATCTAGGTTTCGAAAGCCTTCCGTAATTGTTCACTATCCGCAACCAGTTCGGTGATACGAAATACTTCCTTTCTGTGTTGTCTTACGTCTTTCACGAAAACAGCTAGAGCATCTTCCAGATGCCCGTGTTCAACCTGAAAAATATGGGACATATCCATTTCTGGCTCCTCTATCACCCGTCCCAATTGAGACAAATGTTTGGATACTTTCGCCAAGAGATCCCGGCATCGTCGTTCCAAATTCAACAAACCGTTTTCTATTTTGCGAACGCTATCCACATTCTCCTCTTTGGTAATCCAGATGAAGTATCTGTCAATTAGTTTATGTAAAAACCTGAGATCATCTCTGTAAAATTCCATATCAGATTTCCAATGCCTTGTCAAAGCATAAAGCTCTTCCCAGTTACTTGGTTTTAATACTCTTCCTCCGGGTCCATCTCTGTAACTATTAATTGTCGACATAATGCTAAAATTTTGATATAAAAATAGGAGATGCCATTTCGAAAAAGAATGATATAAGTCAGCACAGACCTTATGGAGACCAGACCCGTAGGTTTAAAAAATTAGAAACAACCTTTGCGGTTGTTTCTAATTTAATTCTGACCGTAATTTCATTTATTGAATAATCCCGTTCTCATCACATTTAATCCGTATGGTTTTATCTCCATTGGTAAGCTTGATCTTATATTTCTTCGTAGCTCCCTTATCCTGATGATAATTTACCAGATAGATATCTTTACTTACCGTCCAATTGGGATATTTCTTTAAAATATCGGCACTTACCGCTTTAGGAAGTGCAATATTCTTGTACTTCTCTACCGTTCTAAGAATGTTCCCTTCTCCGTCATAGGCGGCGAGAATCTTTCCTTCGGGTATGTAGAAGGTGACATGGTACAGGTCATAATCGTCTCGATAAAAGTCTGCGTCTTTAACATAAAAATTAGCTACTTTATCTTGTAGTATTTCTACAGGAACCGCTACTTCATCTGAACTGGTGGCACTTAGATATTTGTATTTAGTGGCAGTAATAACTACCTCAGATAGTTTCTCCTGAGCCATTGCCGGGACTAAAAGTCCGAATGAAAATAAAAGAATGAATAAATTTTTCATGATTCAAAAGTTTGATTAATACTTAGTTTTTGGGCGATTTCTTCTAAAGTAGCTCCTTTCAAATGCATAAAAAATGACAACCATCAGATTTGGGTTTATTTACGGTGGCATTGGATCAAAGTAATTTCGGGCCGCATTCCAATTCTCCCGGGAAAACCCAACCAGCCTAAGCCCCTGTTCACATACAGAAATTGATTGGCCTCCTTGTATAAACCGGCCCAATGTTTGTACTTATACTTTATGGGGCTCCATCTCCGGTCTTTAAATTGGATACCCGCCTGCATACCATGCGTATGACCTGAGAGTGTTAGGGCAATAGGGGTTTTTCCGACAACTTCTTCCACCCAATGTGTTGGGTCATGAGAAAGTAGTATTTTAAAGGGTACATCGGCAGCTTTTAGTATGGCCGGTTGAAGGTCTCCATATTGTTTGAAGGGAGGGTTTCCCCAATTTTCAATGCCAAGAAGGGCGATTCTATCATCGCCTTTCTGAAGAATTCTTGCGTCATTCAAAAGTAATTCGAATCCAATTTGTTGGTGAAAACCTTTGATTTCAATAAAATTAGCCTCTTTGGCTTCATCAGACTCCCATTCGCTATAGTCTCCATAATCGTGATTCCCTAAAACCGAAAATTTACCCGACTTCGCCTTGAGTTGTTCAAATGTAGATTCCCAACCCTGAAGTTCTCCGGAGTAATTGTTAACCAGATCTCCCGTAAAAAAAATGTAATCGGGTTTGAGATTGTTGATCATTCGCACTGCCTTATCGAATACGTGATATTTGTAGTTGAAACTTCCCAAATGGATATCGGAAATTTGAACCAGACGTAAACCGTCGAAAGCTTTTGGAAGTTGCTCGAAGACTATCTTAATCCTGTAGACCTTAAACCTGTAGAGAGAGCCAAAAACAGCATATAGGATTACAAAGAATGGAAGGAACCCAGACAATGTGCCCACAATGGGTACTACATAGATAGACTCCTTTTCGGAAAAGACAAAATTGGCAAAATACAGAATGGTAATTACAACCACGAAAATGATCTTTGGAACAAAGGACGCAACGGACAAACCAAACAAGGAAGAAACTAGCCTATGTTTACGCTGACTGGAAATGGAATCTAATCGAATGCGCAAAGTCACTATGGCGCCTATTAGACCCATGGTAAAAACCCAGAAAACAACATGGATCAAGAGTCCGAGCGCAGGAGAAACTATAAGTCGGGTTATAGATCGCAACCAATAAAACGTGGCGATATCCACGAGAAGTACTGCCAAACACAACAGGATAATTGTAAAAAGTGAATAGGTTCGCATATTACTGAGATTTAGAAGTCTCCTGCTCTTTTTTGAGCCTTCTCTTATCTCTCAACGCCCAGTATATTCCTTTTACATCACCCACCCATTTATCATACATACATATTAGGGTGATTTCCTCAATAGTTTCCAAAACACCAATGGCTAACATCACATAAAATAACCAATATACAGGCCCAAAGAACAACAACCACAAGATAAAAACGGCCTGCACTATGGCAGATAATTTCGCAAAATAGGTATGAAACGCAGTCGCCTTACCATACTTCCTAAAGGCTATGATCATCTGAATAATGTAAGGAACAAATACCACCAATAGAAGAAGTAAATGCTTTCGCATAAATTCGTTCTCAAAAAAGAAAAGGCCTACAACACCTACAACCAGCGTAATTTGATCTCCAAAAGAATCCAGTTGAGATCCTCTGGGACTTGTAATCCTGAGTTTCCTGGCAAGAAAACCATCGATGGCATCTGTGCTGTAGCTAAGCACTAATAACCATGAAAACAGGGAACGCATCTCCAGGCCAATAAGTAATAACAAAAAGGGTGCCGCTGCAATGCGATAAAATGAGAACCAGTCTGCGATGTTGTAATTTCTGAAGGTTAACATTCCTGTTGGTTTAACGATCGCCCCTAAAATATTTGAATATCCCAATACCGAAAATGATTTTGATCAGCTATACCATTAGAAAAGATCCTATATGGGGCATGGTAACGTGAACGATACTTTTACAAGAACCTGACCCATATCATAGTTTTCATCTGGTAGGACTATTATTTTAGGATGTTCGTTAAAACCAATAGTATGGCACTTAATTTCAATCAATATGCAACCGAAGGAAACACCTTTTTAAAGGAGTATGCTAAAGAGATTGATCTGTCGGAGAACCGAGAAAAAGCCGGAAGGATTTTGTCTGCCGTTTTGCATGGACTTAGATCCATGATCTCATATGAAGAATCGCTACAGCTCCTTGCACAATTGCCCATGTTCTTGAAAGCCGTATATGTGAACGGCTGGTCGTCAAAAACTCCGAAGAACAAAGCTCGCAACATGGAAGAATTCATAGAACTCATAAGGACACTCGCTGGTCATACCGGGGATTTCGACTTTAGTTCCAATGAACGAGCAGAAGCATATATCCATGCCACCTTTCTTATGCTAAGAACCTATGTTTCTGAAGGAGAAATGAGCGACATTCGAGATGAACTTCCGAAGAAATTAAAAGGATTGATCTTCGAAAGGATATTTTTTTAAAACGCCATACATCTCAATTCGAACACACGCTTTAGAGAAATTACGATTCCCGAGGTGGTGAGGCGTATTCCGAATCTTCTTCAGTCCTCATAAACCGCCTTGGAATCCGGAAACACCTGGCTGTAATTGGATAGGATTCCTTTGAATAAAATTTCTCCCTGAGCACCTAGATTCGAGACCGATAACCCTAAATCCTCACGCATTTCATAGATGACCCGTGCTTGTTTGGAATACTGTAGATTCAAATTTGGGTTATGGATATCCTGATGCATCACGTATTGCTGATATTCACCCAAGGCATTGATAACATCCGGCGAGGCAAACAACATATACGTTTTCTGAAATTCTATCATTCTCTCATTGAGCCCTTCCATTCCCGGGTCATGGAGTTGATCTACAATAATATTGATAAAATCTCTGTAGATTTCACGTCTTGTTTCGGTGGCCTTAGCCTTCAACTCTTTTTTCCGATCGTAAAACATTCTACCCAGATAACCAGCCACTCCAGTGAACATGGCAAAAAATAATGAAAACCATTCTAAACTCATCATCTTGAAAATTTTATACCTAAATCAATTGGGGAAGCAGTTAAATATATAAAAAATAAGATAACCTGCTTATTTACTGATACTTGCAAGAGCAATAAAAAATTGGCACGCTAGTTGAACACCTTATTACGAACCATTACCAAATGTACCATGAAAAGCCAATCACAAGACAATCCGTTTAAAGCGCAGTTGCAGTTGGAGGATCAATTCCAATTGGCGCAGGAGTTAAAGAATGAAGGCATTTATAACCAGGACGAATACCACAGACTTGTGGGCTATCTCACCCAGGAATTTATGGTGCTGCAAGAAATAGAACCACAGGTAAGTATGCGATGGGATTTTAGCGATGATCCTACGGGGAAGGTAATGATGGAGTTGACCAAAGCAGCGATGTGCTAATGTTAACCTTTAATGGGCACGGCCCAATATAGCCCGTCAATTATTTACATTACCAATAGGTTAAACTTATTGAATCCTTCATTGAATTAGAAAAATTCAGGTATATTGGTGAAAAATTCTATCGTGTCAAGTTCTCCTCGGTCCCGATTTGTATTCATTTTATGGGTTCTCATACTATCGTCTTTTAACCTATCTGCTCAAGATGAGATTAAGATTGGCCAACTAAAAGTTAACCATAATTACGCCCAAAATCCGCAAGAAAAATTCAAAAGCTCCAGGGCAATTTACATGGAGTATTATATGAGTGGAGTCTATAATGATAGCGCCCTTTTCTACGCGAAACAATCGAAATCTGAAGCGCTTGACGCCAAGGATAAGAAGCAACTCATTACAGCCTACTACGACATAGGGAATGTATATAAGCGTACGGGGCATCAAGATGAGGCCAGAGATCATTATCAAAAAGGAATTGACTTGGCTACGGAAATTGAGTCTAAAAATCAATTAGGGTACTTATACCAGGCCATGGGAAGTCATAAAATGATAGTAGGTGCATATCGTGAAGCTATTGACTATTTCGAAAGGGCACTCCAAATTTCCATTAATGAAGGACTTAATAAGCTCGCAGGTAAGAACTATCTGGACATTGCCAACTGCTTAGAGAAACTAGGCCAACTGGAAGAGATGCGATCAACGATAGAAAAGGCCGCACCATTTCTAACCAATGATAAAGAAGGTATTATCCACCCCGAGCTACCTTACTTTTTAGCAAGAATTGAATTTTTAACCGATAATTTTGAGCTGGCAGAACAAAAGGCACTTGAATCAATAACCTTGGCCAAAAAATTTAATAGTCGCTGGAATTTATATCGCACCTATAACTTACTTTCGAAAATAGGTGAGAAGACCCATAATTTTGAAATGGCCTACAACTATAAAATAGAGGCGCAACGAGTCCATGGTTTCATGCGTGAAGATTTACGAGCAAACTCCGTGCAATCCCTTGATTTTAAACTCGAACTAGATGCCCTTAAAGCACAGAATGAGAAACTTGATAAAGTTCAATGGTTTTGGTTACCGCTTGGAATTTTGACCCTTATGTCTGTGTTACTATTAACTCTGTATTTAAAACGACAGCGAAAGGCCCTAAAGATTACTAAGGCCATCCACGAAGCGCAATTTCGCTTGGTAGATAGAGAGTTAAGTGGACATACATCCGAAAAAGAAATTGTGCAAGCAAAGTGATACGCCCAGGACACCGCACTTCCCTCCTAGGTTTTAAAATGCCGCTAGAAGAAAATGGTACAAGCAACATCCAAAATTGTGTATTAACCTGAGTCAGAAGCCTTCGAGAGCCTAGAAAAGCTAAGGGAATTATTTTATTCCATTAGGCCTTCAATAATACACGCGAGATCAACTCACAACAAAAGCTAAACATTCTAAAAAAAAGTCCCGAGCTCTCGCCCGGGACCCGACCCACATGAGTCTAACCTAAATTAAAAACCACCTCTATACGAGGCTTACCTTTACCACAAATACGCATAGTATTTGGTGGCTAATTAAATCGTCATACCTCTATGTTCCAGCAGTAGAACAGCAGTCCTCGCTGGTACATCGGCAGTACTTCTTATTAAAAAGATGCAATCCCGCAAGCAAAATCGATGGGATGTAAATAACCGCTTCTTCAAGCGCTATTATTCCAAGTTTTTCATTGATAATGACAAAAGCTAGACCTCCCCAACTCAACCATAGCGCATAGCGCATCCAACTTCTTAAAGTATTTTTTGCAGACCAATACACCGCCATGAAAGAAATCCCAATGAACAAAATATCCAAAAGGCCCCACCACAAAGGATGGCTATGATGTCCATGAACGTGCCCTGCATGCGCGGCGAACAAAAACGGAGTGGCTAAACAATGCGCTAGACAAAGTGTACTGGCGGTGGAGCCCAGGATATCGGATTTTGAAACGAGATGAATTGTTTTTATCATTTAAAGTGTTTAAAAAAATGGTTGTTATATTGGTGTGTAAACTATTCCTTGAGCGTAACGGTACGAATCACTTTGTTGAAAGGTCCGGGTATCAAGTTTCCGGCTGCATCTACTAATTCCAACTGGAGGGTAACTTCTCCCTTTGGGAGTCCTTTCAACACATGTGGAGCCCATTCTGTCATCAGGAACTCTTCTCCGTTTACCGTTGCTTTTACTTTATTTCCGTTCTCTGAAAGTGTGGTATTCAAGACGAAAAAGTCCAAAAGGAGATTCTCAGTTGCACTTCCACTATATTCCCCTTTAGGCCTACTATAGATGAGCGTAGGCGCGTCCATATCCAGCCCAATAGTATCAGTTACATTTTCTCCCACCTCAAGTTTTCGGACTACTACCGAATTTTGATTTTTTACAGATTCGTGGTACGAACGGCTCAAAAAAGCCACCAGATGATGCACTCCATCCGGAACTTCCTTAACAAAGGAAGATTCATAATGTGCTGAGTAGGGCTGATTATTCAGTATAAAGTGAATATGTTGTCCTTTACCTGAATTGGCCAAAAGTTCAGCATTTGGTCCTGTAGTTTGGGCTCCTAGCTCATAATTTTCAACCTTAAAGTCAAAACTAAGCTCTCCGCTTGTTGCAATCTCAGCCTCTGCAGGATGTTCCAATATCAAAGTTGCTTCCGAATATGCCGGCGAATTCTGTAATTTTTCAAGGGTTATTTTCTCTTCAACCGTTTCTGTAGAAAATTCTGTTTCATTCGAAGCCCCATCTTGAGTTGCTTCTTTTGTAGTTTCTTTGCAGGCCACGGTAATGAACAGCAGCAAGAAGAGGGCTATTACGGATTTATGAGTTTTCATTCTGTTTGATTTAATGGTTATAAAATTCTTTGTTAGATTAATTGTTATATAGTTCGCCAAATTCCCAAAGGGATTCCAACCCTTCGTTGGTAATAGTGATATGACCTAAGTGAGTTATACTAGTATCAAGAGCATTCAACTTGCAACGCAGACTTACAATTCGGCTGTATTCAATATTCTCTGAAGGTTTGAGAGTTATAGTAATATCACCACTTTCAATGGTAAGCTTATCTCCATTTTTATCCAGAAGCCTACGTCCAAGATGTCTCATTTCCTGAGCGATGCGTTGGTAGTCTTGAAGGGTACATTGGAGATTGATTTCATGTACTCCGTTAAATAATTTATCATCCTTATATGTATTTTTAAGAAAGGCTTCTCGCGTGTAGCGAGCATGTGCTTGGTTGTGTAAATCATCCAAAAAAGAAGGATTGTAAAACGCATACCAAGTATGAAGGGCTGTTCCGGGGCTCGGCGTGTAGAAAGCTTTAAACCAGGTTTGTTCAGATTCTCCTACAGGCATAGAGACGGTTTCGCTAGATCCAAGAAAAGAGGTATCCGTTCCTCTTAGTTTTGGAGTCATCCCCAGATGAAAATGTTCATTATCATTTTCTAATGAAAATCCAATCCCGCTCTTACCCACGGGTTCGTTATAACTATTCTTCGGACCAAGAATTTCGATATAATGATGAAGTCCTCGCATATAGCAAGTCGATGAACCGGAAATATGAGGATCAAAATCCGGGAGACCTTTGTCCAGAAAAGCATAATCATTCTTCCATGAACTGTCATGGGTCAACGCCCGATAAGTAAGGCTATCCACAACAATATATAAATGATCAAATAATACCCTGGAAACATCATGATCGAACGCAGCATCGATCTTTTCCCTTTCAATTAGAGAAGGATCATGCTCTTTAGGCAAGTTCTCTTGACAAGCCATCAACAAAGTCCCGATTAAAACGAATAATGTATAGCGTACGAACATATTAAAACTGTTTTAAAAAAGTGATTTTACTTATGAATTGCCGCTGTTGTTGAACGGGATCGAAAGCATCGATTTGGGTGTCATTAAACACCAGGTAGATAAATGACAATGGCATATATTCCCAACTAAAGCGCACATTCCATCGGCCTTGATCATCAAAACTGTTGAACTGATAGAAAGTAGATAGCTGAACTCTTGGATTAAGTGCAAGTCTCAGGCTTGCCGTATAAAGGTCTGTAGCGAGGTCTTCTTCTTCAATTCCTATATCGTTAAGATCGATATGCTCATAACCCCCGGTTAAGGCAATTTGGGGGACAGGAGCAAATCGGAATCCGAGGTTCAGCGTGTTCCTATTCCCGTCATAAAAGTCTCCAAAATCATAATATATAGAACCGGAAATCTTTCTGGATTGGTCTGTATTGTATCGTATGATGTATCGGGTGTAACTATATTCACCTTGTTCAATCTCGAGGCCTAAAGGAGCAAAGTTGAAATTGATATTCTGCCAAGTTGGAATCAAAGACATTTCAACGAAGCTGTTATCCTTAAACCAGGTGTAAACAGGAAAAATATACAGATTAGCCTGCTGAAAATTGCTTAGGTCCGTAGCATCGTGATTATAGGTTACAAACACCCCGGGATCCCATCGTCGGATCCAGTCAATATTTTTTGGTCGCCAGATATAATATCCTCCGGGGTTGTGGCTTACCAGATTACTCTGACGTACAAACCCCATTCTTGGATTGTAGTTATCATCTATGTATTCGGAAACCCAACCCATGTAATAGTCATTGGTATCCAGTCCAGCGAATAGGCGTGCCGCGTAACCCGTTTCTCCGGTCTGTTCATCAATGGACGTCGATAGAATGTACTGAATATCTAACTGACTAGTAGGTCGGATCTGGCCATCAACCGTGATGGTCGTATTGTTATTGGACTCCAATTCCAGTTCGTTGTAGTTCTCATCCAAACGGTGTGTTACCATTATACCCACATTATTCTCCCTTCCGTAATTCTTAAGGTACCGAAGTACTCCAAAATTTGCCGCCGCAGAATTCTCTGTTTCACGTTGACGCACAAACAGGCCGGCAATGGCATTCTTTTCAGTTCGTTGCGTAAATCGACCCCCTACATCTATGGCCGCCGGAATAGCATTAAACTCCCCCTGAAGTCCTATCCTTCGACTAAAAAAAGGACGGATTGCCTGTTGCAATCCTCCCGCCCAGATCCCTGAATTCTCGAGAAAGAACTGCCTACGTTCCGGGAAGAAGATATTGAACCGCTCAAGGTTGTTCACCGCTCTATCCACATCGGCCTGAGCAAAATCGGTATTCACGGTTAAATCCAATACTGTTTTTGGATTCAGAGCCCATTTTGCATCAAAGCCCACCTTAGGATCACTTTCCGTATTTGTTATATTGTCGCCTTCTGTACTCTCGTCATATTGATACAAAGCATAGGGCTCGATCCTTATATTTGCCGAAGGTGGAGGCACTTCAATCCCGGTCAGTTTTGCCGCATAGGTCATTCTGTAAGGCGTAAAGGATTGAGGAATAGCCGGAAACGTAGACACCTCAATGTCCCTTCTGGCGTATCGAACCAAGGTCATACCCCATTCGATCGTATTCCCTTCTTCGGGGAGGTTATAACGCAATGACTTAAAGGGTATGGCCATTTCTACTACGAAACCCTCTTCGGTTCTTTGAGTTCTTACTCTCCAGAGTGTATTCCATCCGGTGTCAAAGCTATTTCCATTGAAATTTTGAAAATCGCGTTGATTCCCATACGGTGTCGTCTGAAACCCTTGAGCATATTGTTTTAGATTTTGAGGATCTAATGCAATACCGAAAATATCGTTCTCTCCCCAACTAAAATCCCGCCGAAGATCTTGAATTCGTATTCCTTTCACTCCCATTGAATCAAGACAAATTGCTGAAACGTAAAGGTTCTTATCGTCATATAAAAAACGAACCTTAGTGCCATATTTGATTTCACCACCCTGTCGAGGCTCTCTTCTAAAAAAATCATCTATGATCTTGGACTCTTTCCAGCTCGCCTCATCGAGGACACCATCTACAGTTATTTTCCCCATAGCCTTCTCCACTTTTATTTCTGAAGGAGTTTCAGGAGGAGGAAAATTACCGGCATCCATATTTTGGCCCCTTAGAAGGCCAGTGATTAAGATTAAAGACAAAACTAGAACGCCCTTCATTTCAAGAATGTATTAATTTAGACGTACTTCGAGCCACTGAAAAGCCTAATCCAATCAATCCAAGTGAGATTAAAAGTAGGGCCGTTAAAGTGGTCGAGAAGTTGAAAGTAGGCCTCTCCAATTTAAATGAAGGAAGGTTTGCATAGTCGCCCGTAGTAAACTCTTGATTGTTATAGAGGAATGGCATTAAGTGCTCTCGCCATTGGTCTGCAAAAGCAACCACTTGTTTTCTAAAATATTCAAAATCTGAAGTTGATGACCCGGCCATCTTGTTCAAAGATTCTTGCATCATCAATGCCGGTGAAAACCATTTTAGATCACTTACCAATTCCTGTTGTTTGCTGAGCTGGGATTCGTAGCTATTCACAATGGGACCTAATTCCTGCTTTACAAGCTTTTGCGAGGCCATATATCGATGCCAATAATTACGGGTTTGCGTAGAGTCATTGATAGCATATTCAGGGTGATCTCGCAAAAAGTTATCCAGTATCTCATCCTGTCTTTTGGCCACTTCGGTCTTTTTCTCTCTCATTTCGTTGATCATCAACGTTCGAGAAGGTATTGGATGTAATGCATTGCCTAATTGGTTTAATACCGAAGGAACTAGCAAGACAAATATCACCCATAATCCTAGCATGGAAACAGCATTTTTAGCCGAACTTCCTATCCAGAGATTCACCAAAAATGCCAAAGCAAACCAAAAAAGCATATAGGCCAGTGCAAGTACGATCAAAGAGAAGTAGGTACTGAGTTGTGACTTAAAATCAATCCCCAAAATGACAAATACAGTGGTCATCGAAACCACTACCAAAAGTGACAACCAGAAGAAACGCAGGCCTAACTTTTGCAATACCCAACCATATATTCTTATAGGTTGTGAAGCCAATAACCGCAATGAACCGTTTTCTTATAATGTGCTTTCTGCCGAAAAAGAAAGCGGTT
>JBCBDM010000068.1:15550-17302 GCA_038529705.1 Bacteroidota bacterium
ATGACTATGCCTTGAATTTTACCGAGATGACCAGTCCGGTGCAGCTGCTTTTTCGGCAGAAAGCACATTATAAGAAAACGCAATGATCAATAAAGGCAATAGGTAAACTATGACAAACGCCAGATCGAAACTCCCAAAAAGCAGCTGCACCGGACTGGTCATCTCGGTAAAATTCAAGGCATAGTCATCGCCTCTTACCGTAGGTTCGATGTAGGGCGTAAACATATCCGCCTGGCCCGTTGCCATAAAAGCCATAGGTTGGGTTTCCATGGCAGCTACCCGGGGATAGTAGTTTCCAACCACCATGGGGTATTTAGGATGTAACCATCTGGGGATTTCGACATTCAGACCACGCTCCGTAGAATCTAATATCTGAAGCATTCTGGCATCATTATCCTGCATTTCCTTCTTTGCCAAAGTGATATCCGCTATGCGTTTGTCTGCCTTTTGCTTGCCGTTAAAGGATGAAAAACCGAAAAGCAACAGAACCGTTAGACTTAGCACCTGTATCCATCGACTGCGTAAAAGCAGTTTTAACTCGTATATAAAATTGTATTTCAGCATGCTTATATCTTTCTTGTGGTAAATAATAAGAGTCCAAAAGACCCAAACAGCCAGCCTCCCAAAATCAGTATATTCGAGGTGTTCTGCTTTACAATCACCTTAAGTTCAGGTGGCGTATATTCAAAAGCGGGTAATTCTTGCCAAAAATCTGCCTCTGCTTCATACCCCCAATTCCCATATTCCGAATTTTCCGCAAAGTTGTCATTCAGGAACTTCTGGGTAGCGATCCGATAATTTTCCGCGGCATCTGCGAAATCCCAGTGGGCGGCATAATCCGTATGGGCTATGGACATGCTCATAAAACGTGTAGGTAAATACGGAGAAATCATAGCTAGGCCATCGTAAACTCCGGACTGTTTCGAGTATTGCTCCTTGAGATAATTATAGTGTTTGAAATATACTCTGGCTTCGTGCTCTTCGCCCTTTTGCATGCGATATCCATCGAAGTTAAAGGGGAGCTTATGCAAGCTATCCACATTGTACTCTTTCAATACTTTTTTCTCGAGTAATTTGGCTTCCTTGCTCCAGGGGTTATGACCATCCAATCCCGCCTTTTTATCCTTTGATATCATCGCAGCAAATTCCTGTCGGGTGGGATAAGGATATTTGTTTTCCGCAATATTGCTAGCCGCTTTAGGCGCTGCAAGGCACGCCACAATCCATAGAGAAAGAGAAAACACTAAAGAAATTCCGGATTTCTTGACATGGGCAGATACCAATAAAACCAGATTGATAAAAATCGTATAGTACCCCAAATAGACTAATAAAAGTCCGATGAGGGAATTCCATTTAAAAACCCCGAAATCTTCAATATTGGAAAGTAGAATTCCTGCAATGAGTAACAGTATTGAAGTGATAAGAAAAATAGGAAGGAAAACGGCTAACCATTTCCCAAGAACCCATCGCCAGGAAGTGATTCCTTGACTCTTCAACAGCGTCAAAGTTCCCATTTCTCGCTCTTTCGTAAAGCTATTATACCCCAAAAGTATAATGAGTAAGGGAAGAATAAAAAGGAGAATAAAATCTGGTGTTAGCTCTCCAAACCGTGCTAATCCGGTTTGATCGGCTGCAGCACTAAACTGTGCCTCATTGCGATTATGAGCTTCTAAAAAGATGGAACTGCCAGCATATTTATCCACCCCCTGATCGACAAGAGACAATGGGTACTTTGGTTTAAATGCATACGTT
>JBCBDM010000069.1:0-17277 GCA_038529705.1 Bacteroidota bacterium
AACGCTTTGTGTTTACCAAATTGATCACGGGCAGCTTTAGAATTGGAGTGAGTCAGAAATTAATGACAAGAGCCTTGTCTAAGTCGACAGGTATTGATGAGGATGTTCTGGCCTATAAGCTTATGGGTAATTGGGACCCTGGGACTATATCTTTTCACGATCTCATTTTAGAGCAACGCGAGTCGGACTATATTTCAAAGCCATACCCCTTTTATTTGGCCTATGCATTGGAAGGCAAGCCATTGGATCTTGGAGATATTTCAAAATGGAATTTTGAACATAAATGGGATGGTATTCGTGCCCAGGTAATCGTGCGCGACCAACAACTGTTTGTTTGGAGCCGGGGAGAAGAGCTGGTCACAGCGCAGTATCCCGAATTTGAGGTCTTCATGGAAACCCTTCCGAATGGAACCGTGATTGATGGTGAGATATTACCTTTTCCGGAAGGTAAGATAGGAACCTTCAACGACTTGCAAACCCGTATAGGTAGAAAGAACGTTTCAAAAGCATTATTACAAAAAGTTCCGGTGTGTCTAAAGGCATACGATCTACTTGAATGGAAGGGTGAGGACCTTAGATCACTTTCCTTTGATGATCGGCGAAAGTTGCTGGAAGAAATATTTCAACAAGGACTCCATAGAGCGTTGCCATTGCTCCTATCCGAACGAATGACCTTTGAGCATTGGGAAGACGTCGCTGCAGAAAGAGAGCGTTCGCGAGAATTGGGAAGTGAAGGCCTAATGATAAAAAAGAAAGATTCTCCTTATTTAGTAGGTCGAAAAAAAGGGGATTGGTGGAAGTGGAAGGTAGATCCTCTTACTATAGACGCCGTGCTTACCTATGCAATGAGAGGCCATGGAAGAAGGTCTAACCTTTTTACGGATTATACTTTTGGTCTCTGGAATGAGGATAAAGAGTTGGTCACTTTTGCCAAGGCCTATTCGGGCTTAACCGATGCAGAATTTCGAAAGGTAGACGCTTGGATCAAAAAAAATACTTTGGAACGCTTTGGTCCGGTGCGAAGTGTGACGCCAGAATTGGTGTTCGAGATTGCTTTTGAGGGAATTGCACGCTCCAAAAGGCATAAAAGTGGTATTGCTACCCGCTTTCCCAGAATACTTCGATGGAGGCAAGACAAGAAAATAGAAGAGGCCAATACATTGTCAGATCTAAAAAGTATGATTCCAAATCCGGGAAGCCATGAATAGGAAGGAGCTCGAGGCAATTGCCAGAGATTGGTTTTACGAGCAAGGATGGAAACCATTTCCTTTCCAAAGAAAGGTATGGACTGCTTTTTTACAGGGAAAGAACGGTCTCTTAAATGCACCTACAGGAAGTGGGAAGACGTATGCACTGTGGGTGCCTATAGTCTTATTTCATCTACAGAAACTAAAAAAAGATAACAAAAAAAAAGGACTCAAGGCCATTTGGATCACTCCTTTAAGAGCCCTTTCGGTAGAGATCAAACAATCTGCCGAACGTTTCTTAAAAGATTTGGATCTTCCTTTTACGGTTGGGATTAGAACTGGCGATACGTCGCAAAAGGAAAGGGCGGCCCAGAAAAGATCCATGCCGGACCTTTTAATTACGACGCCAGAAAGTCTACAACTATTGTTAGCTTCCAAGAATTACCAAAATACATGCAAAGACTTATCTGCTATTGTTGTGGACGAATGGCATGAATTACTGGGGAGTAAGAGAGGAGTTCAAATGGAACTGGCCTTATCCCGATTGAAAGCCATAACTCCCGGAATGCGAATTTGGGGAATTTCTGCAACCATCGGCAATTTGGATCAAGCGCGTGAAGTTCTATTGGGGAAAGGTTCCCGGGCATATCATAATTCGGTTTTGGTGAAAGCCAATCTCAGGAAGAAGATTACTGTACGATCTATTATTCCAAAGACTATGGATACATTTCCCTGGCGAGGTCATTTAGGGTTACATTTATTGGAGGAGGTGGTGTCGATCATACGGAAAAGCAAGACCACTTTACTGTTTACCAACACCAGAGCTCAGTGCGAGATATGGTTCCAAAAACTACTATCGGCCCATCCCGAATTTGCAGGAGAGATTGCGATGCATCATGGAAGCATCAATAAAGAAACCCGAATATGGGTAGAACAAGCCATTCGGAATGAAAGTCTGAAAGCAGTGGTCTGTACCAGTAGTTTGGATCTTGGGGTGGATTTTGCTCCGGTTGAGACCATTATTCAAATAGGGGGTCCAAAGGGTGTTGCCAGATTTCTCCAAAGGGCTGGAAGAAGTGGGCACAGACCGGGAGAGGAGAGCGTTATCTATTTTCTTCCCACCCACGCCATCGAATTGGTAGAGGCGGCAGCCCTAAAGAAGGCTGTAAAGCATCAAGTGATTGAAGACAGAATTCCCTATATCAACAGTTTCGATGTGTTGGTTCAGTATCTCACGACGCTGGCGGTTTCCGATGGATTCTATCCCGATGAGATCTTTCCGGAGGTAGTAAGCACATTTTGTTATCAATCCATGACCAGGGAACAATATCAATGGATTCTCAATTTCTTAACACGGGGAAGTCAAAGTTTACAGGCGTATGATGAATATAAAAAGGTGGAAATTGAAGATGATGGCCTGTTTAAAGTCCATAGCAGGGCAGTGGCGATGCGTCACAGATTGCAGATTGGAACTATCGTTAGTGATGCTGTGCTAAGCGTGAAATATGTTAAGGGAGGGTACCTGGGTTCTATCGAGGAATGGTTCGTCTCCAAGCTCAAACCCGGAGATGTATTTACCTTTGCCGGCAGAAACCTGGAACTATTTCGAATTAAACAAATGCAGGTACTGGTGAAGAAGTCCAGGCAGCGTACGGCTAAAGTGCCTAGTTGGATGGGCGGTCGGATGAGTTTTTCTTCTGAAATGAGCGACCTTCTACGAGAGCAACTGTATGAAGCCGATCACCCTGAGGGTAGGCCAAGTGCAGAAATGAAAGCTTTGTCGGCTATTTTTGAAAGACAGCGCAGGGAAAGTATTGTGCCTGGGAAAGATGAGTTTCTTATGGAGTCATTCAAAACAAGAGAGGGATATCACCTCCTGTTTTATCCATTTGAAGGTCGTTTTGTACATGAGGCACTGGGGAGTTTATTGGCTTACCGTTTAAGTCTCTTGTCACCGATCTCATTTTCTATTGCTTTCAACGACTATGGTTTCGAATTGCTTTCCGATCAGGAAGTTGATGTTGAACGGCTATTGGACAATGATCTTTTCTCAACAGATTATTTGAAAAGCGATCTTGAGAAAAGTTTGAATGCCAGTGAAATGGCCCGGAGAAAGTTTAGAGATATTGCTGTAATTTCGGGGATGGTGTTCACCGGATACCCCAATAAGTTGATCAAGAGTAAACATTTGCAATCCAGTTCGCAGCTGTTATTTGAGGTTTTTAAAGACTATGAGCCAGACAATCTATTGTTTCAACAGTCCTTTATAGAAACTTTCCAGCATCAGTTGGAAGAAGGTCGATTGCAATTAGCACTGGAACGGATTCAACAACAGCAAATCATCTGGAGGCCTTGTAATAAACCAACACCTTTTTCATTTCCCATCATCACAGATCGATTACGTGCAAAATTGTCTTCAGAAAAATTGGCGGATAGAATTAAGAGGATGACTGCACAATATGATAAATAAGAAGTAAGGATTCATGAAGACCCGTGCCATTCAAATAGAGCATCAGAACTTTCAACTTCATCCAAGGGGTGCAGTCTATTGGGAAGCACAACAAATTTTGCTGATTGCCGATGTTCATTTTGGAAAAGTGATGCACTTTAGAAAACACGGTAGTGCAGTGCCCATGGAAGCGATTTATGAAAACTTCAAAAACTTGAATCAGGTTTTGGACTATTTCCGTCCCAAGAGGGTTATTTTTTTAGGGGATCTCTTCCACAGTTACCAAAACATGGAATGGGACTTGTTCCGGGAATGGATTAAAGAAAGGCAAGAAGCCTATATGTTAATCGTTGGAAATCATGATGTTATTGCAGCAGAACAATATGAAGCGCTGGGTGTTAATGTCGAAGAAGAGTATACCTTAGATTCGTTTTTTTTAACGCATCATCCGGAAACAAAGGAAGGAGTCTTCAATATTGCGGGACATCTTCATCCGGGAGTACGTTTCTACGGTATGGGTAAACAAAAAATAAGCGTTTCTTGTTTTTACCAGAATGAAAATGGACTGATACTTCCGGCTTTTGGTGCGTTTACCGGGAAACATCTCATGGTTCCAAAATCCGGAGATCAAATATTTGCGGTTGTGGGAGATGAGGTGATTCCCGTTCAACTATCTCCATAATGTGCATATATGTTCGGGACGCCTGGCACTATATGGGTGATCCCGTATCGTATTTTTCCATGGCAGGCGGTATTGAGACTACCACGGTATTTGGAATTATGAATGATGCCAATTAAAAACTGCTTCCGATGGCAGATAACAATACCTCCGAAAGCAGTTGCTGTAGCTGGTTGGAATAATGTTTCCTACTAGTCAAGTCTTTCTTTCAACATAGCGTATTTTGAATCCTGTCCTACAATACTGTAGATGTTCATAAGGGTTTTGATTATTTCCCTGTTATTGGGTTGAACTTCTACAACACTTTCCAAATACGGAAGGGCCTCATTGTACAAATTGTAACGTTGCATTTTTAACTCTTCATAGCGTTTATCATCTTCGTCAGACATACCCAGGTTATTCATTTCATCCAAAATGGCGGTTTCCTGATCCAAGATGAGCATGGATAAATTGATTTTAGCATTAATGTGTTTTGGATCCAACTCCAACGTTTTTTTGTAGTAGTCCTTTGCAGTATCGATCTCGTTATTTTGAGCACTGGAAACCCCCATATTATAGTACAAGTTTGGGTCTTTCGGCGATTCGGAGATGAGTCGGTCATTAATTTTGCCGTATCGATCCATTGCTCCTAATTGGCGATATAAATGAGAGGCCTGATTTAACAATACCTTGTCGTTTGGAGCTTTGGTCAACGCCCTGTCTATAATTAATATGGCGGCTTCTTTTTGATTCACTCTTACCGCTGTAGTCGTTAGCCCTCTCAACAGTTCCGGTACTTTGGAACTGGTTCGAACAATTTCAGGATTTTTATGAGTGCGCTGAGAAACCGCTGTATTTCTGTCACTTGCCGACTTGAAAGCTTCTTTTTTATTGGAAGACACATTGGTTGCCACATATCGCACATTCGAATTGGTAAAGCCCATCTCAACAAGACGCTTGTAGATGATATAGGCTTCATTATAGTTTTTGGCCAGTAAATGACTTTTACCTGATTTGTAGAAAAGCAACGTATCCTTGGTAGACTGATATGCTACGTTGTATAATGTGGCCGCCGAAACGTAGTTCTTCTTTTTGAATTCTCCTTCCGCAGCTCGGGCGGACATAGTGTTGAGCTTAGATTTAATTTTGGTAATTCTACCCTTGAGCGCCGAAGTAACCGTATGAGATTCTGCACGGCTCAAAGAACTGGAAACAGACTCCATTTTTTCCAGGTCCATGTTTCTACTCGCAAGTTTCATTTCTGCTTCTACCACGTAGTAATGGGCGCGTGTTTCGCTATCGGCCGCCGCAAAAATTCGTTGAGCATCCTCTAAATAGATAAGTGCATCGTTGAGCCTGCCTGCATTAACCGCTTGTTCGGCTCTTTTAATTTCTTGCTTTTGTGCTTGCATTACGGGAATTACCAATAGCAATGCCGCTAGAATCGTAATTGTTTTCATGCGTAGGGATTTTGTCGGTTCGTTCTAATTTTTTAGTTCTAATACAATTTTGTTCACACCATTTTGCCATGCTATTTCATCGCAAGTGCATATAGGTATCGTTGTGAATTCATTTTTTCTGAATCCATCTTGAAAATGTCAAGCCTATCTTAAAATTTGTGAATACTAGGGCAAAAAATAAGTAGGTTGAGGGTTAGCAAGTTAAAAAAAGATTCTTAAAAAAAAGAAAAAATTCCTACTTTTTTTGCACTTCATCGATTATAATTGTTTTATATCGAAAATATTTATTGAATTTGTAGGATAAATCACAGTTTTCTATTTTCAGAAATCAACACGTATTTTGCTTTGTATTAGGAAGATCGAGGTGTCGTAAATGACACCTTTTTGTCGAAATTGCAAGGGTACGGTACCCTTAATTGTATGGCGCTTCAAAAATTGCCTTAGGTGGATGGCAGGAGATACTCATAAGCGCTTTCTCCTGTACTTGAATAAATAGCATACCCAATCTTGCCACATTTATTTCTATCACGGCAGAAATTCAAGTATTGGAAAAAGGGTTTTTGTAATCCCTTTACAAAACAATATCATTAACCCAGGTATAGGGTTCGGGTATATCCGTATCGTCAATAAGTTGCCGTATATCAATTTCAATGCCCCTACTCATATTAGTGATAGGGACATCGTTAGGACCTCCTTCAAATGGGTTTTCTGTATTTTCTCCTATGGCTTCCATGGTATGAAATACCCAGGCCAATAAAGCGCTAAAAGGAACGGAAAACCAAACAAAGTGTCTTCCAATGAACAATTGTAACTTTTGCATGGCTTCCCAATAGGCCGGATTTTCGTTGAGATAGGCTACTATATCCTGTCCAATGGACTGAAACCCTTCCATAATTCCGAAGGGAAGCAAAATGATAAAAATCCATACAAATACATAATTAAGCGTAGCGAATTGCCTGGGATATGGAAAATTCTTGATGCGTTCACTCTTACCTTGTAGGGTGTAGAATTCAACC
The DNA here is from genome assembly GCA_038529705.1 of Bacteroidota bacterium. GTDB lineage: Bacteria > Bacteroidota > Bacteroidia > Flavobacteriales > Flavobacteriaceae > Aureisphaera. Next base: position 6,771 of record JBCBDM010000069.1, read on the forward strand.
AACATGTTTTTCATCTCCATATGTCTAAAGTCTTCAATGAATCCTTGTTGGAGCAATTCTCGTAACCTTTTGGACTGAATTCCCAATAGCTGAGAGGCGCGATTGCCTTTTTGTAATATCTCTTGCATTTCGGTTTCCGAAAGGTAGGGTCTAATAGCATCTTCCATGGGAATAGTATCCTCCAAGACGGTATACTGGCTTTCCCGAAACTCGCGATTGGAGCGTATCGTTTTTAGATGCATTTCCCAGGGTTTGTCCTGCCTCAATTGATAGCGCAAGGCTGTTAACCAGGCAATATGACGGTGCACGAGTTCTTTGTGTATAGCTCGCAGTTCAGATTCCGAAAGGCTATTCTTTGCATGGGTATTAGTAATAAAGTCCTTGACCATGATCGTCCAGGAACGTGATGCATTGACAATTCCTCCCCAAATTTTACGTGCTTCCCAAAGTCTGTCGTAAGAAGCATTGTTCTTGAAACTCACAATGAAGGCCACTGCCGTTCCTAATACTCCAAGCGGTAACCATGGCACATGAAGCCATTTCCATCGCAAAACTTCGTACAGAAATACGGGAATAGCAGCAATGAGTAAAAACTGGAAAATATAGCGTCGAGTCCATCGAATGACTCCTTTTATTGGGAAGATCCTTTTTGTATACATAGGTTGAAATTAGTGATTAAAAATTTCCAACTTTTTTTTTAAACTGGCAAGCCTTAAAAGGAGTATCCATAGTTTCATCTGGTTTTTGTGGTATCTTTGCCAAAACTTCATTTATGGCGCATAAAGCTGGATTTGTAAACATTATAGGAAACCCTAACGTTGGGAAAAGTACCCTTATGAATGCCTTTGTAGGAGAGCGTCTTTCTATCATTACCAGTAAAGCACAAACCACTCGTCATCGTATTCTAGGGATTGTCAATGGGGAAGACTTTCAGGTAGTTCTAAGCGATACCCCTGGAATTATAAAACCAGCCTATCAATTGCAAGAGAGCATGATGGATTTTGTGAAATCCGCCTTCGAAGATGCCGATGTACTCCTTTACATTGTAGAGTTAGGAGAAAAGGCTTTGAAAGATGAGGCTTTCTTCAACAAGATTACAAATGCAAAAATCCCGGTCTTGTTATTGATCAACAAGATCGATAAAGGAAATGAAGAAACTTTGGTAAATGCGGTTCAACTTTGGCAGGAAAAAGTACCGAACGCAGAGGTGTTCGCTATTTCTGCCTTGGAAGACTTCGGGGTTTCTCAGGTATTTAGTAGAATTATAGACCTACTTCCGGAATCCCCTCCGTTCTATCCTAAAGATCAGCTAACCGACAAACCGGAGCGTTTCTTTGTGAATGAAACCATACGGGAGAAGATCTTGATGCACTACAAAAAGGAAATTCCGTATTCGGTCGAGATCGATACCGAAGAGTTCTTTGAAGATGAGAAAATCATCCGTATCCGATCTGTGATCATGGTAGAACGTGATACCCAAAAAGGGATCATTATTGGGCACAAAGGAGCTGCCCTAAAAAGGGTAGGGGTAGAGGCCAGGAAAGACCTGGAGAAATTCTTCGGAAAACAGATCCATCTGGAGCTCTATGTAAAGGTTAATAAGAACTGGCGAAGCAACGAAAAGCAATTGCGCCGTTTTGGATATAATCAGAAATAATTTGGGCGTTCCCCTCCTCCGCTAAAGCTCTGGAGCGTCGGGCTTTCGCCGCTACATGCCCGTCCGCCAAGGCGAACGAAGGCGGGGTAGCTGTCTCAATCCCTAACGCATATCACACATGATCTATGTACTATTGTTCATACCCTTAGTTGTTTTCGGTATTTTTGCATTTAGAAAAGGGAAGAAGCGGCGAGTGAAAGCTTTTCCCGAAGACTGGATTGCTTTGTTAGAAGAGCATGTTCGTTTCTATCAAAAACTTTCCGAAACCGATAAGAGTATCTTTCGACAGCGAATGATGCTCTTTCTGGCTGAAGTACACATTGAAGGGGTAGGCCTGAAACTCAAACCTCTCGACAAGGTACTTGTCGCCGCCAGTGGGATCATCCAGGTTTTCGGATTTCCGGAATGGCATTACAACAATCTGAGTGGGGTGCTGTTGTATCCCAATAACTTCAATAAAGATCTCCAATTTCATGATGAGGCAGGCGGTAAGGTGATTGCAGGGCTGGTAGGTAATGGCCGATTCGAAAAGCAAATGATCCTTTCCCAAAAGGCTTTGTACCATGGATTTTCCAACAAAACAGACAAACACAATACTGCCGTGCATGAATTTGTACACCTCATGGATAAGACGGACGGACAGACGGATGGCATTCCGGAGCATTTATTGGAACACCAATACATAATACCCTGGTTGGAATTAATGCATAAGGAAATGGAAGCCATACATAATGATACTTCCGATATCCGCAGCTATGGCGGAACCAGTAAGACAGAGTTCTTTGCAGTAGCTTCAGAATATTTCTTTGAACGTCCGGCATTGTTCAAACGCAAACATCCCGAATTGTATGAGATGTTGGCATTGTGCTTTCAGCAAAAGCCGCGCTAAATACATCCAAAGTTTGTCGCATTTAGCATGAAGTAGACCCCAAAGAAAACAACGGTATTCTACAATAAACGGCGTTCAATGCACCCTAAGTGGTTTTCCTTATGGGAAAAGAGTTGTTTCCCTTGTGGCAAACCAGTTGTTTTCCTTTGAGTTGCCACAATTTGTTTCCTATGTTTACCCAATCTCCCCCAGGATGTTTTTTTGACCATTAACGAGTTTGAGTTTTTAAATTCTAAGCGTTATTTTTAATCTCATAGCATCAACCATCAAATTAAATTGCAAACATGAAAACAATTCCCACAATTAGAAAATGGAGGCGATCTGCGCTGGTATTCGTATCGTTTCTGCTCTTGTCATCCTGTATGTCTACAAAGGTGATTGGTAGTCAACACAGTGAAAATTTGGACAATGAAGAATGTCAGACAGTCTCCCAATGGAAATATTGGTGGGGTATAGGAGGGTCTGATGAAATTCTGGTAGAGCCAGACTCTCCCGATACCGTTTGTCCTTGTATTGATGGCAAATTGGCTTCTGTCGAGGTGAATAGCTCTTTTGGGGATTTCCTGTTAACTCTTGTTACTGTTGGGATCGTAAATCACAGAACTGTTCATTTTGAATGCGCCGAAATAGACGAAGGTGAACAAAATTAAAAACTAACTATTATGATTCCAGAAGGTATTAGTTTACGGCCCAAGTCTCAGTGGACCAATTCGCATGAAAATTTTACCCAAGATTTAACCAGGGATGCATCATTTAAGTTAAGAAACCCTCGTGGGGCATCCGGGTGGGAGAGATACAGGGCTACTACAAAGAATTTTCAATGGTTGATAAATCACGCTACAGAGAAGAACGTAAGGCTCCGAGCTTTAGGAAGAGGCTGGTCTTTTTCTAAAGTAGGGGTTTGCAATGGCGGCATTATAGATACACTTTCATTGAATTTTTCATTTGGCGTAAAACCTCAGGATGTGAGTGTAGCCTATGCGAATGGCCCGGAGGATCTCTATTTTTTACAATGTGGTACTAAGATCCACCAACTCAATACAAGACTGTCGCAAAAAGTACCGCAGCGTTCCATTAAGGCTTCGGGAGCTAGTAATGGACAAACTATTGCAGGAGCGCTCTCTACCGGAACACACGGGGCCGCTTTTCAGGTAGGTGCCATTCAGGATTTTGTGGTGGGGCTGCATGTGATAACTGCTGCGGATAAGCACGTATGGATTGAACGAGCCTCCTACCCGGTATCCTCGAATGTTTGGACAGATAGACTAGACGTAGATGAGGTAATTAAAGATGATGAAGTATTTAATTCGGCCCTGGTGAGTTTTGGAAGTTTTGGTTTTATTCACGGAGTTATGATCGAAACAGAACCACAGTTCTTATTGGAGGAACATAGAGTGGGGAATATCCCGTTCAGCGCTCCTTTAAAAATGGCCATGACCCAATTAGACTTTAGCAATTTACCTCTGGAAGGTCAGGGAGCAGGTAAGGAGTTGTACCATTTTGAGGTGCTGTTCAATTTACACAATTTCCAACCCGATAATCCTGAAAAAGGAGCCTTTCTAAAATACATGTTTAAAAAGCCATATGACCAAAATGCCATTGCCCTGCTTCCTTCGGACAAATTCAAATATGGCGAAGATTTGCTCGGGATCATTTCCAGCCTTTTGGATGGCCTCTCGGTGCTTTCGGACGCTGTCATACCTCCCCTGGTAAATTTAATGTTTAAGGATGCATTTAGACCCAGACCCCCACAAACTGGAACCATAGGGCAGATATTTAATTTTACAAAGTTTAGAGGTCAGGTGGCTAGTGCAGCCATAGGTATAAATGCGGAAGATTCAGCCAGAGTGGTGGAGATCATTATGGATGTGAACAAACAAAAACCCTTTCCCGGTGGGCTAGCATTGCGATACGTAAAAGGGACAAAAGCCACGCTAGGCTTTACAAAATTTCCCAAAACCTGTGTGCTTGAGATGGATGGGCTGGACGGGAAGGCTTCAAGAAATTTCTTTACTGCCGTTTGGAACAGGTTCGAACAAGAGCAAATAGCATACACTTTGCACTGGGGTAAGATCAACTTCAATCTCAATAAAACAAGAGTGAATAAGATGTATGGTGCAGCTTCTGTAAAATCTTGGATCGATACACGTAATGAGTTAATGAGTATACCTTCCATGGCTGTTTTTAGTAATGAATTTATGGAAAAATGCGGGCTGGACAAGGTGGAAGGGCTTATCGTTTAGTCTTGGTCCAAGACATTTAAAACGCTCCTTAGAAATTGGTAAAGGGACTTCATCTCTGTTTTGCCGGCCAATTTCCCCATTCTTCCTGCAAAATATAGAACGAACCACGCGATTACCGAAAGGATCATAAGTACAATCTGCACTGTAAAAGAATAGCCTAAAGAGGCATTGGTATACGCCCATATTCCAAAACCTATAAAGGCAGTGGCTACCAAGAAATGGAGGAACATGAATAAGGTCCATACGGCAGGCTTAGGACCAAATAGGCCATGAATAGTACAGGACTCTTCTTCAAAACTGAGTATTTCAAGATCGAGCTGAGGAGACCAGTAGTGTTGTTTTGCTTTCGGGATCTTTATAAATACATGGTCATCTACCCGGGTGACAATAAATTCTGAAGTGGTGGTTTTAGCTTCTTCAAAAATGGCCAGTACCGCTTCATGGGGTCGGTCAACTTGAATTTTGAATCGTGGCCGAAGGACTATTTCTTCTCCTAGTTTCATAGCTATTTATTCGGATAGGCCTAAACTAAGGGTTGATAGGTAAATGATATATGATAATAGTCAGTTATCAAGCTCATCGTTTTACCATAGAAAAGCGAAGCGGGACACTGTCAACTGCCAGGGAAATGCTATTTTTGCAGCCTAAAACAACTTGAAATGAGTATTGTTGCTATTGTGGGAAGGCCTAATGTTGGAAAATCCACCTTTTTTAATCGGTTGATACAGCGTCGCGAAGCCATTGTGGATTCGGTGAGTGGGGTAACCCGTGACCGTCACTATGGAAAGAGCGACTGGAATGGTAAGGAGTTTTCCTTGATCGACACCGGGGGATATGTAGTGGGGAGTGACGATATCTTTGAAGCCGAAATTGATAAACAGGTAGAGCTAGCTATCGATGAGGCAGATGCCATTATTTTTATGGTCGATGTGGAAACGGGAGTGACAGGTATGGATGAAGAAGTCGCCCAATTACTGCGAAAGAGTAAAAAGCCTTTCTTTTTGGCGGTAAACAAGGTAGACAGTGCCAATAGGCAGAATGACGCAGTGGAATTTTATTCTCTTGGGGTAGAAAAATACTATACCATCTCTAGTATCAACGGAAGTGGTAGCGGAGAGCTTTTGGACGATCTTGTGAAGGTGTTGCCGGACGAGCCGGAGCGTGAAGAGGAAGAATTGCCTCGTTTTGCGGTCGTTGGTCGCCCCAATGCAGGGAAGTCTTCCTTCATTAATGCGCTCATCGGGGAAGATCGTTTTGTGGTGACGGATATTGCCGGAACCACTCGAGATAGTATTGATACTAGATACAACCGTTTTGGATTTGAGTTTAATCTGGTGGATACGGCAGGAATTCGAAGAAAGAGCAAAGTAAAAGAGGACCTGGAGTTTTACTCCGTTATGCGTAGTGTGCGAGCCATTGAGCATTCCGATGTGGTGATCGTTGTTTTTGATGCCACCCGGGGATTCGATGGGCAGGTTCAAAATATCTTTTGGTTAGCGCAACGCAATAATAAAGGAGTGGTAATCCTTGCCAATAAATGGGATCTGGTTGAAAAGGAAACCCAGACCACCAAGGAGTTTGAAAATTACATTCGAAAGCAGTGTGAGCCTTTTACCGATGTGCCCATAGTATTTATGTCTGCTTTGACCAAGCAGCGCATCTTTAAGGCAATTGAAACAGCCGTTGAGGTCCATAAGAATCGTAGCAAGAAGATCAAGACCTCCTTGCTAAACGATACCATGTTGCCTATTATTCAAGCGACGCCACCCCCGGCTTACAAAGGAAAGTATGTGAAGATCAAGTTTTGCACGCAATTACCCACCCCGCATCCTTGTTTTGCTTTTTTCTGTAATCTACCTCAGTATATAAGAGATCCGTATAAGCGGTTTATTGAAAACCAGTTAAGAGAGCATTTCGATTATACGGGGGTTCCTATCACTATTTATTTTAGAAAGAAATAGTGCCGTCTTCCAGCATATTGATGACCTCTCTGTAAATGTTGTAGTGGTTAGAATCCACACCAAAGACTTTAGCCCCTTTGGCCTTTAAAAATTCAATTTCAGCAGGATAGGGCACCCCTACGTTTTGATCTTTCAGTCCGTAGAAAAAATGAAAGTTCCTTAGGTCAACGGTATCGAGTTCTTCTACGAAATTACGGATGCTTAATCCGCCTTTCAGCATTTCCTTGGCTTGTCGTATTTGGTAATAACGTTCGGATCGATATGGATTGCGTTCTGCCAAGGTATCCGGAACTCTCAGGGTCTTTCCGTCCTCCTCGAAACCTGAGTTGAATCCTTTTAGCTGATAAAAAGTTTGAAGGGAATCTGCGATCAACCGGCCACCTGTCACGAGATAGGTGTCGGCAAGCGAGGGGCGCGTAGCTAGATAATGGGGAATGACAAAGGCTCCGTAAGAATGTCCTACGACGATCACATATTTGTTCCGATCCTTGAAATACTTAATGGCACGATACAGCATTTCTGAAGAATTATCAACTTCCCTAATGCCATCTTCCAAAGTAAACTCCTTCGTCCAATTAAAGATCTCCGGATTGTACGTGCTGGATTGGTGGACATTGACGAAAATGTAATTTTTAAAACCAGGAACATAGGTCCATTGTGTTTTACCGTTAAAATCGTAGTCTAACTGGTTTTTTGGGCCACCGTCTGCAGCTATGAATACGGTATCTCTATCCATAGCCCCTTCTCCTATCCACAGTTGAGTCGTGTCTTGCGGAAAGGTAGTAGGAGAATAATTGTGATTCTCGATTTCAGGGTCCTCAGGATAGAGGGTGGCGATCTCCTTTGTATGAGATTCACAAGCCCCCATAGTTATGAGAAGAATGGAAAACATCCCAAAAAGCAAAAGTGCAGAAATTCGTTTCATAATAGTTTGATTTAAAGATGATTAAAGTATCTTAATATTGAGATACTTTACAAACATAATAAATATATCTTAATATTGAGATATATTTTTGTAATTTTATGCTCATTAGAACATATAAAGACATTTTTTTATGGTTCAGGACGATATATTGGATCACCTTGTTAACGACTGGCAGAGGGAACAACCGCATTTGGATGCTTCGGCCATGCAGGTAGTGGGAAGAATACTTCAACTTGGGAAAAAACTCGAAAAACGTGCCGGAAATGCATTAAGAGATACGGGAATCTACTATACAGATCTGGATGTATTGGCTACGCTTCGTCGTTCGGGAAAGCCCTATCAACTTACTCCAACCCAGTTGTACAAATCGGTTTTAGTGACTTCGGGAGCTATGACCGCCCTATTGGATCGCCTCGAAAAAATGAATTTAATCTATCGTTCCCCTTCTCCAAAAGACGGTCGGGTGAAAATGGCCGCCCTAACAAAAGAGGGAGTGAGAGTGATTGATGCAGCGATAAAATTGCGCTTTCAGGAGGCCTTGGATGCCGTAGCTGTATTTACTTCCGAAGAGAAAGAACAACTTTCTAACCTTCTTAAAAAAATGCTTTTACATATTAATAAATAGAATTTAGAACAATTCTTTTAATAAAGAGGTTCAGATTTTATAGGCTTCTCAATAATTCTAATCTAGTTGGGGAATGTTCTTTTTTGACTAGTTTTACGGTATTAACAAAGCAAGTGATATGAAAAAGATCGGAATTATAATTGTTGTTCTTGGGATCATCCTTGTCTCCGGGCTTTACATTACGTCAAGAATGGCCTCGAATGAGGTGTTGGAAGCCTTTGGGACGATGAATGAAAAAATTATAGATGCCAATGAGGCTACTTTGAAGCGAAATGATTCATTGATGAAAACTCTGACTCAATCCAACATTGGAGATCAACAGGAGCAGGCAAAGCTGCTGGACAGTATTTCAAATAGATTGAACGGCTACCTGGAAGGAGTAAAGGAAGGTATGATGAAGAGTATAAGTGATCCCAGTGATTACGAGATAATGGACCAATCTACCTATCTGGACGAACTGTTCTTTGATGGGGATGCCATTTCGGAAAAGGGACAGGAATTTATCGATGAGATGAATGGATTCAGAAATTCATTTATCCTGCATTTTAATACAGATTATCCGGAGATCACTCAAGAAGTCGCTACCACTTTTACCACGGCAGATGTTCAAGATAGAAATGGCAATAAGGTTCACTGGTTGCGCTATCACTATCAAGGTTTTCCCCTTATAGCTTCAAAAACCAGGATGACTCAAATACAGGCTGATATAAGAATGGCAAAGCAACAGGTGTTGAATGCCATGCTTATGGGGAAAGAATAGAATTCTAATTAAGCTGCCCCTCCTGTAGATTAGTCATATCCTTTTGCTTCAACTTCTCGATAATGGCATAATACATGTCTTTGGGCAGGCCGCAGGCGATGAGGTATTCTTTCATCAAGGTTTCTTCTTCCTTTTCTATAGCACCATCCGCAAGTAGCACCACAGCGGCTTGTGCCAGGATGTTCATTAATGCTTCGGAAGATAATGCACTTCGGGCCTCGTTGAGGAGATTGAACACCTTATTATCTTTATTCTTATTTACCTTGACCTCCCTGTAGATCTGTCCGAGTTCATGTTGCAGATCTTCAAATTTCTCCATCGCATCCATAATCTCACGTTCCTCCTGCGCTGCAAAATCCCCATCGATTACGGCCATATGGGTCATGGCAGCGATCAAGGCTTCGGCATATATCTTTTGAGCCTGCTTCTGATTAGCATCGATCTCTTCCTGGGAACGTTGTAATACTGTTTTGATATTTTCGTTATAGGCAGACTTGCAATGGTCACATTCGTAAAAGCGATCGACCACATCCAATGGAATTACCGGGATAAAGAAGAGAGTGAACCATCTTCTGTACAATTTATTGACCAGGTTGCCATTGTCGCAATTAGGGCAGGAATTACTTAATACCTGACTGTCATTAACAGTGTGTTTCATGCCACGGGTTCCGAAAATAATGAACATAAGTAAATCTGTTTTAAGTTAAGAGGGGTTAATATAGGAATATTTATTTTGGGTTGAGGTTGGAAGCCAGAAGTCTGAAGTCTGAAGTTGGAAGTCTGAAGTCGGAAGTCGGAGGTTGGAAGTTGGAAGTCGGAGGTTCGAAGTTGGAAATCGGAAGAGAGCGTACTAAAGCTGAAGTATGAGAACCATCGACTGGTAGGCAGGGAGCAACGTCTGGCTAACATCCTTTATTTCAAATCCATCTTTTACCCGCTGAGTTATTCAAGTGGAAAGTTCTACCAAAACCGTACACTAGAGATTACGGTTTTTGCAGAACAACCACCACCATTTTGGAGGTGCGTTTGTTCTTACCAATACCTTAGATCTACGATCTTAATTTTGTTTCTTATCAACTTTGTTGTCCAAGCGGAAAGTTTTTCAAATTTTGTGTAGAAAAATTACAAAATTTAAAAAACAACCACCGCCCATTACGGCAGTGAATTTGTAGATTCTAACATCTAACATCTAACATCTAACATCTAACATCTAACATCTAACATCTAACATCTAACATCTAACATGTAACATCTAACATCTAACCCTTACCAACTTTATTGTCCAAACGGAAAGTTTTTCAAATTTTGTGTAGAAAAATTACAAAATTTAAAAAACAACCACCACCCATTATGGCGGTGCATTTGTTCTGTCTAATATCTTACTTTTGGACAATAAAGTTGGTAAGGGTTAGATGTTAGATGTTACATGTTAGATGTTAGAGATCTC
>JBCBDM010000070.1:0-17071 GCA_038529705.1 Bacteroidota bacterium
ATCCTAACCTTAAGGTTTAGGTCTTCCGTATCGCGCGGAAAGACCTAAACCATTTTGCGTATATAAAGGTTACCATTTTTTGAGTATACGCAATCACTGTATTTTTAATTAAAATTCCGTCCATAGATGTCAGCAACGCAAACTGAAAGATTGAATTTTTCCTCTGTACAAAATAAGCCGGAATACCCGGACTTTTTGGACATCCAAGTGAAATCCTTCCAGGATTTCTTCCAATTGGAGACCAAATCAGAAGAAAGAGGACAAGAGGGACTTTACAAGACTTTCTTAGAGAACTTCCCAATTACCGACACGCGCAACCAATTCGTTTTAGAATTTTTAGATTATTTCGTTGACCCACCAAGATATTCCATCCAGGAATGTATCGAGAGAGGTTTAACCTATAGCGTACCCTTGAAGGCGCGCTTAAAATTGTACTGTACAGACGAAGAGCATGAGGACTTCGAAACGATAGTACAGGACGTATATCTTGGAACCATCCCTTATATGACTCCTTCCGGTACGTTTTGTATCAATGGGGCCGAACGTGTGGTAGTTTCCCAATTACATCGTTCTCCTGGGGTATTCTTTGGACAGTCGTTCCACGCCAATGGAACTAAACTATATTCTGCTCGTGTAATCCCATTCAAGGGATCCTGGATCGAGTTTGCTACCGATATCAATAGCGTTATGTACGCCTATATCGATAGAAAGAAAAAATTGCCGGTTACCACGCTGTTCCGTGCTATTGGATTTGAAAGAGACAAGGACATTCTTGAGATCTTCGATCTGGCAGAGGAAGTAAAAGCATCTAAAACCGGATTGAAGAAATTCTTAGGCAGAAAGCTAGCTGCCCGTGTGTTGAAAACATGGCATGAGGATTTTGTGGATGAAGATACAGGTGAAGTGGTTTCCATCGAACGTAACGAGATTGTTTTAGATCGTGATACGGTGCTTGAAAAGGAACATATCGATGAAATCCTCGATTCCGGCTCAAAGACTATTTTGTTGCACAAGGAGGATAACCTTCAGGCAGATTATGCGATTATCCATAACACCCTTCAAAAAGATCCTACCAACTCCGAAAAGGAAGCGGTAGAACACATTTACAGACAATTGCGTAACGCTGAACCGCCAGATGAGGAAACAGCTCGCGGTATCATCAATAAATTGTTCTTCTCGGATCAGAGATATAATTTAGGTGAAGTAGGGCGTTACCGTATGAATAAAAAACTAGGTCTTGAGATCGAAATGGACAAGCAAGTGCTTACCAAAGAAGATATCATTACCATAGTAAAGTACTTGATCGAATTGATCAACTCCAAAGCGGAGATCGATGATATTGACCACCTTTCTAACCGTCGTGTACGTACCGTAGGAGAGCAATTATCTTCTCAATTTGGAGTAGGTTTGGCTCGTATGGCACGTACCATTCGTGAGCGTATGAATGTGCGTGACAATGAGGTGTTTACTCCCATTGACCTGATTAACGCAAAGACGTTGTCTTCTGTGATCAATTCTTTCTTTGGAACCAATCAGCTTTCTCAGTTCATGGACCAGACCAACCCGCTTGCGGAAATCACGCACAAGCGTCGTCTTTCTGCCTTAGGGCCTGGAGGTCTGTCCAGGGAAAGAGCTGGTTTTGAGGTACGTGATGTTCACTATACGCACTACGGAAGACTTTGTCCTATTGAAACTCCTGAAGGGCCAAACATTGGTTTGATCTCTTCTCTTTCGGTATATGCCAAAGTAAATAACCTTGGTTTCATTGAAACTCCTTATAGAAAAGTAGAGAACGGTAAGATCGATCTTAAGAACGAACCTACTTATCTTTCTGCTGAAGAGGAAGAAGAGAAGTTAATTGCACAAGCCAATATTCCATTAAAGAAAGATGGAACTATCGATTCGGACCGTGTAATTGCGCGTATGGAAGGGGATTTCCCGGTAGTTGACCCTAAGTCGGTTCACTATACGGATGTTGCACCCAACCAGATCTCATCTATTTCTGCATCTCTAATTCCGTTCCTGGAGCATGATGATGCGAACCGTGCTTTGATGGGATCCAATATGATGCGTCAAGCCGTACCACTATTGATTGCGGATTCTCCCATTGTAGGAACCGGGTTGGAACGTCAGGTGGCTTCAGATTCGCGTGTATTAATCAATGCCGAAGGAGATGGTGTTGTAGAATATGTAGACGCCAACGAGATTACTATCAAATACGACCGTAGCGAAGAAGAGCGCATGGTGAGTTTTGACGGGGATTCAAAAACCTATAACCTGATCAAATTCAGAAAGACCAACCAAAGTACCTCCATCAACCTGAAACCTATTGTAAGCAAAGGTGACCGGGTGAAAAAAGGACAGGTGCTATGTCAGGGATACGCAACAGAAAAAGGGGAGTTGGCCCTTGGACGAAACATGAAGGTAGCCTTCATGCCTTGGAAAGGATACAATTTTGAGGATGCGATCGTGATTTCTGAAAAGGTAGTTCGTGAAGATATCTTTACTTCTATCCATATCGATGAATATTCACTGGAAGTTCGTGATACCAAGTTGGGTAACGAAGAATTGACGAATGATATTCCTAACGTTTCTGAAGAGGCCACAAAAGACTTGGATGAGCATGGAATGATTAGAGTGGGTGCCGAGGTAAAACCCGGAGATATACTTATAGGTAAGATTACTCCAAAGGGAGAAAGCGATCCTACTCCGGAAGAAAAGTTACTACGCGCCATCTTTGGTGATAAGGCCGGGGACGTAAAGGATGCTTCATTGAAGGCTTCTCCTTCACTTCGTGGAGTAGTAATTGATAAGAAATTGTTCGCTCGTGCCATCAAAGACAAGCGCAAGAGAGCAAAAGATAAAGAAGACATCGCAGAACTTGAATTGAAATACGAAAGTAAGTTCGAAGGACTTAAAGATGTTTTGGTTGAGAAGTTATTTGCCATTGTAGGTGGTAAAACGGCTCAAGGTGTTACGAACGACCTGGGAGAAGTTGTATTCCCAAAAGGTAAGAAGTACACGCTAAAAATGTTAAATGCAGTGGAGGATTATACACATTTGGTAGGCGGTGTTTGGACTACAGACGACGAAACCAATGTAATGGTTCGAGACTTAATGCATAACTATAGAATTAAGGAGAACGATCTTCAAGGAAACTTGCGTCGTGAGAAGTTTACCATCTCTGTTGGAGATGAACTTCCTTCGGGTATCCTAAAACTTGCTAAGGTTTACATCGCTAAGAAACGTAAGCTGAAAGTAGGAGATAAGATGGCAGGACGTCACGGAAACAAGGGTATCGTAGCACGTATCGTGCGTGAAGAAGATATGCCATTCCTAGAAGATGGGACTCCGGTGGACATTGTATTGAACCCATTGGGTGTACCGTCTCGTATGAACATTGGACAGATCTATGAAACGGTTCTTGGATGGGCCGGTCAGAAGTTAGGACGTAAATTTGCTACGCCTATCTTCGACGGAGCTACTTTGGATCAGATCAACGAACTGACCGATGAAGCAGGTATTCCAAGGTTTGGACATACCTATCTATACGATGGGGGTACAGGACAGCGTTTCGATCAGCCAGCTACGGTTGGAGTGATCTATATGTTGAAACTAGGACATATGGTAGACGATAAAATGCACGCTCGTTCTATTGGACCTTACTCATTGATCACGCAACAACCATTAGGTGGTAAAGCCCAATTTGGTGGACAGCGTTTTGGTGAGATGGAGGTATGGGCATTGGAGGCCTATGGAGCATCCAGTACTCTTAGAGAAATATTGACGGTAAAATCTGATGACGTGATCGGTAGAGCTAAAACTTACGAAAGTATCGTAAAGGGGGAAGCAATGCCGGAACCAGGACTTCCTGAATCTTTCAACGTATTAATGCACGAATTGAAAGGATTGGGATTAGATATCAGATTAGAAGAATAGTTGACTCCCCGCATTGATTTTTTGCTGTACACATGGCAAAGGGTCAAAGCGGGGCATTAAACCTTCTTTCATAAGATGTGAATAGGCATCTTACCAAACAACATTTTTAAAGCATATTTTTTTCAGCATTATGGCAAGAAATAAAGAAAACACAGTACAGAAATTCAACAAGATTTCTATTGGTTTGGCTTCTCCTGAATCTATTTTGGCAGAATCTCGCGGAGAAGTATTAAAGCCGGAAACGATCAACTACCGTACGCATAAGCCAGAGCGTGACGGACTTTTCTGTGAGCGTATTTTTGGTCCTGTTAAGGATTATGAATGTGCCTGTGGTAAATATAAAAGAATTCGCTACAAAGGAATCGTTTGTGACCGTTGTGGTGTAGAGGTTACGGAGAAGAAAGTTCGTCGTGACCGTGTAGGACATATCAATTTGGTAGTTCCTGTGGCTCATATTTGGTACTTCCGTTCGTTACCGAATAAAATTGGATACCTTCTTGGATTACCATCCAAGAAATTGGACATGATCATTTACTACGAAAGATATGTAGTAATCCAACCAGGTATTGCCAAGAATGAAGAAGGAGAGCCATTGCAGAAAATGGACTTCCTGACCGAAGAGGAGTATTTGAACATTCTGGACTCACTTCCGCAAGAGAACTTATATTTGGAAGATAGTGATCCCAATAAGTTTATCGCTAAGATGGGTGCGGAGTGCTTGATCGACCTATTGCAAAGAATTGACCTGGATGCCCTTTCTTTCGAATTACGTCACAAAGCAAATAACGAGACTTCAAAACAGCGTAAGACAGAAGCACTAAAGAGACTCCAGGTGGTGGAAGCCCTGCGTGAGGCAAACAACAACCGTGAAAATAATCCGGAATGGATGATCATGAAGGTGGTACCAGTCATTCCACCGGAATTGCGTCCGTTGGTTCCATTGGATGGAGGCCGTTTTGCAACATCCGATCTTAATGATCTATATCGCCGTGTGATCATCCGTAACAATCGTTTAAAGCGTTTGATGGAGATCAAAGCACCGGAGGTAATCTTGCGTAATGAAAAGCGTATGCTTCAGGAATCTGTAGATTCCCTGTTTGATAATACAAGAAAATCTTCTGCAGTAAAAACAGATAGCAACCGTCCGTTAAAATCCCTTTCCGATAGTTTAAAAGGAAAGCAAGGGCGTTTCCGTCAAAACCTATTGGGGAAACGTGTGGATTACTCAGCGCGTTCGGTAATTGTTGTAGGACCAGAGCTTAAATTGTTCGAGTGTGGTCTTCCAAAGGATATGGCTGCTGAACTTTACAAACCTTTCGTTATTAGAAAATTGATCGAGAGAGGTATTGTAAAGACCGTGAAATCTGCGAAGAAAATTATAGATAAAAAAGAGCCTGTAGTTTGGGACATTCTGGAAAACGTTCTTAAGGGACATCCGGTATTGCTAAACCGTGCTCCTACACTTCACCGTCTCGGGATCCAGGCCTTCCAACCTAAGTTGATTGAAGGAAAAGCGATCCAGTTACACCCATTGGTATGTACGGCTTTTAACGCCGACTTCGATGGTGACCAGATGGCGGTGCACTTACCGCTGGGTCCGGAAGCGATTCTGGAGGCTCAGTTATTGATGTTGGCATCTCACAATATCCTAAACCCTGCGAACGGATCACCGGTTGCGGTACCGTCTCAGGATATGGTATTGGGTCTGTATTATATGACCAAGTTGCGTAAGACAGATAAGGAGTATACCGTTAAAGGTGAAGGGCTAACTTTCTACTCCCCGGAAGAGGTTTTTATCGCTTACAACGAGAAGCGTGTGGATCTTAATGCCGAAATTAAAGTTCGTACAAAGGATTTTAACGAAGAAGGAGAACTAGTAAATCAGATCATTACCACCACTGTGGGTCGTGTGATCTTTAATGATAAAGTGCCAGAAGAGGCAGGTTACATCAATGAAGTACTTACCAAGAAATCACTTCGTGATATTATTGGCGGGATTCTTCAGGTAACCTCCGTTCCTAAGACTGCTGCTTTCCTGGATGAGATCAAGGACCTAGGATATAAATTTGCATTCGAAGGTGGACTATCCTTCAGTTTGGGTGATATCATTATTCCGGCCGAAAAGCAAGGGATGATCGATACCGCCAACCAGCAGGTAGATGGTATTATAGGAAACTATAATATGGGTCTTATCACGAACAACGAACGTTATAACCAGGTAATTGATATCTGGACGGCTACCAATGCCGAATTGACCGAGCTATCCATGAAGCGTATTCGTGAGGATCAGCAAGGGTTCAACTCGGTGTATATGATGTTGGATTCGGGGGCTCGTGGATCTAAAGAACAGATTCGCCAGTTGACTGGAATGCGTGGTTTGATGGCCAAACCAAAAAAGTCGAATTCCGGTGGAGGTGAAATTATTGAGAACCCGATTCTTTCTAACTTTAAGGAAGGTCTCTCTATTCTTGAATACTTTATCTCTACGCACGGGGCCCGTAAAGGACTTGCGGATACGGCTTTGAAAACGGCCGATGCAGGTTACTTAACCCGTCGTTTAGTAGATGTGTCTCAGGACGTAATTATCAACGTCGAAGATTGTGGTACACTGAGAGGAATTGAAGTTTCTGCATTGAAAAAGAACGAAGAGGTAGTTGAATCCTTAGCTGATAGGATTAAGGGTCGTACTTCATTGAACGATGTGGTGAACCCTCTTACTAAAGAAGTATTAGTGGAAGCGGGGGATCATATCACGGATGAGATCGCCAAGATCATTGATGCGTCTCCTGTGGAAACCGTTGAAGTGCGTTCTGCCCTGACTTGTGAAGCTAAGAAAGGAATTTGTGTACAATGTTACGGAAGAAACCTTGCGACCAACAAAATGGTTCAGAGAGGTGAGGCTGTTGGTGTAGTGGCGGCTCAATCCATTGGGGAGCCTGGAACACAGCTTACACTCCGTACATTCCACGTAGGGGGTATTGCAGGAAACATTTCAGAAGAGAATAAGCTTTCGGTTAAATTTGATGGAAAAGCAGAAATCGAAGATCTGAAAACTGTCAAAGGTGAAGATGCTGATGGGAAAACAGTGGATATTGTGATCTCTCGTACTTCTGAAATTAAGTTGATAGACGAGAAGACAGGTATTACCTTGAGCACGAACAATATACCTTATGGTTCTTCTATTTTTGTAAAAGATGGGCAGAAACTTAAGGCCGGGGACGTCGTTTGTCAATGGGATCCATATAACGGGGTGATCATTTCCGAATTTGCCGGTAAGATCAAATACGAGAATATTGAGCAAGGAGTTACGTATCAGGTTGAAATCGATGAACAAACCGGTTTCCAGGAGAAGGTGATTTCAGAGTCTAGAGATAAGAAGAAGATTCCAACGCTTCAGATCCTGGGAGCAAAGGACGAAGTAATTCGTTCCTACAACCTTCCGGTAGGAGCCCACTTGATGGTGGATGATAATGATAAGATCAAAGTAGGTAAAATCCTGGTTAAAATCCCGCGTAAATCTGCTAAGGCAGGTGATATTACAGGAGGTCTGCCTCGAGTTACCGAATTGTTCGAAGCGCGTAATCCATCTAACCCAGCCGTAGTGAGCGAGATCGATGGAGTCGTGTCCTTCGGTAAGATCAAGCGTGGTAATCGTGAGATTATCGTTGAATCCAAGATCGGTGAGATCAAAAAGTACTTGGTGAAGTTATCTAACCAGATCCTTGTTCAGGAGAATGACTACGTACGTGCAGGAATGCCATTGTCTGATGGTTCCATCACGCCAGAAGATATTCTTAAGATCAAAGGGCCATCTGCCGTGCAACAGTATCTTGTGAATGAAGTTCAGGAGGTATATCGACTGCAAGGGGTGAAGATCAATGATAAGCACTTCGAAGTAGTAGTTCGCCAAATGATGCGTAAAGTGAGAATTGTAGATCCGGGAGATACTACGTTCCTGGAGAACCAATTGGCTCACAAATATGATTTCATTGAAGAAAACGATAAGATATTTGGATTGAAAGTTGTTGAAAACGCTGGAGATTCGGAAAACTTGAAAGAAGGACAGATCGTTTCTTCTCGTGATCTTCGCGACGAGAACTCTATTTTGAGAAGAGAAGACAAAGCCTTGGTGGAGGCACGTGAAGCCATTCCGGCTACGGCAACTCCTGTATTACAAGGTATAACAAGAGCTTCCCTACAGACCAAGTCGTTCATTTCGGCTGCGTCCTTCCAGGAAACGACCAAAGTATTGAACGAAGCTGCTGTAAGCGGTAAGATCGATCACTTGGAAGGTCTTAAGGAGAACGTTATTGTAGGTCACAGAATTCCAGCCGGTACCGGTATGAGAAACTACGATACCATAATCGTAGGCTCAAAGGAAGAATTGGAAGAAATGACCCGAGAGAAGCAAGAAGTTAATTACAATTAATATAGAAAAGGGTCGTTGTTTACAACGGCCCTTTTTACTTTAACCCATTAGTATGGCAGAAGATAATAAGCCCAAGCAGGGGCAAATCAATATAGAATTAGACGCAGACATTGCCCAGGGGATCTATAGCAACCTGGCGATCATTAATCATTCTCAATCGGAATTTGTGGTGGATTTTGTCACTATAATGCCTGGAGTTCCCAAAAGTAAAGTGAAGTCCAGAATTGTACTGACACCGCAACATGCCAAGCGTTTTTTAAAGGCGCTTCACGATAATGTAAATCGATTTGAGAATGCCCATGGCGAAATAAAGGACTATCAGCAGCCTCCTATTCCCATTAATTTTGGACCTACAGGAGAAGCCTAATAAAAAAGGCCCGGTATTCGTACCGGGCTTTTTTTATTTCTTATACTGAAGTAATTAGTCTGCGACACTCTCAAACTCACTAACAAAATGCAGTTTTACGTTAGGATACTTGGATTGTGTCATTTGTAAGGTGAATGCCGAATCCGCAAAGAATACGAGTTGCCCCCGCTTATCCTTTGCCAGAAACTTAGACTTCACCCTTTTAAAGTCTGCAAATTCATCGCTCTTAGCATCAACAGGGTCTACCCAACAGGCCTTATGAACATTGAGGTTCTCATAACGACATTTAGCACCATACTCGTGTTCCAGACGGTATTGGATCACCTCAAACTGAAGCGCTCCTACCGTTCCAATAACTTTTCGACCATTAAGCTCTAAAATGAAGAGCTGGGCAACTCCTTCGTCCATAAGCTGGTCAATCCCTTTTTCCAGCTGTTTGCTTTTAAGGGGGTCTGCGTTATTGATATATTTAAAATGCTCCGGAGAGAAACTCGGAATACCTTTATATTGCATTTGTTCTCCTTCCGTTAGGGTATCTCCAATTTTAAAATTTCCTGTATCGTGTAATCCTACGATATCACCAGGATAGGATATGTCCACTACCTGTTTCTTTTCGGCAAAGAAGGCATTTGGGCTGGAGAATTTCATTTTCTTTCCATTTCTAACATGTAAATAAGGGGCATTGCGTTCAAAAGTACCCGAAACGATCTTCACAAAGGCCAAACGATCTCTGTGCTTAGGATCCATATTAGCGTGGATCTTAAAGACAAAGCCTGAGAACTTATCTTCGTCGGGTTGTACCAAACGAGTATCACTTTCTTTTGGTCGTGGTTTGGGAGCAATTTCGATAAAACAATCCAGAAGTTCGCGAACACCAAAATTATTGAGGGCCGATCCAAAGAAGACAGGTTGCAAACTACCATTGAGGTAGGCTTCACGATCAAATTCTGGGTATACTTCATACACCAGTTCCAGTTCGTCTCTTAGTTCATTGGCAGCATCTGTGCCTACCAATTCGTCTAGTTTTTTGGACGCAATATCCTCAACTTCAATGGTTTCTTCAATGTTCTTGCGACTATCTCCACTGAAAAGGTTCACATTCTTTTCCCAGATATTATAAATGCCTTTAAAATCGTAACCCATACCAATGGGGAAGGAGAGTGGTGTTACTTTTAAATGAAGTTTCTGCTCGATCTCGTCCAGAAGTTCGAAGGCGTCCTTTCCTTCTCTGTCTAATTTATTGACAAAAACGATCATGGGAATGTTTCGCATACGGCAAACTTCGACCAGCTTTTCCGTTTGTTCCTCTACACCCTTTGCTACATCGATAACTACGATAACACTGTCTACTGCCGTTAAGGTTCTAAAGGTGTCTTCAGCGAAATCCTTGTGTCCAGGTGTATCTAATATGTTGATCTTGATATCCTGATATTCGAAAGCCAATACCGAGGTAGCGACAGAGATTCCTCTTTGTCTTTCAATTTCCATAAAGTCACTGGTCGCTCCTTTTTTGATCTTATTGCTTTTCACGGCTCCTGCCTCTTGAATAGCACCTCCAAATAGCAATAATTTTTCGGTCAAGGTGGTTTTTCCAGCATCCGGATGGGATATGATTCCGAAGGTTTTTCGGCGTTCAATTTCGCTTTTTAAAGACATGATAACGGGTTGAATTACAGGGCAAATATACGGGTACTTTTACGGTTATAAAAGGGAGATTGAGAGATTATATGCCTTAGTGATTCTGACAAAATAAACCGTCCGGAAGTCCTTTAAAATAAGGAATATACGTATAAGTACGTATACGCTTTCCTACAGTAAAAACATGTTAAAACTACGGTTTTTATGTATTTCAACGAGAATTTCCCACGCTTCGGCTAATAGTTGATTTTTGGTAAGACTTTAACATTTATTCCTACGTATATTTGAGATAAGTAAAAGGTTACATACAAAGCAGTTGGGGCTTTCTTTTACTAGCTAACTAAATTATAGAACTTATGATACTTGCATTTTTGAACGAGGTTTCTTTTCGTAAGAAATTTCTTAGTGTTTTAGTATTCCTGTTAATTACGTCTTTCAGTTTTTCTCAAAACTGTAGTGCTGAACTCACCGTAGAAAAAGATAGGAATGCTAGGTCAGCCGACCAAGACGGTACTGAATTTTGGATGACATTGTCCAATACTTCTTCCAGTACCCATTCGTATTCCATAAGTACCATTAATTTGAAGGAATCCTGTGCGTCGAAAAACAGGATGAGCGATTCACCTAATGTTAATTTGAATGTATCGGTTGTTGTAGACAAAGCGACATCCAATAGTATTTCTCTTCGTTCAGGTGAAACAAAGAAGTTTAAGGTAGCAGTTTCGGTTCCTAAAGGTACCGCCTCCAATTCTTGGAGTTGTATCGAAGTGCAGGCACAAGCAGAGCAATGTAGTGCTGTTGTAGCTACTGCACTGCTTAAGGTCTATGTGCCTGGCTCTCTGGACGAGTAGCCCTTTTACAAGCTGTACTGGTAAAGCATCGCCCCCGATCTTCTATCGTAACACTATCCATGAGCTGAGCTGTGGTTGTGGCAATTTTTGTATGCCTTAGGATTATTGACTGTAAGCCTATTGAATTAGGTTATAAAGATATAGGTAACCACCTAAAAAGTGATTTATGAAAAAACTATTACAATTCCGTCGTATATCAAAAGGGAGTATTGTAAAAACAACATTTTTATTATTTCTTCTCTTTTCTGTAAGTACTGTTTTTGGACAGGAAATTACTCTCGATAAAGTTGCAGTGGAAAGTCTAACCGAGTGTGGCCAGTTTGATGTGACACTTGAGGTTATTGGAGATCCACCACCCCAACCGCAAGAAGTAATGTTGATCATAGACCGATCGGGGAGTATGGATGATGGTCCTTTTCCGGAGCCCATTGATTATGCTAAAGATGCAGCGATAGACTTTGTCAACAATCTTTTCGATCCGGCCAATAATCCTACCGGACTAAACAAGATAGGAATTGTAAGTTATGCCGAATCCGCCTCTCTGGATATTCAGCTTACTCCCAGTTCCGGAAAACAGGATATTATTGACGCCATCAATGACATTGTTACCGGCGGAAGAACGAATATTGAAGATGCCCTGGTTACGGCAGATTTTGAAATTGAGTGCCATGGAACCTTTAATTGTGCTACTTCCAGAAATATAATCCTTCTTACAGATGGTGTCGCGAATGAAAATAATGATGACGATGATTGTAATAGTAGTGACACTTCAAGTGATTGTATCGACGCTGCTATTCAAGCCGGGATAGATGCCCAGACGATCATTGTAGGAGGCGAAGAGTTTGACACAAACGTATTTAGTATCGGACTTTTTGGCGCCATCAGTGGAAGTCAACAAACAACGGCGACTAATACACTGGATGCCATTCAAAACTCAGGTTTATATGTAACTGAAACAGGGGCAGACCTCACGGGAATTTACAGTCAAATCTTAGGTCAACTTGTTTTTGCTGCCAGTCAGCTACCCGGTCAGGCTTTGGTGACAGACGTCATTCAAGCCGGATTCGAAATTGTGGCCGGATCATTAAATGTAAGTAAAGGAACTACCTCTATTTCCGGACAGACCATTTCGTGGTTTGTAGATCAGGTGGTCAATGAAACGATCACGCTCGAATATTCAATTTTGGCGGTTTCTACCGATGTTTGTGGAGTTCAGGTACCGGGTATTACAACCATAAATTACGAGAATTCAAGTTGTGAAGAAGTATCTGAGGTATTTCAGAATCCTGACATTTGTGTTCCTTGTCCTGAAATTACGCCAACAGCGACACGCCAGGGGTGTACACAATTCATAGACTATACCGCTACTGTGGATCAGGGCGGTTGTAGTGCTTTATCAGACGCCTTCAGTTGGGAGTTCTATTTAAACGATATATTAGTAGGAACGGCTAGCCAGTTATCCGGTACTTTTGAATATACCGGATCTTCTGCCTTTGCAGGTGATTTTAGAGCCGAAGTCTCCTATGACGGAACTTACGGAAGCGGATGCAAACTGCCTACTGTGGTAACTACCACCAATGTGCCGCTAACCTGCGAAATTACCGAATGGAACTTCCCTTGTGGATCAGATCAGGTGGTCGATCTCTACGGATACAATGCCAATTGTATGTCCAACAGTTCAGTCGCCATTCCCGACTCCTCCAATATATATCAATATGTAGTGGAAGTTATCTACGATACCAATAACCCTGGACCTACTATCCAGGTTACAGACGACGGAGGAATTAATCATACGCTAGTGAGAACTTTAGTTCCCGGAAGTAATGATGAATGGATCTACCGAGGTATTATAACAGGAACAACTAGCGCCGTCTCCTATGTGGACAATTCACTTTCATGCGATTTACAATCCATCATGGTCTATGCCTTCAGAAATGTAGCTACCAATGTTTCCAGCGGTGGAATATTTTTTGATGCCCAGGGAATTAATAATATTCAGTCATTTATAGTGAACATTCCTGCCTTAAGCGGTCCAAGGGATGTGGTTCTGGAAGTACCCTTATCCGAATTAACTGACGACGGAAGATATCTTTTGTTGAGCGCCAATGCCGGAGGAATTTCAGATCAGCAGTTCATATTTGGTCCGGATACTTCGTTACCCGGAGGAGATTGTTGCCTTGGAATACCAACACTTACATTGCCAGGGGTTCCCGGTAGCGTAACTCAGGTGGAAGTGACCATCGACACCAGAAATGGTCAAAATGGACAAGGGAATGGGCAATCCTGGATCTTAGGCGCTATTAGCTTGAAAACCAATTGTTTTGAAGAATTGGATGTTACTGCAACAGCAACGGATGTTCTTTGTTCTGGTGAAAATACAGGTTCAATAACGGCAGTAGCTACTGGAGGAGTTCCTCCTTATACCTACTCGTTGAATGGAGGAACACCACAATCTAGTCCAACTTTCAATGATCTGGTAGCCGGTACTTATACGGTAACAGTGGAAGACTCCATAGGAAATATAGACAGCACCAGTGTCACTGTAGCAGAACCTGAAGCCTTAAGTATTCAAATTACAAAAGTAAACGCAACGGCTACTGGAGGTTGTGTAAATGGCGAGGCTACAGCTACTCCTTCCGGAGGAGTGCCTCCATTCACATACCAGTGGAGTGCAAG
This sequence comes from Bacteroidota bacterium, assembly GCA_038529705.1. Classification (GTDB taxonomy): domain Bacteria; phylum Bacteroidota; class Bacteroidia; order Flavobacteriales; family Flavobacteriaceae; genus Aureisphaera. The sequence goes on from JBCBDM010000070.1 coordinate 13,901, forward strand.
TGCAGGAAGTCAGACGACGCAAACAGCGATCAATTTACCGTCCGGAACGCACACGGTGGTTGTAACTGATGCCAATGGATGTATGTTGGAGCAAGGAGTTGTTATTGACTGTGTGAACGATTGTGATGCAGTGATCTCCGTGGACGATGTGGTGGATGTTCTCTGTACTGGAGATACCACAGGAAGTGCTACCGTGAGTGCAAGCTCCATAGCTAACCCGGGAGCTACTTTTACCTTTACATGGAATACAGTACCGGCTCAGGTAGATTCAGGAGTCACTACTAGTACCATAAATAACCTGGGCGCTGGAGTATATACAGTAAGCGTTACCATTGATGGAACCTTGTGTTTACCGGTTGAGCAAAGTATCACAATTACCGAGCCTTCGAACGCACTTAGTGTTACAGCTACTTCTACGGACGAAACGGGCCCAACCACAGGGGATGGTACAGCTACTGCCAATCCTTCCGGAGGAACGCCACCCTATACTTATGTATGGAGTCCAGGGGGAGAAACCACTCAAACAATCACAGGATTAAGTGCAGGAACTTACACCGTTACGGTCACGGATGCCAACGGTTGTACGGCTGTGGCTTCTACGACAGTGAATCCCGGAAGTTGTCGTGACTTAATGGCAACAGCTACCTCTACACCGGTTTCGTGTAATGGAGGAAATGATGGAACAGCAACCGTAGGTGTAACAGGAGGTCTAGGGCCGTTTACCTACTCCTGGAGCCCTGGAGGAGCAACCACCCAAACCATAACGAATTTAACGGCCGGAGTTTATACGGTCACGGTCACGGATACGGCTACATTATGTGCCGTAACATCTACAACTACGGTCAATGAACCGGGAGCCTTGAGTTCCGGAATCGCAGTGACCAATGTAGCCTGCTTTGGAGAAGCTTCAGGGTCTCTAGACCTTACCGTAACAGGAGGAACGCCTCCATATTCATTCCTTTGGAGTCCTGGTGGAGAAACTACCGAGGATCTCTTTAACTTGGTCGCAGGGACTTATTCCGTAGTTATCACAGACGCTAATGGATGTACCTTAACAGATTCTGCCACCGTAATGCAACCTTCTGCTGAACTTTCTCTCGCCCTAATCTCTCAAACCGATATCCTATGTGGTGCGTCAAGTTCTGTAACAGTGGAAGCTTCGGGAGGAACACCTCCATATCTATATAGTGCTGATGGTGGAACACCTCAAACTTCGGGTACGTTTACGGATCTGTCCGCTGGATTACATACCATAGCTGTTGTAGATGGAAATGGTTGTGATACTTCAATTGAAGTGACCATACTTGAAAATTGTACGGATGCTATAGACGATATTAATGATACTTTTGTGAATGTTCCTGTTGGAGGTAATGTCTTGACCAATGATGTGGATGCCGAAGGGGATATTCAAACAGTAATTACTACTACGGTAACGACCATTCAGGGTGTAACCGTGGTTATAGATCCGAACACCGGCGCATACACTTACAGTCCTCCCCTGGATTATGATGGGGAAGACTCCTTTGAATATACCATTCAAGATGATGGTAACCCTCAGGCCACCGATACAGCAAGCGTACATATTGAAATACTTAAAAATGGTGACCCGGAAAATGATCCTCCGGTAGCTAATGCGGATACCAATACAACGCTAGTGAATACACCAGTGAGTGGTAATGTACTTACAAACGATTTCGACCCTGATGGAGATCCAATTACCATTACAACACCTTCTGTGGTTACCGCTGAAGGAGTAACCGTAACTATTAATCCTGATGGAACGTACACATACACACCGCCTACAGATTTCATTGGGATTGACACTTTTACCTATACCATTTGTGACAACGGAACGCCGGCACTATGTGACTCAGCTCTAGTTGTGATCACGGTAATACCTAATGCGGGTAATATTACCGTGGCAAATGATGATGCCTATAATACCTTCTTAGATCAAACTATTAATGCCAATGTATTAGATAATGACAGTGATCCCGAGGGTAATAACCAATTCGTAGACACAACGATAACACCTATTGTTGGACCGAGTAACGGTACGTTGTCTATAAACGCTGATGGTAGTTTTACCTATACTCCAAATACTGGTTACACGGGTACAGATCAATTTGTTTATGAAATTTTTGATGATGGTAGTCCAGTGGCTCGAGATAGAGCAACAGTATTTATTACAGTTATTCAGGCAGGTAATGATATACTAGCCATAGACGATATCAACGATACGTTTGTGAACCTACCGGTAAGTGGTAGTGTAGCGACCAACGATGAGAATCCTGACGGTCCTGCGGGCACTGAGGTGTTCACATTGGTAAGTGGACCAAGTAACGGAACGTTAGTGTTCAATCCAGATGGAAGTTATACCTATACTCCAGGTTTGGATTATATAGGAGAAGACACTTTTGAATATCAGATCTGTGATGGTGGAAACCCACAGGCTTGTGATACGGCTATTGTGTATATCGAGATCCAGCCATTGGGTGGTCCTGAGAATGCACCTCCGGTAGCCAATGCCGATACCAATACTACGGAAGTAGATACCCCGGTGAGTGGTAATGTGCTTCCCAATGACTATGATCCTGATGGCGATCCTATCACGGTGACTGCCAACACGAACCCAAGTAATGGAACCCTTGTAATTAATCCTGATGGAAGTTATACCTATACACCGAACCCAGGCTTTGAGGGAGAAGATACTTTTGAATATACGATTTGTGACAATGGCACCCCTGCTTTATGTGATACGGCTGTGGTGACCATCCAGGTGATCCCTAACAATGGCAACATTACTGTGGCCAATGACGATGCTTACTATGGTTTCCCTGATATGGATATCACGGGTAATGTATTGGACAATGACAATGATCCTGAGGGAGACAACCAGGTAGTGGATACGGCCCTTACTCCGGTGAGCGGTCCGAGTAATGGTACGGTCACTGTAAATGCCGATGGTAGCTTTACCTATACACCGAATGCGGGATATAGTGGCACGGACCAGTTTGTGTATGCCATAGAAGATGATGGTACGCCAACGGCTACGGATGTGGCAACGGTGTATATCAGCATCGATCCTAATGGAGCAGGTAATGATATACTAGCCATAGACGATATCAACGATACGTTTGTGAACCTACCGGTAAGTGGTAGTGTAGCGAC
>JBCBDM010000071.1:0-16785 GCA_038529705.1 Bacteroidota bacterium
GAACCATTGCACGTAGCAAACCAAGTATGGCACATAGTGCTCAATTGAATTTAATTGAGGAGAACGCCCGATGGATTAAGATATCAAGAGACGAAAATATTGTAGATCTTAATTTCAGCAAGTATCTGGCTGAGATCGATAGACGCAAGGAAGAGACTAAGAAATTCGATGCTATCGACGATTATGACAACCAATTGAACTATCGTTCGCTTCCTTATGAAATTGCTCAGATGAAGCAAGACACAACATTGCGAGAAAAGCGTAAACGATGGCACAAGAATCTGGCCGGAGATATTTATGTAGAAGAGGCCGTGAATGTGTTGGAAGATCTTAAAATGAATAACATCAGAAGAGGAAAAGTAGCTGAGATTAAAAATTAATTTAGGTACATTTACGATGTGAACGCATCGACCTCATCCAGTCCGCGAAAGGATAACCAAAATACCGAGAAAAGCGGTGGATTGACCCGTATAGCGCTCCGAAAGTTCAAGAAGAACTTTTGGGGCGTTTTTAGTTTTTCATTTCTCGTCCTATGCACGCTGGTTGCTATTTTTGCCTATGCCCTGGCACCGGATAACTCCCGAAATGCAAATCAGATGCACTTATCCATTCACTCCAAACAGCCTGGTTTCAAGGTGGATATACTAACGATACCCGGAAAAGAGGAGTCTCAAAATGCGTTGGCTGTCTTTTTCTTTGGGAGGAAAACCACGGCCACCGAGATTCCTGTAGCAACGCATGAGGTGACTGCTACAGGTATTGCGATCACGGAATATACTTCGGATGGCAGTCCGGGCTTACAGAAAGAATATGGGCTTTCTCTGTTTCCAAACATCCGTGATCCCGAGGGCATTGCGAATACGTATGTTTCGGAAAAGAAATTCATACTGGGAACCGATAAATATGGGCGAGATCTTTTGAGTAGAATGCTTATTGGAATTCGCATTTCCCTGGCTATAGGATTTGTAGCTGTGTTCATTTCATTGTTAATAGGAATCACTCTTGGTTCCATTGCCGGTTATTATGGCGGACGAATAGATGCGGCCATCATGTGGTTGATCAATGTGACCTGGTCTATCCCAACCTTGCTATTGGTCATTGCTATTACGCTGGCCTTGGGAAAAGGATTTTGGCAGGTATTTATCGCTGTGGGGCTTACCATGTGGGTGGAAGTGGCCCGGGTGGTTAGGGGACAAGTGATGGGAGTAAAGCAAATGCAATATGTTACAGCCGCCAGGGCCCTTGGATTTAATAACTTGCGTATTATTACCAAACACATTCTACCCAATAGTTTGGCCCCGGTGATCATCATTTCGGCTGCTAATTTTGCCGGAGCTATTCTCATTGAAAGTGGACTAAGTTTTTTGGGAATTGGAGCACAACCTCCCATGCCCAGTTGGGGAGGGATTATTAAGGATCATTATGCATATATCATTTTAGGAAAGCCTTATCTGGCGATCATTCCAGGGCTGGCTATTATGAGTTTGGTTACTGCGTTTATGTTGATGGGGAATGCCTTACGGGATGTTTTGGATGTGAAGAATTAAAACCCGGACCTAAAGCCCGGGTTTCATCTTGATGTACTGCGACATCTCCCTACCGCAGGATCAAGACTTCTTATTCAACAACCAACTTCTTCTGAACAATCTCACCCGTATTTGTGGTGAATTTAACAATGTAAATACCAGAGACAAGATTATTGGTATTAAAACTCTGTGCGGAAGGAACCAGATCTTTCTTCACATTACCAGACAAATCCAGGATGCTAATGTTAACTATATCGTGGGCGTCGATTCCTTCGAAGCTTACATTCGTTCCCTTATTTGTAGGGTTAGGAGTTAAAGTTAGTTTGGTACCTAGTTTAGGGCCGTTCCAACCCAGGTTCATGTTATCGCAGTAAAGTAGCTCTTCATGAAAGTCTTCACAAACACTTTTATCTTTATAGTTGATTTTTGCAAAGAACTGCAAATAAGGATACGTTTGCTGGTTTTGAACTGTTAGATTGGACAAATCAACCACCGGAGAGTCGAAAGGTATTTGAGTAACGGTTCCCAAGGGACAAGGGTTGTTACAGTTCTCAACCAATGCCCATGACCATTCCACACTCTCTATCTCCAGACTTACGCAATCGTTAAGGTACCCATATGCACTGGTGCAATCAGTCCCTGTCTGGTTGCCGGTAATATTGATTCGAACACAATCTTCACAATCGTCGGGTAAAACGGTGATGGTTTTGGTACAAGTAAAGCATCCTCCCTCATTGAAAAAAGTGAGGTCCAGGGTAAAAGTGCCCACGGCGGTTGGGTTAATAGTAACCGTGTTAGCGGTATCACCACCGCTAATGTTAGCATTACCCGATATATCCCAATCATAGCAATTGGAACATTGTGCGTTCCCGTTAGAGCTATAGCTATACGTTTGTCCTAGTGTAACGGTAGAGGGACCGTCTATGCAAGGTGGGTTCGTTTCTTCGATCGTGGCACTATGGCTGGACATGCAGGCGACTAAGCCTATCATAAATAATAAGAGAAGTTTTTTCATAACTACCAATTTTAAATTAATGCCTACTCATACGCTTTTCGGCTTCCGCGATATATTGATTATATCAAATTTGCGGTGCTTCCATGGAGTAATCAATAGTAAATAGATAGGCGTAGGTGTTTATTTCAAATTCGCAAAAGATGGTTTCGAATTCGATTTTGTAAGATTTCTTGAGTTTTGTGTATAAAAAAAGCCACCCTGATAAGAAGGTGGCATGCATTAATACAATTGAATTATATTATTACCAGGATCCTTGAAGAAAGTCGGTGAAATTTATATCGGAATATTGACTGTAAAGACAGTCCGTTTCAGACAGGTTTCGAAAGGGCCTTACCACCAAGATCGTGTGATTGTGAATGTTAACATAATTAGGGGTAACTCCTACATCTGGAGAACCGGATAAACTAATGGCATAACGTTCGTTACCTGTATTGTGGTAGGCTGAACCCGTGTCCAAAGGGTGGGCGGTTGAAGTAATAACATTTGAGGTCGAGACAATCCCTCTGGGTAGGTATAGCTCCGTGCAATTCTGTTCAATTAGGTAGCTAATCAGAATATTTCCTGCACCCTGATTGGTGAATCCTTCACAGGGAGGACATTCCGGATCACCTGGGCTACTTCCGTCTCCCGGACATCCGCCACCTAGTCCGGAACTTGAACAGGCATCAACAAACTGTTGAAAAGTGGAGAGGAAATCTGATTTCAGGTTTGGGATAACCGGGGTTGCACCCAAAAGATCCTCCAGGGAAATTGTTTTAGAGCCATTGAGATGTGTGGTCAATTGAATTTTATAGCTAGGTGTCTCGAATAAAACGTAAGCTAAAGTGTAGGAAGCCCAATCCATACTTTTTTCTAATTCTTCACTTGGTGTGAGGCCCCCACCTTGACCTCGTACGGGGCTAAACTGGGATAATTCAATGGTTTGTGGAGAGGTTAGGTCTACTTCGGCTTCAGTTTGAATTTCAGGGGAGTCTGCTTCACAGGCAAATAAAAAAGCACTAATGACTGCAACTAATAAAAATGATTTTTTCATGAGAGATATAATTTTAAATTCAGTACAATTCTAATGGATAATTTCAAATTTGACACTACCTTTTATATAAGTGTGTTCATTCCTTTCATATTCGTTTGAAGTTTTTTCAAATGCGTTTTAATCGAAAATCTTTTTTAGGGCATAGTCCTTTCGGCGAGAAGAGACAGGCACTTTAAAGTCCATATGAACCACCAGGACTCCTTGCTTACTGTATTTCAAAACGTGCTTTTTATTGACAATATAGGATTGGTGGCAGCGAATGAATACATTTTCGGAAAGGATCTCTTCAATTTGTTTAAGTGGCTTGGAAACCACTATCTTTTCCAATTGTTGGGTGTAAAAGGTAGTATAGTTGCCATCGGAACGGCAATAGATAATATCGTCTTCATATATGGCATACACAGTATCCGCAGTCTTTAAGATCACCCGCTTTTTTTCTACCCCTTTAAAGTATTCACTTGATATTTCTATCAGCTTTTCAAGATTGTTTTCTTTCTGGTGATTTTCAATAGCCTTATTTACCGCTTCTCTGAATTCCACATCGTCTACCGGTTTTAAAATATAATCCAGGGCACCCACCTTGATCGCCTTGATGGCGTGATGGTCAAATCCGGTAATGAAGATGACTTCATAGTTTTTATTAACACTCTTATTGATAAGGTCGAAACCAGTCCCGTCGTCCATGTGGATGTCGAGAAAGATAAGGTCCGGGGAAAACTGATCTATGGCCGCGAGTCCTGTGGCAACGCTTTCTGCTTCTCCCACGATGACAACTTCCTGCGGAAAGAATTCTTCAATCTTTTCGCGAATATCCTCTCGAATATGAGCTTCGTTATCTACTAATAGTGCTTTAATCATCTTCTGTATATCTATAAGGAATGGCAAAATAAATGGCAACTCCTGTTTTATTTGAATTTGTGTCCGCTAGATTCTCGATTTGTATTTCAGATTTAGTAGCTTTTTTTATGAAATCTGAAATGAGTTGAACCGAAGTAGAATTCTTCAGGGCGTTTTTTTCCTCAGTGATTCCACAACCGTTGTCTTCAATAAGGCAGTTTATAAATTTACCTTTACGTTCTAACCTAATAAAGATGTTTCCCGTATACGCTAAACCTGCAAAACCATGTTCAATACTATTTTCGACAAACGGTTGAAGTAGCATGGGTGGAATAAAAATGAGTTCATCCTCATCAAGATTTATAAGTTCGATCTTATATTGAAACTTATTGGGAGTCCCGACCAATTGCAAATCCATATATTTACGTAATGCTTCCAATTCTTTTTCCAGTTGCACATAATTTTGTGTGGAATTTTCTAAGACTAGACGTAACAGTCTGGAGAACTTCACTAAATAATCGCTAGCTCCTTTCTGGTCTTTCTTAATTTCATTGTTAATGGCATATAAGGTATTAAAAGTAAAATGGGGGTTCATTTGAGAGCGTAGCAGGCGTTGTTGATTTTGAAGATTTTTCCTTTCAAATTTAAGTTTCCTCCTTTGATAGAACAATAAGCCAATAGTTCCTAATAACAACACTGAAACTCCGAGTAGGATCGACCTATTTTCAAGTTTTAGATTTTCTAATTCTGTTAATTGCTTTTCTCTAAGAAGGACTTTCTCTTTTTCATTGGCCTTGGTTAATGCCAGTAGTTCATTTTTTGTTTTTTGAGCATAGGCCTCCTCTTGATCCTGGTACATATCATCCAACAAACGGGTAAGTCGACTTGTGTTTTTGTCTGTTTCCATAGCCCATCGTAGTTCATACGAGAGGATAGCTTTCCTTCTATTACCCGCAATGTTTTGAAAACCAATTGCCTTGGCCGAGTCAAGGTATTTCCTTGCTTCCGGATATTTTTTTAGATTCATCAACACCTCGGCAATATTGCTGTAGTCATTTACCAGATAGTCAAGATGGTCACTACTCCCGGTATTTTTTTTGCTGGCCGCTAGCGCTTTTAAATAGTATGTGAGGGCTTTAGAATAATCTCCTTCATAATATTGAAGTACCCCATAATTCATATTAGCCTGTTGCTGAAATTTTATAGTTAGTTGGTCCTCTTTTGCCAAAAGTTCTTCGAGGATGTTCAATGCTTCAGGTTTTTTACCAAGGTTTTTATAAAGCAGTAGTGCCTGTGTAATTGCAACGTATGGAATATTAGCGGTGTCCCTTCTTTTAGTGAATTCCATTTGATGGTCCAATATCACTTTAGCCTGATCATAATCTCGCATCATGATATAGGCCATATACTCCCTATGATAAGCCCATGTGAAGGCGCTATAATGCTTTTCCTCATCGAGTAAGGATTTATACTTATTGCTTATGGTTAGACAATCCCCATATAACCCTAATCCGGCATAGGTGTCCCAAGCCGATCGAAAGTATAATACTTGTCTTTTATGATATATAGAATCGACAACATAATCTGTGGCGTTATGAAAATATACCGCAGCACTATCCATTTTACCTTTACTTTTAAAATAGAGCCCTGTTAAATAATGGTTTTCTGCCTTCAGTGAATCCGGTGCATCTTCTATTATGTTTAAGATACTTTGGGCTTTTTTTAAATAGTCGAAGGTAGAGTCTGAAGGTTGCGTTCTGGCATCTTCCTGAATGGAAATAACATGATCCAGACCGCTGGTCTTCTCACCTTTGGGTTCACAGGCCCATAACAGTATAGCAAAGCTGAAAAAAGTGAGGAGAAATTTTAACATATGTCAAACATATAAAAAAAAGTAAGACCGCCTATGATCTTGCCTTACATAATGGGTCTTTATTTATAAACAGCGTGAGGGCATTTTTCCTACTTTTGTCGCTTATAACATTTCAATGAAAAGAAAGTATACTTATGTTCTGCTGGTAATTCTTGTAACGGCTGCTCTTTACTATATAGAAAGATATGTAGATCGGGAAAACCAACCCTATCCTAATACTTCAGGTGTAGAGGTTTCCGATATAGATTCCGAATTTGGAGAGGAATATTATCCCACTTCCACGACAGGAGTTCGTGTGAAGCACACATATTTCCAACTCTCCTATGCCGAAAAACACGAACAGGCAGAATGGGTTGCTTACGAATTGCGAAAAGATCAACTTTCCTCGAATGAGATCAAACGGCCTTATTTTGTAGAAGATCGAGACGTAAAAACAGGTTCGGCAGATTGGCGCAATTATAAGAACTCCGGTTATGATCGAGGCCATCTTTGCCCGGCTGGTGATAGGAGATTCGACTATGACGCGTTTCACGAAACTTTTTTGACTAGTAATATCAGTCCGCAAAACCATGAGTTCAATAGCGGTATTTGGAATAGACTCGAACAAAAGGTGCGTTATTGGGCTAAAAAGTACGACGGGGTATTCGTGGTCACCGGTGGGGTATTGGAGAAAGGGTTGAAAACTATAGGAGATGAACGGGTATCTGTCCCAAAAGAGTTTTACAAGATCGTAGTCGATGCGTCGGGAAAGGAGCCAAAGGCCATTGCATTTTTAATTCCGAATCAAAAAACCAGTAAATCGTTCTACGATTTTGTTGTTACAGTAGACGAGATTGAAAGGAAAACCGGGATCGATTTTTTCAGGGAATTGTCAGATTCGGTGGAAGAGAAATTAGAAAGTAACGTGGACCTAAAGGCTTGGGGGAAAAGGTAGTTTGGCAATTGCTTAGGGCGTAATTTTCAACTATCAACTATCAACTATCAACTATCTTATGTATACCCATAATTCGATCCATCCAGCCTTACAAATCAATAGCGAGTTCTTATAACGCCATCGCGTTATTTTTTTGAGCTTCGCATGTTACAAAAAAATAACCGCTCGCCACCTTATCGTAACGTAATTTTGTGGTGCAAAATCGAAGGTCCTGTGGACCTTTGGTGGAGATACCTGCGCTAGCGGTCATTGTCAATGGTTGTTTGTGTGGTACTAAGATGAACAAATATCGAGTTCTTATAACGCCATCGCGTTATTTTTTTGAGCTTCGCATGTTACAAAAAAATAACCGCTCGCCACCCCTTTTATGGGGCTAACACTTTCTTTATGTATACCCATAATTCGATCCATCCAGCCTTACAAATATGAACAATAAAATAGTAAAGCCCCATAAGCTGGAACCTCCATAACTAAAAAAGGGTAAGGGTATTCCAATGGTTGGGAGCAACCCGGTTACCATCCCTACATTCACGAAGAAATGGACAAATAAAATAGCTGCTACGCCATAGCCATAGACCCTGCTAAAAGTAGATTTCTGTCGTTCGGCAAGCACCAGAACCCTTATAATTAGAGCAATGAATAGAATCACGACCACCATGGATCCCACAAATCCCCATTCTTCACCCACCGTACTAAAAATGTAATCGGTGTGTTGTTCAGGAACAAAATTACCCTTGGTTTGTGTCCCTTCGGTCCACCCTTTACCGGTCCAACCACCGCTTCCTATGGCAATCTCACTCTGGTTGGTGTTGTAGCCTATTCCTTTGGAATCTGTTTCCTTTCCCAAAACTATATTGAATCGATCTCTATGCCGCTGCTCGAAAACATTATTAAAAACATAGTTTACCGAGAGGGTAAAACCAATACAGGTAGCAGCTATGATGGCATAAGACATCCATCGGGTTTTCTTCTTTCTTTTGTTGTAGAGGAAGATAACCGCGGTTGAAATAACAATTACGATGGCCATGCCAGGGACACCAAGGAGCAAGGTTCCCACAAATAGTGCGGCTGCAATAAAACCAAACAGAAGGAAGATAAAATGCAGTCCTTCCCGATACATGGCAAATACAAAGGCTGCGTAAATAAGAGCGCTACCAGGGTCAGGTTGCGGTACGATGATCAATGCAGGCAATGCAATAATGATAAAGGCTCTTAATTGGTGCTTTAGATCGTACATATTGGTTTGTATGTCGCTCACATATTTCGCCAGGGCGAGAGCAGTAGCTGCTTTTGCAAATTCACTGGGTTGAAGGCCAAAGCTTCCAAACGAATACCAGGAGGTAGCTCCATTGATGTTTTTTCCAAGAACGAATAAGCCTATGAGTGAAAGTAATGACACAAGATAGATAACACTCGAAAACCGTTCGTAGAATTTCGAATCCACCGCTAGAATAAATACAATGAGTACGATACTCAAAACTATAAAAGCGAGTTGTCTGGTGTATATCTGACTAAAATCCAAGAAGCTTCCCGCATCATCACTTAAGGAAGCGGAGTAGATGTTTACCCACCCAATTAGCACCAGAGAGGCGTACACCAAAATGGTAAACCAATCGAATTTGACATATCGAGAAACAGTATTCATTTATTGATTGATGGTAAAGGGTTCACCGCTGTATGGCTTTGCATATTCTTCTTCCAGGCTACCGTTCAAAACAAAACTTTCAAGATCCTTCCGTGTGATCTCTCCCTTTAGATATTTTTCGATCATAAGACTGGCAATTCGTCCCGCCCAGCGAGATCCCCAATAACCATTTTCTACGAAAATAGCAATCGCAATCTTAGGATCGTTTCTAGGGGCAAAGGCTACGAAAACCGAGTGATCTGTTAATTGTACCCTTTCTCCATTGATCTTAGTATAATTTTCGGCAGTTCCTGTTTTTCCGCAGATTTCTATGCCTTCGACTTGAAGATACTCGGCGGTACCGTAGTTATATACATCGAACATTCCGTCGATAACAGGGCCAAAATGAATGGGATCAATAGTGGTTACCTGTTTTTCGGTGTACTGTTTTGGAATGGTATCGGCTCCAACTACATTTTTTATAATATGGGGTTTGTAATACCACCCTTTATTGGCAATGGCAGCCGTAAAAACCACCATTTGCATTGGAGTCATTAAAACTTCTCCCTGGCCAATGGCATTCGAAATGGTTGCCGGAGTATACCATTTGTATTCCGGATATCTATAGATGGCATTATAGGTTTTTGAACTTGGAATCAATCCTCTTCTCCCGGTAGGGAGGTCATGACCGGAATATTCACCAAGTCCAAAGCTCTTTAAATGGGTTTTCCAGTTGTCTATTCCTTCCTGGGGTGTTGAATATTTATCGATCGTTCTTCGATAAACTGTCGCAAAATAACTGTTGCAGGAGTTCGCAATACCTCCTACCATGTTCAACGGACTTCGATGATGATGACAACCTAACTTCTTGGCTCCGCCATAGTTGTAGCCGCCATGGCAGGAAATTTTTTCCTCTATGTCGATGACACCCTCTTGAAGCCCTATCAAAGAGGTCAATGCCTTGAATGGGGATCCTGGAGGATATTCACCGGAAAGGACCCTGTCGAAAAGAGGTTTGGCTATGGTGTCGTAGTAGAGTTTGGTGAAATTTTTGGAACGTTCCCTGCCCACCAATAACGCAGGGTCGTAATTGGGTGCTGCTACCAGAGCGAGAATCTCTCCGGTCGCTGGCTCCAATGCTACAATACCGCCCCGTTTGTTGACCATTAACTGCTCTCCGTACTCCTGTAGTTTTGCATCGATAGTTAGCATGATATCCCTTCCGCGAACAGGGAGCGTGTCAAATTTCCCATTCTCATAGGAGCCTATGACTCGATTGAATCTATCTTTTTGAAATCGCTTAACTCCTTTTACACCGCGTAGCACTTCCTCATAGCGTCTCTCAACTCCACCGGTGCCAATAATCTCACCCATTTGATAGTAAGGGTTCTTGTCGATAATCGCCTCGTTCACTTCAGAAATGTAGCCTAAAACGTTGGCAGAGTGATTCACTTGATAGTCCCGAAGTGACCTCTTCTGGATATAAAACCCCTCATATTTATACATTTTTTCAGAAAGCGAAGCATATTCGGATTTTGTTAACTGTGGGATCACCACCGAAGGTAATCTGGGCGACCATACTCTTGCTTTTCTGAGGCGTTCTTTGAAATCTTCCGGAGTGATCTTGAGTAGGTTGCAAAATTCCAAAGTGTCCAAAGGTTTTACTTCTCTGGGAATGACCATGACGTCGTAGGAGGGTTGATTGGAAACCAAAAGTTCTCCATTCCTGTCGAAAATATAACCGCGTTGGGGATAGTCATAGACTACCTTAATGGCATTGTTTTCCGAAAGGGCCTGAAACGAAGTATCCAGAATCTGAAGCTGAAATAGTCTTCCGGTAAAAACGATGCCTGTAATAAGAACAATAAATAAGAGTAAGAATTTCCTCATGCGCTCCTTCTACTAAACAATAAGATCGTGCAAATCATTAAAATTACACTGAATATTCCTGAAGCTAACGCCGATTTTAAAATTAAAAGTATATGACTAGCGTTAAAAATTTCCATTGAAAACAAAACCAGATGATGAACCAGGACCATTCCAACGATGTATACCACTTGTTTGGACATGGGAGCCGTACTTATTTTTAGCGTATTTAGCTGATAACTAACACCAAATGAATACTTTAGCGCTACAGGTCGTATCCATGCAATAAATACGCTTGCAGCGGCATGGATACCTCCGGAATCACCAAACATATCTATGGTGAGACCTAAAATGAAACTTATAAAAATGAGCAAGCTTTTGTTTCCCGTCAACGGGAACACCAAAATGAATAAGGGGTAGAGATACGGGTTAATATACCCCATAAAATTAATGTGATTAAGTACAAGGACCTGTGCCAGGACCAAGCTCACAAAACGGACTATATTAACCAGGGTTTCATTGCTCTGCATCTTGTACGGCCTTTTCTAGTTGTTTTATTTCCGGAGCATCTTTTTGCGAAACTGCATATACATGTTTCACGCTGGTCATATCTGTAAACAATTCTACATTGATCTTGTAATAATCGTTTCCATCGGGTCGATCGAAGTTCAGAACTTTGCCTATGAGTACTCCAGCTGGAAAAATAGTTGATCTGCCGTGAGTAACAATCGTATCACCGAGTGCTACCGGTGCTAATCTGGGAATTTCCGTCAATTGAACGATATTGGGCTGTAGACCATCCCATACTAGATATCCAAAATGATCGGATTTCTTAAATTTGGCAACTACCTGGCTATTGGTATTTAAAACCGACTGCACCGACGCATAATTTCCGGAAACACTATTTACGATACCTACCACTCCCAGGGGTGAGATCACGCCCATATCTACTTTTAAACTGTCGTTAGAACCTTTGTCCAGTGTGAGGTGGTTCTTTGTCTTGGAATAGGTATTGTTAATCACCGTTGCAGTGACAAAGGTGTAATTAGAATCCAAAAGTGTAGAATCTATGATGCCTGCAGGGGTCATTCTACCACCATTTTCAATGAGGGTCCGCAGTCTGTTGTTTTCCTGGGTTAGCAGCTCATTTTGTTCCTTTAGATCGAAATAGTTAGTGATGCTGCTTTTAATATGGTAAATCCCTCCGGAAAAAAAGTTGGCAGAAGTAACTACTTTACTTTTATGATAAGAGTGAGAGTCTAGCGTTAAGACGAACGAAATAAAGAACAACAGTGCAAACAGCAGGAAATTTTTATTCCGTATAAAGAAAAAGATAATCTGCTGCATGGGGAGATATTACTTATTTGATCAAGACACTTTTATACTTATTGAGGTTCTTTAAACAAATCCCGGTACCACGTACCACGGCTCGTAATGGGTCTTCGGCTATATACACCGGTAAGTCGGTTTTTTGGGATAGCCGTTTGTCTAATCCACGTAGCATGGATCCCCCTCCGGCTAAGTAGATTCCCGTGTTGTATATATCTGCAGCCAATTCCGGTGGAGTCTGCGATAGGGTTTCCATCACAGAATCTTCGATTCTTAAAATCGATTTATCGAGCGCCTTGGCAATTTCTCTATAGCTGGTTTGCACCTGTTTAGGTTTCCCAGTGAGCAAATCCCTACCTTGTACGGCCATTTCGTCCGGAGGTAATTCGAGATCTTCTGTAGCGGCTCCGATCTGAATTTTGATCTTTTCTGCGGTGCGTTCGCCAATATACAAGTTATGTTGAGTGCGCATATAGTAGATAATGTCGTTGGTGAATACATCACCAGCGATCTTCACCGATTTGTCGCAAACAATTCCACCAAGGGCAATTACGGCGATCTCCGTGGTTCCACCTCCAATATCAACCACCATATTTCCTTTCGGTTGCATAATATCTACTCCAATACCTATAGCTGCTGCCATAGGTTCATGTATTAAATAGACTTCCTTCCCGTTTACACGTTCCGCACTTTCCTTTACCGCTCGCATTTCTACTTCGGTAATCCCACTGGGGATACAGATTACCATACGTAAGGAAGGAGTCAATATTTTTTTCTTCAAGGCGGGGATATCCTTGATAAACATATTGATCATTTTTTCACTGGCATCGAAGTCGGCGATAACACCATCTTTCAAAGGCCTAATGGTCTTTATGTTTTCGTGGGTTTTTCCCTGCATTCGGGCTGCCTCCCTTCCTACAGCAATAATTTTTCCGGTAGTGCGGTCTCTGGCCACAATCGAAGGGGCGTCTACAACTACCTTATCATTGTGAATGATAAGCGTATTTGCCGTTCCAAGGTCGATGGCTATTTCTTCAGTTAGGAAGTCAAAAAATCCCATAGGTGTTCTAAATGATGTAAGTTATACAGGTTTCGGTTTGTTGCAATGTCGTCATTCCTACAAATGTAAACAAATTAGTGTTTAAAATGACGCACCCCGGTAAATACCATAGCGAGGTCATTTTCATTGCAATAATTTACACTCAATTCGTCCTTAATAGATCCTCCAGGTTGTATTATGGCAGTGATTCCTGCCTTGTCTGCAATCTCCACACAGTCTGGGAATGGGAAGAAAGCATCGCTGGCCATGACGGCTCCATTGAGGTCGAAATTAAAAGAATTGGCTTTTTCTATGGCCTGTCGCAGTGCGTCTACTCTGGAGGTCTGTCCGGTACCACTGGCACACAATTGCTTTCCTTTAGCCAATACTATGGTATTCGACTTGGTATGTTTACATATCTTGGAGGCAAATAACAGGTCTTCTAACTCCTGTTCATTGGGTTCATTGTGAGTGGCTGAAGTTAAATTACTCTCTCCATCGGTTAGATTATCTCTATCCTGGACCAAGGCTCCATTCAAACAACTTCTCGTGGTGGTTTGAGGAAGTTCATGTAGTTTTTGAATTAATAGGATTCTGTTTTTCTTTCCTTTGAGTATTTCAAGTGCTTCGGAAGTAAAGGAAGGCGCAATGACCACTTCGCAAAAGAGTTTGTGAATCTCTTCGGCGGTTGGGGCATCTATTTCAGTATTACTAATGAGAATGCCTCCAAAAGCAGAAACAGGATCTCCTGCCAATGCATCTACATAGGCCTGGTGCACTGTTTCTCGCTGTGCTATTCCGCAAGCGTTGTTGTGCTTTAAAATAGCAAATGTAGGCGCTTCCTCAGTAAATTCGTTCATGAGATTTACGGCAGCATCCACGTCCAAAAGGTTGTTGTAACTTAATTCTTTTCCATGCAGTTTATCGAACATGGTATCGAAATCACCAAAGAAGAATCCTCTTTGGTGTGGATTTTCCCCATAACGAAGTACTTTCCCATTTCTTTCGCTGAGTTTTAAGGAAGGAATGTAGTGATCTGCATTAAAATAGTTGAAAATTGCGGTATCGTAATGAGATGATACGTTGAAGGACTTCGCCGCAAAATGTTTTCTTTGTTCTAACGTAGTGCCGCCATTTCCTTCCGTAATAATATTCAATACCTCTTCATAATCTTCCATGGAGGAAACACACAGGGTGTCTTTGAAATTCTTGGCAGCCGCACGAATCAAAGAAATACCCCCGATGTCGATCTTTTCGATAATATCCTGTTCACTGGCGCCTGAAGCTACGGTCTTTTCAAAAGGATAAAGATCGACGATTACCAGATCCAATTGGGGAATATTGAATTGCTTCATTTCGGCGATGTCACTTTCATTGTCTTGTCGGTTCAGGATTCCCCCGAACACTTTAGGGTGCAAGGTTTTAACCCGGCCTCCAAGAATGGAAGGGTAATCTGTCACGTTTTCCACTGGAATTACCGGGATTCCCAGGTCGTTGATGAACTTTTCGGTTCCCCCTGTGGAGTAGATAACCACTCCCAGTTCGTCCAACTTCTTTACGATGGGAGCTAAACCGTCTTTATGAAAAACTGAAATCAGCGCCGAAGCGATTTTTTTTGTCTGTGCCATGAATGTTGTCGTTGCGAGAATTAAAGTTGCAAAAGTACATAATTGCTTAGGATTTTTGTAACATATCTTCTTAGAAAAAGACATATCTTTATTAGCGTTTAGAAACTATAAAAAAGACCCATGCTCATCTATCTTAGAGTTTTAAAAGAAAGTTTCGGCTTTGCCCTCAGCGCACTGCGAAACAACAAGTTGCGTACCTTTCTTTCGCTCCTAGGGGTGACCATCGGGATTTTCTCCATTATAGCGGTTTTGGCGGCTGTAGACTCTCTCAAGAAAGAGATTGAAGGGAGCATTAGCTCATTGGATAATAGCACCATATTTTTATGTCGTTTTTCCTTTGGTCCCACCGAAGTGCCTCAATGGAAGAGAGAACAGTTTCCCGATGTAACGTATGAAGAATATATGCTGGTTAAGAAAACTGTACCTGATATGAAGGGAGTTTCTTTTCAGTTGAATGTGCAACGAGAAACTCTCAAGTACGACGATAAGTCTGTGGAAAATGTAGAGATGATCGCAGTAACGCATGAGCAAACAGATATAGAGGATGTAAAACTATCTCAAGGCCGTTTTTTTAATGAATCTGAATCCAACCGCGGAGCGACTGTGATTGTGATCGGGGACGAAATCGCACAAAGTCTTTTTGGCGGCCCAGCCGAATCCATCGGAAAAAAGCTTAGGGTCTATGGACGTAAATTAACGGTGATTGGCGTGATGCAGAAGGAGGGAAGTGGTCTCTTTGGCGATAGTAAGGATGTAGCTACATTTTTGCCTGTAAATTTCATGCGGAAGATATACGGCGATAACAACAAGGCAACCTTCCCCTTTATCTTGATAAAGCCAGAAAAAGGGGTGGATAACGATGAGTTCATCGCACAACTTTCGTCTAGAATGCGCATTATTAGAGGTTTGAAAGCCGAGGATGATGATAACTTCTTTGTAAATCAGTTACAAGGTTTCAGTGATGCCATCGACGAAATGTCTGGTACCATGAATAGTATTGGAGGGGTAATTAGTCTCTTTTCCCTACTGGTGGGTGGTTTTGGTATTGCTAATATCATGTTTGTGAGTGTGAAGGAACGAACCAACCTCATTGGAATCCAGAAATCCCTGGGAGCCAAAAACAAATTTATTTTGCTTCAGTTCTTGTTCGAAGCCATGATCCTTGCAGTAATTGGAGGACTTATTGGAATCGTATTTGTTTTCTTTGGGTCGATCATAGCGTCCGCGTTTACAGGGGACTTTGAGTTTGTACTATCTCCTCTCAATATTTTGATAGGGACTATTATTTCTGCTATTATCGGTCTTATCTCCGGAATTGTTCCGGCTATTTCCGCCTCACGACTCAACCCGGTAGAGGCTATTCGAACAGGAATGTAAATACGAAATTACCACCTTAAATGGGGTCTGACTTTTTCTACAGTATAGTGGCTACCTGAGTGTTCACCCATTCCAAAAAAACTTCGTCTTCCTTTGTAAATGGATCCGGGGTGTGAGAGTCGATATCGATTTGTCCAATATTCTTCCCGTTTTTGAATAGTGGAATTACAATCTCAGCTTTTACAAAAATGCTGCAAGCAATATAGTTGTCTTGAGCTTTTACATCCGGCACCACAAAATTGGCATTGCTCTCAGCCACTTGTCCGCAAATTCCTTTCCCAAATGGAATCACCGTATGATCGGTAGGTTCGCCGGCAAATGCTCTTAGGTGCAATGTGCGTTCGGCTTCATTGGCAAAATAGAATCCCACCCAATCGTAAGCGGAAAGGGAACTTTGTAACAATTCGCAAACTCCGGTTAGTTTGTCGTTTACACTGAGATTAGTATTAGAAATAACCGCAGTTACTTGGGGCTTTAGGGCTTCAAAAGACATAGGATGCAATTTTTGGGTAAAGATATTTCAAAACGGATGTAACTCCCAATTTCTATTTCCAAATTTTATCAGGAGCCGGCATTCAACTTAATTTTACAGGGTTTGCGTATCTTGCTTATTGAAATACCTACCATGTCCTTAAAAGAGTTGTTTGGAAAATATAAATCGGTAGTACGCTTTGTCGTTCTATTTCTCGGAACCTATCTGGTAC